>PKYG01000078.1 GCA_003132585.1 Actinomycetota bacterium
GCTTTGTTCTGCATCCTGCTAGGTGACCCTCAGAAGGCCGCGACAGCAGCTTCCCTTGCCTTGAAGTCACGAGAGAGGGGTGACCCTGGTGCGCCGATATTCCGCTGGCGGGGACGCTCTCGAAGTGACCTCCGCCCTCGGACGGCGGAGGCCAGCGGGCGGCCCAAGGCGCGTCTCTACGCCTGACCGGTCATCTCGACGACTGTCCGATGCGACATCAAGCGGCGATCGCGCAAACACGTGGCGAACAAGGCATGGCGTATGCCGCCGTCTTGATCACACTGGACACCCACTCGCAAGCCGCCTCGGGGCTGCAGGAAGAGGAGGAGGCGTCTATCGCGGGGTTGGTGTTCGCGGGAAGGTGGGTTCGGTTTGCTTCGCTAGACGGACGAGACCTGCCGCATGAGCTCGTTAGTCTCCGCCAGCGCCGGCTTAGCGCCGAGCCGCCCGAAGATCTCGCGCGCCTGGCCGAGCGGAGCTGCTGCGCGCGGCCCTCTATTGAGCGCCACCAGGCAGCGCCCCTGCCCGAGCAGCGCTTGCGCCTCCTCGTAGGGGACGCCGAACTCGTGCCAGCGAGAGGCGGCCTCGGCGAAGACCGCCGCCGCCTTGGAATCGCCGTGCGACTCGGCCAGCAGGGCATCGACGCTTGTCTTGACGGCCAGGTGAATCGGCAGGGTCCCGCCGCCTCTGTGGCGCAGTTCTTCGCCCAGCTCGACGCCCGAGCAGCGCAGTGCCGTGCGTAGCGCCTCGGGCAGCATCCAGACGTAGCCGACCGTGATATCAGTGTGCGGTGAGACCGCCCACTCGCGCAACACTGCCTCGGCCGCCTGCGGCCGGCCGAGAGCCAGGTAGGCCGCAGCCGACGCCACCGCATCGTAGGCAACCCAGTGAAGATCGCTCACGCGGTTAAGGTTCCCGCGCAGGCGTTCCAGAGCCGCAAGCGCCTCTTCCACATCCTCGCTGCGCCCGCACCAAGTGCTCAGAAGCGACCAGACGGCCTTGTCGGCCAGAGCGTCCAAGGAGTCGACTCCGCAGAAGGCCGCATCCAGCTCCTTCACGTCCGCTGGGAGACTGGCCCAGTCCCCCCCGAAGAGCCGCGTTTCCACGGATATGGCGCGCATGGCCCGCGCCGAGCCGGTGATGCCGCGACGCTGGCAGACGTCGATTGCCTCGCGCATAGTGCTTATAGAGACTCTCGGCCCCTTGACCCAATCGACGCCGATGGCGTGCGCTACTAGGCAATCTCCCAGCCCCCACCCCGATGTACGCTCGGAACCACCGAGTGCGATCTCTCGTGCCCGGCACAAGTCGTCCAGCCCCGAGGCATCGCCAAGTGAACACCGCGTTTGGCCGCGCCGGCTCAGAAGATGGGCCGTCGGTTCGATGCTGAGCTGCTCGCAGACGGCGACGGCCTCGTCGATTGCCGCGAGGGCAGCGTCCGCGTCGCCCACTCCGTTCAGCTTGTGCCTACACCACGTCGCCAGAGCATCGACCAAGTCGCGCGAGGGCGGGCCGGAGCGAGCCAGCGCCAACGCCTGCTCCAAGGCCTCGACGTTCGCCGGCCTCCGGCCAAGCGTCCACAGGGCTTGGTACAGTCGAAGATGCGACTGTACGGCGCAGCCGGTGTCGGCCCTCTGCAGCGCGAGTGCCGCCGCTTCCTGCAGCACATCGACGGCAGCGGCGCCGTCATCCAGGCCCAGGAGTGTCTCGCCCAGACTGAGGAGCAGCGTGGCTCGCCTGCCGTCGTCGGCCGCAGCGATCTCGAGGGCGCGAACGTAGTGCCGGCGCGCGGCCGCGAGGTCGACTGGCTGCGCACGGTCTCCGGCGGCGCCCAGCCAGATGATGGCCGACTCGCGCACCGCAGCCACGAGGTTGTCATCGCGCAGACTGCACGCCAGGTCGAAAGCGGTTGTGAAGTGATAGGCGAGGAGGTCGGCTTGTTCGCCTGCACGAGTAGCGAGGCGGCCGAGCAGCCAGCGGGCCGCGGTGACGTGCTTGCGCGCCCGCGCGGCACGCGGCAGCTGACCGTAGGCCACCTCGCGTGCCAGGGCGTGCACGAAGGCGAACTCGCGCTCACCGGTCAGCGAGGATTCGCGCAGTCGGCGGATCAGCTGGCGTTCGAGGAGGGCTGAGAGCAGGTCCTCAAGCTCCCCGGGCTGGCGTTCTCCCACGGCTCTCGTGGCGCCGTCCCAGAAAACGTTGCCCACCACGGCGGCGTCGCCGAGCAGACCTTTCTCCTCGATTGTCAGGCTGTCGAGGCGGGCGGCGATCACCGCCTGCACGGAGCTCGGCACCTTGCCTGTGACCGACTCGGCCAGCAGGCGCACCGACTGCTCAGCAAAGAAGGGGTTGCCGTCGCAGCGTTCGACGACCCCCTCAACGGCAGCGGTCTGTTCGTCGGTCGCCCCGAGCAGGCCGGACACCAGACGCGCCGTCTCGGCGGCGGGCAATGGCTCCAGACCGATGCGCAAGATCATGCCACCCGCGGCGAAACCCGGCTGGCCCTCGAAGAGCTCTGGGCGAGCCGTACCGATGAGGACAAGGGGCACGGATGCCACGTGCGTCGCAAGGTGCTCCCAGAAGGCGAGCAGGGCCTCCTGGGCCCAGTGCAGGTCCTCGAAGACGAGCACGGTCGGCTCTCTGGCCGCCATATCCTCGAAGAAGCGCAGCCAGGCGGTGAAGTTCTCCTCACGCGCCGCCTCGGGTGCCTCGAGACCCAGCAGGGCTCGCAAGCGCTGACGGAGCCACTCCCGGTCGGAACCCCCCGGTAGAACGGCGTCGAGCTTGGCCTCGACGATGTCGAGCTCGTCGCTGTCGAGGATCCCAGCATGGCCCTTGACGATCTGCGCCAGGGCACCATAGGTGACGTCCTCGCCGTAGGGCTGGCAGTAGCCCTGTCGCCAGATCGTCATCTGCGGTCGTTCGTCGACCAGCGCGTAGAGCTCGCGTACGAGGCGGCTCTTGCCGATGCCGGCCTCGCCGACGATGAGGGCGAACTGGGGCGCCGCCTGCGCGGTCGCCTTGTCGAACGTGGCATTCAGGTAGGCGAGTTCTGCTTCGCGGCCGATCAGAGGCGTAAGATCGCTGACGGGGATGTCAATGCCGCGCCTGGCAACCGCTGCCAGCGCACGCCACGCTGTGACGGGCATCGTCTTGCCTTTGGCGACGACCGGCGGCAGCTCCTCATAGTCGACGACACGAGCGGTGAGCTCGTGGGTCAAGGCACCCACTACGACGCCGGAAGGAGGCGCCGCCGTCTCGAGTCGGGCGGCGGTGTTGACGGCGTCGCCAGCAAGGAATCCGCGTCCCGAGGTGGGGTCGATATCGAGACGGACGAGGGCCTCGCCCGTGTTGATGCCGATGCGGCACTCAAGCCGTGAGCCGTCGGGGCGGGTCATGCCCTCCAGGGCTTCGACGAGGCGGAGGCCGGCCCTGACGGCGCGCTCGGGGTCGTCCTCGTGCACAGCCGGCACGCCGAAGACGCCCACCACGGCGTCGCCGACGAACTTCTCGACGGTGCCGCCATGGCTTTCGATCAAGTCGCGGGCGGCATCGTGGTAGCGTCCCAGGAGGGCGTCGACGTCCTCAGGGTCAGCGGCCTCGCTCATTGCCGTGAAATCGACAAGGTCGCAGAACATCGTCGCCACGACCTTGCGCTCGACGGCGTGTGGCGCCGGAGCGGTCAGGGCGGCGCCGCAGGACGGGCAGAAGCGCGCGCCAGCGGGGCAGCCGGCGGCACAGGCGGGGCAGGTGCTCACTGCCCTTGAGCTCCCCGCCACCCGACCACTGGCTCCTGCCGAGGCATCGGCTCCCTCCTCGAGACCGCGCGAGCTGATTCTACCGCGCAGAGTGGGTGCCCGTGCCGTCTGGCACACTGGAAGAGGCGCGGCGCGGCGCGGCGTTCCTTCGCGGGGTGAGGGCGGAGTATCGGACGTGCCCGCAATGGCGTACCAATCACCCGAAAGGTGTGACGACCGGCCGCCGTTGTCGGCCTAGTCTCGTCTCGACAGATGCCAAACGCATACGAGAGGAGACTGTGATGAAGCGTTTACTGGTCGTTCTGGTTCTTGCCATGGTGGCGACAGCAGTGGCGGCCGCACCGGCCTACGCGTATCTGGATGCGCAGGGGGCCAGCTACACGGCCACCACCGCGCCGACCGTCACCGTCCCCCACGCGGGAATCCTTGGCGTTGCCACCACCCAGGGCAACACCACCCAGGTCGCCTTGTTCCGCGGCCGTGGCACGCCCATCGGGATGGTCCCGGCGAGCCACGGCGGCACGGGCGTCGCCATCGCCCTGCTGCTGGCGGTCGTCATCGGCGGCGCCGTCTACGCCATGGCCACCGATCGGCGCCAGACCCCCGCCAAGTCCGCCAAGCCGGCGCCCCTGCCCGCCTTCAAGCCTAACGCGGATCAGAAGCGCAAGGCTGCCTAGCCGGTGCCCCCTAGATATGGGGTTCGAGTGTGAGGACCCTCCCTGTCGGTCGCTGGTCTATACAGCTACAACGACAGGAAGGGCCCTCCTGCAGTATTGATGACCTCCGCTCCTGGAGGGCGGAGGCAATCGGGATCGCCAGGGGCCCGGTCCGTGCCTCGGCCCGCGTCAATCAGATTAGTTCCAACGCGCCCCGCCGTGTTTGCAGTGTTTGCAGACGAGGATCTGGGGCGGAGCCTAACAGCTAGGAATCACCCCCGGACGAGCGTAGAGCTGGCTACTCCCCGGCATCGGTGCAAAGTGACCTCCGCTCCCAGAGGACGTAGGTCGCGATGGGTCGGAGATCATCGCCGCGCTTCCGGCTGAGCGTGAGAGTGCTTCGTCTGGCGCACCCGCAGCCCTCGCAACAACGCCCTTGCAAACACGCGGCAAACGACGCGCCCTTCACAACAGCTTGAAGTAGACCAGCTTCCGGAGCCAGCGAAACTTGTGGCAGAGGTTTTGCAGTTCCATCACGTGCCGATACAGGCGTCTCGCTCGGCACGTCCGTATCTCGAAAGCACCTGCTAAAAGGCCACATTCAGTGAGTATCCGTTATCTGAGATCTCTAGGCGAAGGGAGCGCCGAAAGCAAGTCCCGCGGGCAGATGCGCGGGCAGTCAAAGGGCTCAGTGGAACAAGCGGGGAGGGGATCAGTGGCACCGACCTGACCCCTCCCCGGCCCTCCTTCGAGAGCCCCCCGCATCACTGAATTGGGGGTCAGCTAGGTTCAGCGAGGCTGCGGAACGTACCCGCCTAGCCGGTATATGTAGGCATCCTCGATATACACACCACCGATGGTGCTTTGGCTGAAGGTGATTCTCGTTGAGCCGGTGCCTAGAACCGAGCGGAACATGGCCACCATCGGATGTCTGTCACTGACCAGAGTTACGAAGTCGATGACTTCCTTCGCATGGTCGTCCTTCCAAGGGTGCTGATGCCGCCGGCAAGCTCGGCCAGCACATCCGTTGGAACACCAAGCCCTTGCGAGTCCAGCTGGTCTGGGGAGATGAAGAACAGGGTGACGGCCACACCATCGCGGTGGACGGCGATCCCGGGCTGGAGAAGGGGCTGCTGCGCCGCTTGAAGTACGGCAAGGACGTGATCGAGCCCGCCCGCTTCTATGTCCACACAGAGGTCAACGAGGCGATGCGCGGCCATGTGTCGCCGGCGATCTTGCCGCTCGTCAAGGGCCAGCTCGCGCTCTTTCCCCATGACTTGCTCGCAGCGATCTACGTGCACTTCGCGCTGGAGATGTCGGGGCGAACCCGACCAGCCAGAATCTGTGGCTACTGCAACATGTTCTTCACGCCGAGCCGAAGCGACCAGCGTTTCTGCAGTCCAAGCTGCCGCAGCATGCAGTGGCAGAAGGAGCATCCGAAGGAAACCGGACGGGGAGCCGACGGAAAGCGTCAGCGCCGTCCGCGCTTTCCGACCACGTCTCCGAGGCCGAGGAAGGTATCTCCGCCGCGCTAGGAGACCGTCGGGGCTGTCCGTGGCCGCAGTGAGCGCGAGAGCGCGCCGGAAAGCCAGGAAGAGGCCTGCGGCGTGACTGCAGTTGTGGCGCCGGCTATCTACTCCTTCAGCAGCCGAGCCTCATCCCACTTGCCTTCTGGCACGACGATTCTGTAGGGCGGCTGCCTACCCGGCGGCTCGCCCTCGAGCAGCAGAGTGGCATAGAGCTCACCTTCGGCGATCATCCGGTCGCCTTCGCGGTGGTAGTCGCGGCGACCTAGCGACTCGACGCGCCAGGTCTTTTGTTCGAAGAGCACGCGATCTCCGACTCGCAGAACCGCCATCCTTGACCCCCAAGCTCGGTGAACGACTAGGGAGTGCTCGCGGTCGCGCTTGATCCCGCCGACACATTGATCCCTCTGTTACTGGCATCGTCAGCGGGGCTGAGGAACGAGATAGGACGACCGTCCATGTCGACCATCATGGCAACGCCGCCCGTCGCAGATGCGGCCTGATCTGAGCTGGGGACAGCAGATCCTACTGGGAGAGATCTGAGACTAGGGTGGCGGGATCCACACCAAGCGCAGCGGCCGGTACCGCGCCGATTCCCAGCTCCACGGTTCGACGGCACCCTTCGGGCAGAGTGATCTCCGGCATCGAGAACGCTCCCTGGCACGGGTCACACGCCACTGGTGCCGCCACGCCGCCCGCTCAGACCTGCGCGAGCCAGCCCTCGAAGTCGGGGTGTGCGGCGTTCTTGCTGAAGCGCGAGATGCGGTCCATGCGTCCTTTGAAGCCTGGCGCTGGCGGGCTGCACAGGTCGGTCTCTCCGAGCACGTCTCCGAGGCCGAGGAAGGTATCTCCGCCGCGCTGCGAGATGGTCAGGGCTATCTGTGGCCGCGGTGAGCCGAGAGCGCGAGGGAAAGGCCCGGAAAAGCAGGGCCACGGCGATCGCCGAGAAAATGAACACAAATCGGTCGCCTCGCCACCTTGCTGCGGGGCGGCGGCCGTGTCGGACCGGAGGGATACAATGCGCAAGCTCGTCGTCCTCATTCTCATCGTCCTCGGCGTGTTGCTGCTCATACCGGCGGCCGCCTCGGCGTCGACACCCACGCTGAGGAGCCTCGCCAGGAGCCTAGCCGCTCTGCAGAAGACGGTGAAGAGCCAGACCGCGCAGATCAAGGCTCTACGGGCGCAGGTCGTAGCCAAGCACACGATCCTAACCGGTCGCGGCGCTCCGGCGACGACGCTCGGGGCCAGCGGCGACCTCTATCTGGATACAGCCGACTACCAGATCTACGGCCCGAAGACGTCTACCGGCTGGGGTTCACCGACCGCACTCCAGGGCCCCAAGGGTGACGCCGGAGCTACCGGTGCTCAAGGTCCTGCGGGCGACGCGGGCGCTACCGGAGCTGCCGGCGCGCAGGGCCCCAAGGGCGACAACGGCGCCACTGGCCCCCAGGGTGATACCGGGCCTGCCGGCCCCGATCCAAGCAGCAACCCCGCCTACGCCGGTCTCTTCGCCTTGGCCCCCTACGTGAGCGTGACGCAGGACACGCTGAACGACGTCGCCGGCCCCAATATCGTCTTCAGGGGCTGCAACGTCCACGTCATGAGTTCGACGAGTGAAGACGACACCTCCGGCCTCGGCAACCTGATCGTCGGCTGGAACGACCACCCGGAATCCATATTCAGCGGCTACCGCTCTGGCTCCAACAACCTGGTCTGTGGCAACGACAACAGCTTCCCGAGCTACGGCGGCTTCCTCGCCGGCAGCGCCAACACGACTAGTGGCACCTACGCGAGCGTGAGCGGCGGCTATCTCAACATCGCGAGCGGAGATGAATCAAGCGTGAGCGGGGGTAGACAGAACACCGCTGGAGGCCTCGTCGCGAGTGTTGCAGGTGGTGTGGGCAACAGCGCGGGCGGGCAATGGGCGACCGTCCTGGGAGGAATGGGCAATGACTCCAGCGGATATGTCGCAAGCATTCTTGGCGGCGGATACAACACCGCCAGTGGTGGTGGATACGCTTGCGTAAGTGGCGGCGTTCACAATGCGGCGACTAACCCAGGAGCCAGCGTCTCTGGCGGAGTGTGGAACAGCGCCACTGGATGGTATTCGAGTGTTTCTGGCGGGAACACGATAACGGAGACCAATGACTACGGTTGGTCTGTCGGGACGTACACGGCACCATGATTGACCTCACCGGATGAGAGCAGCCTCGGGCCTATCGCCACTTCAGGTGCAGCGCAACCACTCCGGGTGCCTCTCCGAGCCCACGGAAGGTATCTTCCGTGCGCTCTCCGGTATGGGGGGCTATCTGCGGCCGTCCGAGCCCACCGAGGGCAACGGAGACGTCGTCGTGCGCGGGTATGCGGGCGGATGCGGGTGATTCGAAAGCTAGTCGAGCGTCCTCGCCATGATCGTGTACGGGACCGCGTGGAAGCCGCTGCGACGGTAGGCGCGCACAGCACGCTCGTTGCCCTGGTGGACGTAGAGGCGGAGCTCGAGGGCGCCACGGCGACGAGCCTCGTCAGCAAGGTGGTCGAGAAGCAGTTCGAGCAGGCCCGAGCGGCGGTACTCAGGCCTGATGAACAGACTCTGCACCCACCAGTACTCGCCAGCCCGAAAGTCGCTCCACTCGTTGGTCGTTGAGATGATGGCGACGATCGCCCCGCCCGGACCCTCGGCGACCCAGTAGCGCGACGCCGGCCGTTCGCCGAAGGCGGCCAGCACACCGCGACGGACGGTGTCCTCGTTAAGCTCGCGACCTTCGGCCTCCCGAGCCTCCTGCATGGTGAAGTCGACCAGGGTGTCGACGTCGTCGATGTCGACGTCGCGCACGACGAAACCGGATGGCATCTTCTCAGCCATACGCACACCCTACCTCGGCCCGGTGACCTCCGCTCTTATGGTTAGCCGAGTGTCAGCGAGTGCCAGCAAGAGCCAATGTCTGTCACCAGCTCGTGCTCTTGGGGCCGTCGATCAAGTAAGGTCGCCCAGTAGTAAACGGCGAGGTGCTCTACGGCGAGGCGCAGTTCAAGTGCGGCATACGACAGCGCCGCGGTATTCTCGCCCTTGGCGCTGGCTGAAAGCCAAGCCGCACCCTGGCGGACGTGGTGCGCCAAATCAGGTTTGTGTTGAGGATCTACGTCAGCCATCGACGCCCCCAATCCAGCGTCCTTTTCCGCCCGGCCAATGAGTATCACGAGTGTGTGGGCCTTGGGCAGACCCTATACCTTCCCCCGAGGCGTCATCGCTCGTGTGGGACCGCTGAAAATGCGGTCTGCGTGCACGGGGTGCGTGACCATTCGTGGAGCCCCGCGCGACGAAGCACGTGAGTGGCATCAAGAGCTGCGGAGCGTCACCGAGTGCCGCCTTCTGCCAACCCGTTCGTTTGCAAAAGGTTTGCAGAGAGGCCTTTTCGCGCCCTTCCGCCGACTTCGCGAAACCACGAAATCCCTGCAAACAAGCGTAAACGGGCTGGTGGACCGCAGCGGGTTCGAACCGCTGACCTCCGCCGTGCAAAGGCGTGAGTCTAACTAGTACTGAGTGTCAGCAAGTGCCACTGAGAGCGTTCTGGAGCGCGAAATTCCGGGCCTGAGTGCTATCGAGTGACAGCAAGCAGCGGTGCGTGGCGGCGCGTTCGTTTGCAGAATGTTTGCCACTTCCGCCGGCCCGCACGGCCGCGGCAAGATCGGCGCCTTGACCGAATCTACGCCAGTCCCGAGGAGAACCGAGGTCGGGCCGCAAGTGACACTGCGATGATTGCGGCGTCGTCTGCATGCTCGCCTCCGGCGACTGTCGTCGCGGCGGCCATGAGTTCGTCGACAAGCCGCTGGGGCTCGCGGCTCACGGCCTCTCCGAGGTGAGTCAGGACGCGAACCTCCCGCAATTGTTCCCGCCACGTCGCGCCTTCCCCGGAACAAGCTCCTGACCGCGTCGACGATGGCGACCCGTCGCAGGTGATCGTCCGAAAACGAATCGCCTGCTGGGACACCCCTCCTACGGGTCGGCATCCCAAGCGACCTCGGGCAACTTCGAGTGCCGGACTGATCGTCTCCCGTCCTTGACCCTGACGAGCGCACGCAGCGAATCACGTTGTGAGAATCAACACCTCACCGGGCAGATGACCGGTAGAGATGTGCGGCGACCGTGTTCTCACGGTGTCCACCCGGCGTATCGTCGGCGGCCCCTGCTCCGGCCGACGATCCCGTACCCGACGCCAGTCCGGGCTGCTTCTGTCTTTCGACCAGGTCGATCAGCTCCTCGCGGGAATGCACGTCGAGCTTTCTATAGACGTGATTGACGTGCGATTTTGCCGTGTGGTAACTGATCACGAGCGCCTCTTCAATGTGCTTGCTGCTATGGCCCTTGGCCAGGAGCACCATGACTTCCTCTTCCCTGGGCGAGAGCTCACGTTCACGAGCTATCCTCGCGCAGCACTGGCGCCAGCGTCCGGCGGTGGAGCGGGTCTCAGCCGCAGGCAGACCGGGATCGTCGGCAGGTGAGGCGGCGAGCACGACCTTCTCGGAGGGAAAATCTCCTTCCCTCAGGATCAACGTCGTCGTCAAGATCAGTATGAATACCATCGCGACGGAGAAATCCAGCACGGGAGACGCGTGCACCGAGGTGGTCCCGAGAAGAACGTAGCTTCCCATCCAGCCAAGCGCGATACCGCCCGCGTTGGCCGCACGGCCGAGGCCGAACACTCTGATGGGTGAGAGCCCGCGGCGATGTGCGATCTCGGACAGCGCGATCCAGGTGAAGATGTCGAAGAACGTACCCCCGGCTGCAATGATGGTTACACCGATCCAGCTGGCATCGGTGCCGAGCAGTGGTAGCAGCAGGAAACCTGCCGCCGTCAGGGGCAACGTGATCCGAAAGATCACGCTGAATTTGTTCTTCTGAAGCAGAACGATGGTTACGAGCGGAACGGCCAAGGCCACAAGTCTGCCCGTCATCGGCGATGGACTGCCCTGCCCAACCCGAGCGTAGGACTGCAGGTAGAACCCGAGCGTTGTGCCGTAGACGCCGATTGCGAGGACGATGCGCCAGAGCACCCCGACCGGTTGACGGCGATCAAGCGTCACCTGCTCTGGAGACTGCGACACCTCCGGCGCGACGAGCATGAACATCCCGACCGAGAGCAATGGCAGCAGCGTTGTTAGGACGGCGGCGGCGACAGGCTGCATGCTCGAAAGAACGAAGCCCGCCATCACGGCGAGAACTAGGGACAACGGCGTGTACAGGCTCGCGCGTTTCAGGCCCACAGACGCGTAGAACTGTCCCCAGAGCAGCGTTATGCAAGCGCAGGAGACACCAAGAGACGCCCACGCGAGCACGAGGTAGACAGGCGCACCCCCGTTGGTCTGATTGTGACCGAGCGTCGCGACGATCGTGCCGAGGGGCCCCAAGACGGCTCCTCCCAGCACGAGCAACCTCTGGCCGGAGAACGACATCAGCCGACGAGCAAAGAGAACGGCGACGAGAAATCCCAAGGCCGTAGCCGTTTGGACTGCGATCCTTGCCGTGGTCGCCTGTCCGATCGTCGGCATTCCAAGCGGCGATCGCGCCCAGCCGGTCCAGAACGTCGTCATCCAAGCCCAGTAGAGACCGAACCCGAGAAAGCGCAGAGGGAATGCGAACTTGTCGAAAGACAAGTTCGCAGCGTGGGGCCGCGGCAATCCTACTCCGTCACCCATGCGAAGCGATCGCCCTGAGGACTCACTATTAATACCGACCCACGCTTGCATTATCTCATCTCAGATGATGGAGACAAGTGCATGCGCCCGCCTTGGTCAAGGCGGTTGATCGCCGCAATCACCCAAAACGGTTGATGCCCCGAGCCCTGCTTTCAGGCAATCCGAGCGATGGCGCCCGACAGAAGGCCCTCTACTGTTGACAGGACGCCAACGGGAGAAAGGGAGATCGGCACGAACTCGCAGGAGCCCTGGGCCGATCTGCGCCCGACAGAGGGAGAACGGATGACAACGAGCATTGAGAATGCCAGGCCTGATTCTCTTCAAACATTCCACGAGGAGGTGCCGACAGGCCGATCTGCCGACGTGCCGACCAACGAAAGCGCCGATGAAGCGCATGCCGGAGTCGAGCCCGAAGAGGAAGGACTGCTCGCGGCACCATCGGAGCGGGTCATGGCGGTGGTCATGAAGCAGCCACTCCACCGCGAAATCCTCTACAAGACGCTCGGGTTCTGCCGAGAGAGGCGGGGCCTCACCGACGTCGAGCAGGAGATCGCGACTTACCCGGAATTCAAACACGCCACCCAGAACCAGTATCGCCTCATCAGCTTCCTGGCTGACGGCGGCGGCCTGGACCGGCTCGAGCTCGACGATGTCGGCGAGATCGTCACCCAGGACACGAAGGCGGGTCTGTCGGAAGATGAGATCGACGACCTTGTCGCTTCGTACGCTTTCGTCACGACCGAAGCCGGTGTGGCAGTCTTCGACGAACTCGATCCCCGCAGGCGGATCCTCGATCTTCTCGACACCATGCCGGAGTACCTGGACACCTTCGCAAGGGTCCTCGAGTTCTGCGCGAGCGCCCGCACCTACATGGAGATCGAGGATCTTCTGAACGAGTCTGGCCTCTGCTGGTCAGGCGTGACGGAGGACGAGGACGCGGTGCACCCGAGCTACTTCGTGAACAACCTGGAGAAGGCCGGCGCGCTCGTTTGGGACGAGGGATGGCTGCTGAGCGACGAAGGGAGAGCGATCCTGAAGAGCATCCGGGAGTCGTAATAGCAAAGCTGACCCACAGCGAGGTCTAGGAGGGAAGAGCTGTGCTAGAAGAAATCACTATGACCAGGCGCACGTTTCTCAAGGTCGCAGCGGTCACCGGTGCGGCCGTTGCGATGAGTGCGCCAACCGTAGGTTCTCTCATCGAGGCTGACCCGGCGTTCGCCGCCTCACCGACCCAGAAGAACAAGGTCAAGACGACGTGTCACGGCTGCATCCAGGCATGCCCCTGCATCGTCACCTTGGAGGACGGTGTCGCCGTATGGCTCGAAGGTGACCCGCAGGCCCCCCTCAACAAGGGAAGCCTGTGCCTCAAGGGGCTCAACCAGCTCCACACCGTCTACAGCCCGCGCCGCGTCCTTCACCCCATGAAGCTGGCGGGCCCGCGCGGCAGCAACAAGTGGGAGAAGATCTCGTGGGACGAGGCCATCACGCTCGCCGCCACACAGATCACGACG
This sequence comes from Actinomycetota bacterium, assembly GCA_003132585.1. Taxonomy (GTDB): domain Bacteria; phylum Actinomycetota; class Thermoleophilia; order UBA2241; family UBA2241; genus PALSA-647. Next base: position 13,146 of record PKYG01000078.1, read on the forward strand.
ACCATCGACAAATACGGTCCCTACTCGTTCTTCGCAACCGTCGGGGGTGGCGGCGCCTACTCGTTCATGCAGGCGCTCACGTTCCCGTCGGCCTTCGGCGCACCGACGACGTTCGAGCCGGGCTGCGCGCAGTGCTACCTACCACGGTACGCCATGGCCCAGTACATGTACGGCGGCGACAACCAGTCCATCGCTGACAACAGCTGCGTCGAACCGTGGAACGAGTACAAGAAGGCCACGAAGGTCCTCGTGCTGTGGGCGGCTCAGCCGGGCGTCAGCCAAACGTCAGAGTCGGGGCGCGCCATAGCAGAACTGCGCGCCCGCGGCTGCAAGACGGTCGTCATCGACCCGCACTTCTCGCCGGACGCTGCCAAGGCCGACGTGTGGCTGCCCATCCGTCCCGCGACAGACGGCGCGCTCGCGCTGTCCTGGTTCCGCTACATCTTCGAGAACACGCTCTACGACCAGGAGTTCACGAAGTACTGGACCAACCTGCCCTTCTTCATCAACCCGGATACCAAGCTTCCCTATGAGGCCAAAGAGGTCTGGCCCGACTACGTCGCCAAGACGCCGGCCAACACGCCTGTCTACGTCTGCTACGACAACAAGACCAAGTCGCTGAAGCCCTTCGCCTTCAGCCTGCCCAAGAAGTCCGCGGTGGACCCGGAGATCTTCGCCACGGCGAAGATCAATGGCAAGCAGGCCAAGACGGCCGGGCAGATCTACAAGGAAGCGGCCGATCCCTACACGCTCGAGAAGACAGGCGAGATCTGCTGGCTCGATCCCAAGAAGATCGAAGCGGCCATCAGGACCTACACGGACACCGACGTCGCCGGCATCGCGAACGGGGTAGCGCTCGACCAGACCCCGATCTCATCCCAGACCCCGCTGGGCCTCATGGGCCTCGACATGATCATGGGCTACGTCAACAAGCCCGGCGTCACGCTCACCCAGCAGGGACCGACCTCCGTTCCCAAGACGCGACCGGTGACCTTCCACAACTGTTTCGGCGGCCTGCTGAGCATGATGTGGGGCGTCGGGGCCGGTGTCGGCATGAGCCCCGAGGAGAACGCCGCCCGCATCGCCGCCTTCCCCGACAAGGCGACGCAGAAGTGGCAGCTTAAGCTCTTCGAAGACCGCCTCGGCATAAGAAACCACAAGGGCCTGTTCTCGTGGAACCACTCCCACATCCCGTCCGTCCTCGACGCGATCAGGACAGGCAAGCCCTACAAGCCGCGCGTCTGGTTCGACATGTCGGGCAACAAGCTCGCGATGCTCGGCAACGCGAAGTCGTGGTACGAGGTGATCCCGGAGATTGACTTCATCTCCGGCCAGTATCCGATGATGACCTCGTTCCAAGTCGAAGCCTGCGACCTGGTCTTCCCGATCCAGGAGTGGCTCGAGTGGGCCGGCGTGCCCATGGCTCAGATGAACTACCAGTTCATGACGACCCCTGTCATTCACCTCGGAGAAACGGTCTCAAACGGCCTCCCGGCCCAGAAGGTCCTGGACAAGGCCGGCGAGATCTGGGGCAAGAAGATGCCGCCGTACCTCATCGGCGGCGAGGAGTCGCAGGAAGCCGTCAATCAAGCGGCCGTGGCCACCTTCGGGGCCAAGTCGTGGGACGACCTGCTCGCCAACCAGGACAAGTACGTCCCAAAGGTCGTGCCGGACGAGCAGTACTGGCTGTACGGCCAGCATCTCGCGATCGTGGATGACGGTCTGCCGGCAGGTTTCGGGACCGAGTCCCGCAAGTGCGAGGTATACGCCTCCCTGCTCATCAAGATGGGCCGCACCGGCTATCCCTTCACGTATCCCAAGGAGCTGCCGCCCTCGGAGAACGGCGACTACTCGCCGATCTGCCAGCACATCGAGCCGGCCGAGAGCCCGCTCACGGACACCGAGTACCCGCTGGTGCTCACGTCCGGGAGGCTGCCGTACTTCCATCACGGCACCATGCGTCACGCGGCGTTCTCGCGCGAGATCTGCCCGGTGCCGCCGGTGAACATCAACCCGAAGACGGCCTCCAAGCACGGCATCAAGAACGACGACTGGGTCACGATCTCATCGCGCCGCGGCGAGATCACGAGCCGCGCCTACCTCACTGAAGGCCTCAACCCAGGCGTCATCTGGATGGAGCGCTTCTGGAACCCGGAGGCCTTCGACAGCTCGCAGAAGAAGATCGACGGCGGCTGGACACAGTGCAACGTCAACATCCTCACCAAGAACACCGCACCCTTCAACGAGGTCTTCGGCTCCTACACGAACCGTGGCTTCACCGTGAAGATCGCGAAGGCCGACGGCCCGCCACCGAACATCTGGACCGAGGCGAAGCAGTTCGAGCCGTTCATGCCGACGCTCCAGAATGAGCCGAACACGAAGTGGGTGTTCTGATGCACAACTGCCTTGTCATAGACCTCGATCGTTGCTCCGGATGTCATTCCTGTGAAGTCCACTGCAAGATGCAGAACAAGATCGACCTCGGGGTGTACTGGAACAAGGTCCTGATCGTCGGTCCGACAGGGACGTTCCCCGATATCGAGCAGTACGCGCTGCCGATGCAGTGTCAGCAATGCGCGGATGCGCCATGCGTGAAGGTGTGCCCGACGGGTGCCTCCTATCGCGACAAGAAGACGAACATCGTGCTCATCAACAAGGCGGTCTGCTTTGGCTGCAGGTACTGCATGATGGCCTGCCCCTACGGCGTCCGCTGGTACAACGAGGCCGAGAAGGTCGTAGAGAAGTGCACGCTCTGCCCGCAGCTCACGAGCGCCGGTGAGAAGCCTGCGTGCGTGCACAACTGCTGCACCGGCGCCCGCTCCTACGGCGACCTCGACGACCCGAACAGCGACGTGTCGCAGGTCATCGCGGCCGCCGGAGCGGAGAACGTCCACTCGCTGCCCGACGAGGGGAACCACCCGTCGACGCACTACATCCTGCGCCAGGAGACCGCCACGTGGAGGGAGAGTTAGAGATGACAGTCATGTGGACCCTCGTATTCTTCAGCCTGTTCGCGGGGCTCGGCGCTGGACTCTTCGTCGCTGTCGTCGTGACCGAATGGCGGAACAGGGCTGAGGCCGTCCGCTTCCCCGCCGCAGCAACGGCGCTCGCGGCGCTCATCGTCGGCGGTATCTCAAGCGTTCTGCACCTCGGGCATCCCGAGAGGATCTTCAACGCCCTCAACCACCCGACCTCAGGAATCTTCCTCGAGTTTGTGTTCATGGGCTTGGCCGGCCTCGGCATCGTGGTCTACATGGTCATGCTCGCACGTGGCTCGTCGGACTCCTCGCGGAGGGCAGAGGCGACGGTCACGGCAGTGCCTGCCGTGGTGCTCTCCTTCCAGGTCGGCCACACCTACGTCATGGCCTCGCGTCCAGCGTGGGACACCATCATCCTGCCGCTGCTCTATATGGCGACGGCGGCCGTCATGGGCTGCTGTGCCCTGAGCCTCTTCGCGGCGCAGAAGAAGGAAGTGGGGACGACCAGACGCGCCGCCTGGGCGACCCTGATCTCGCTCGCGGTCGAGCTCGTGCTGATCATCGCCTACGTGGCACACCTGAGCTCGGCTCCGTTTGCCGATGCAAGCCGTTCGGCCGACCGTGTGTTGTCCGGTAATCTGGCAGCGCTGTTCTGGATCGGCCTGGTACTCTGCGGCCTGCTGGTTCCGGTGGTGCTGTCGTGGCTGCTTCGCTCGCAGAAGGCGGGATGGCTTTCACCTTTCACCAGTGCAGCTATCGCTCTGGCGGCCGTGCTCGGTGGCGGCATCGCCTTCCGTGCCCTGATGTTCACCCTCGGCTCGGGCGTCAAGCAGTACTTTGGCGGCCTTTAGCAGGGCCATTCCGGGATGAAGCTCCGCTGATGAATCCGATCACCTGATCGGCGTCACCCGAGGAGGAGCGAGCAGGGCAGGCGACCGCTGCGACGGCCGCTCCCCGCTCCTCCTCCTCGGTGAGAGTGGAGGCGCCGACAGAGCTTCGGCGTTCGATTCGCGGTAACGAACACGGAGAGAGAAAGCGAGGCCACGGCGCTTTGGACGCCGAACCGAAAACGCCGATGATGACCCGAAAAGGCTTCCTTGGAGCCGTCGCCGGTCTCGCCGTCATGACCGGACTTGGAGGAGTGGCAAAGGTCTTCTCGGGCAGAGAGCTCCTGCGCCCTCCGGGTGGTCAGGACGAGGCATCCTTCATCTCGCGCTGCTTGAAGTGCGACCGCTGCAGGAGCATCTGCCCTACACGAGTGATCGGAATCGCGGAGGTGGAGGATGGGTTCGCAGTCGCGCGTACGCCTGTCATGAAGTTCCACCTTGGAGAATGTACGTTCTGCGGCAAATGCACCGAGGTGTGCCCCACAAAGGCCCTGACGGCCTACCGCACGACTGAGGCGAGCTTCGCGGGCGCGACCGTGCGCGTACCCGACATCAGGACCGGGTCGGCGTCGGTGCACAAAGACCGCTGCATCGCCTGGAGCGGCGGCACCTGCGCGGTGTGCTTCAAGGCCTGCCCCTACGGGGCCGTGTCTCAAGACTCTGACGGCCGCCCGATCGTGGACGAGCATGTCTGCAACGGGTGCGGCGTTTGCGTGTACGTTTGTCCCGCTCTCACGGCCCGCTCCTACATAGGAGGCACCTCGCGCGGTATCGAGGTCGTGCCGAGCAAGAGTGGAGGCGCATTGTGAAGACCAGGGCCTCCAGGCTGCGAAGGCTGACGATCGCGGCCGCCGCCGTTCTCATTGTCGCCGGCCTGCTGTTGAGGACGGGGACCGGCACTGTGTCGGCATTCGGCTACAGGTCGATCGTCGCCGTGTGTCCGCTCGGGTCGATCGAGGTCCTGCTCGGGAGCAAGGCTCTCGTGCCGGTCGCGCTGATCTCGTTCGTAGTGGTGCTCGTGATCGCGGTCTTTCTCGGCCGCGTCTTCTGCGCCTGGATCTGCCCGATGCCGGTGATGCGACGCTGGTTCCATCGTCCCGGCATCGGCGTGCAGGCGCCGACCGTCGACCAAGCCGAGGCGGGTCGTTGCCGTCCGCACGCCGCGGCGAAGACCTCACGGCTCAAGATCGACTCCCGTCACTGGGTGCTCGGCGGGGCGCTCCTGTCCACGGCCATCTTCGGGTTTCCCGTGTTCTGCCTCGTATGCCCGATCGGCTTGACGTTCGGGACACTTGCGGTGCTGTGGCGTTTGCTCCACTTCGACGAGCCCTCGTGGTCGCTGCTTGTCTTCCCCGCGATGGTCGTGCTCGAGCTCACGGTCTTCCGCTCGTGGTGCCGCAAGGTTTGTCCGCTCGGAGCGCTTCTGTCACTGATGAGCAGCCTCAACATCTTCGTTCGGCCGAAGATCGACGAAGAGGTCTGCCTCGTGACTTCGAAGGGCGTGGACTGCAACGCCTGCAAGACGGCCTGTTTCGAAGAGATCCATCTGCACGACGCCGATCTGTCGCAGCCGCTCTCAGAGTGCACAAAGTGCCGGGACTGCGCCGACGTGTGCCCCGTGCACGCCATCACCTTCCCCTTTTTCGCCAAGAAGAGGGCTTCGAAAGATCCAGCAAACGAAGAGGAGCCATGCCGAGTATCGGCCAAATCATAGGGCTCGCCGAGGCGCTCAGAACCCCTGCGGTCGCCATCTGCGCCAAGCACTGCACGCATCGCCATCACCAGGCCTCGACCTGCTCCCGGTGCGTGCAGGTCTGCCCGACGCACGCGATCAGCGTCTCCGCTGACGGCCCGCAGCTCGACGCTCTGGGCTGCATCGACTGTGGGGCTTGCGCCTCCGTCTGTCCCACGGGCGCGTTGGAGCCGCTGAAGCCGACGGATCCGGCGCTCCTCCAGATGATCGCGACGAGCGCCGCTTGTACCAACCGCGTCACGATCGCTTGCGCACAGGTCTCCTCACTCGGCTCCGACATAGTCACCTTGCACTGCCTCGCGCGGCTTGATCGGTCCCTCCTGCTCTTCGCCTTCGCCAGGGGCGCCGTCTCGGTACGTTTGTGCGCTGGGGCGTGCGACGACTGTGTGAAAGGGCACCTCGTGGCGCAGGTGTCGTCAGTCGTTGCCGATGCTCGGCGAGTCCTCGAGCTGTTCGCAGTGCCCGGCCGGATCGATTTCGGGGAAGCGCTCGAAATCCCCGAGTCCGAAGCCACACCGCCTGTGGGGCTCACGCGGCGAGGGCTTTTCGAGATTCTTCGGAAGGGCGGCAGGGACTATGCGGCCAAGGCCGTAACGGTCTTCCTGCCCGAGCCGGGAGCGAAACAAGAGAAGTCGCGCCGTGAGAATCCCGGTCAGGTCCCGCTGAAGCGTGAACTGCTGCTCGCATCACTGCGGGCGCTCGTGCCGGAGGGGTCGGCGCCGCCAGGGGCCCGCAGCCCGTTCATGGCTCCCCAGCTGGATCGTACGCGCTGCAATGGTTGTGCGATGTGCGGGCGGATCTGTCCGAGTGGGGCGCTCGGGATCGAGGAGGACGGAGACGGAGGTTTGCTGCGCATCACCTGCCAGGAGGGCACGTGCGTTGAATGCGGCCTGTGCGTGGAGATGTGCGAGCGAAAGGCGCTGTCACTCGCGCCGGTCCCCACCGAGCGCATACTGGTGCGCGACCTCAGTACCCGGATGCTCATCGAACGCAGACAGCATGAAGCCGAGCCGCTCTACGTCTCGCTAGAGGACAAGATGAACAAGCTCTTGGGGGTGGCGGTCCATCGGATATAGGGCGTTTGGTGGACCACGCTTCCACGACAAGGATACGCTCGCGTTCAAGAAGCACCCGGGACAGGGAGAGGATGGCAATGGCAGACACCGCCCAACTGATCGAGGTTCTGAAGAACCGATCATTCTTCTACAGGACTCTATCGAGCCTGTACTTGAATACGCTCACACAAGAGCAGATCGATTCGCTCGCGCAGGCGGACTTCTCGGCGTTCGGTGCGGACGAGCCGCTCCTCATCGCCGGCTTCGACGACATGCGGCGCTATCTCAGGAAGAGGAACACGGGCACGCGCCAGGAGCTCGCCGTCGATTTCACGTCGACATTCGTAGGAGCGCAGGCCTATGAGGGTCGTTCCGCGGTTCCGTACGAGTCGGTGTTCCGCAGCGAGTCCGGCTTGCTCATGCAGGAGCCGCGCAACGAGGTGTATCGCACCTACAAGCAGGCGGCGATCAAGCTCAGGGAGGGCGTGGATCTGCCGGAGGACCACATCTCCTTCGAATTCGAGTTCCTCGCGATCCTCTGTGATCGCACCGTTGAGGCGCTGGATGCCCGGGACCAGGGGCGTGCCATCGGACTCCTCAAGGCTCAGGCGACCTTCATCGAGGACCACATACTGTCGTGGTTCGATGCCCTTGCCGATCTCGCGAACAAGATGCTGACCACCCGCTTCTACCGCGGTGTCCTCAAGATCACCAAGGGTTACCTCAATGTGGACATGGAAGCGATCCAGGATCTCATCGCCGAGCTCGAGGGCACAGGACCGGCTGAGGAGGGAGTCGCGTAGGGGACTCGCCGGGCATCATGATGAACAGCCCCGCAACCACTCCAACGTCTGGAGGCAATCATGCCTGAAGGCCTGCTCAGCCCCGTCCACCTGCTAATCCTCTTCGCCATCCTGATCCTGCTTTTCGGCGCCAAGCGTCTACCGGAGCTCGGGAAAGGGATCGGCTCGGGCATCCGCGAATTTCGCGGAAGCATCGCCAGCATCAACGAAGAGCCCGCGAGCGCGCAGCTGCCGGCTGCGGTAGAGACGGCGACCCCGCCGGCGGACGATGCGCCCAAGACGACAGAGTAGCGCCGCAACCGGGCAAGCCTTCCGGGGCCTGAGAGGTTCGCAAAGTCGCGACACGCGCGCCTGAGCAGCTCATTCCAGTAGGATCGCCAGCTCCGATCCAACTCCCCCTGGAGTGCCCGATGCTGCTATCGCTAGTCTATTTCGCCGTCCGCCGCCTGTTGAGTCTGCTCACCCGAGGCAGCCAGGGCGACGACGTCGCGCGTGAGATCGAGATCCTGGTCCTACGCCATCAACTGCGCGTGCTTGGGAGGGGCCGACGGATGCCGCTGCGGCGTCGTGACAAGGTGGTGTTGGCGGCGGCCAGCAGACTGCTGAGGCGAGAACGCTGGCACTCATTCCCGATCTCAGCGCAGACGCTGCTGCGCTGGCATCGCGAGTTGGT
>PKYG01000112.1 GCA_003132585.1 Actinomycetota bacterium
GCCGAGGTCGTTGAAGAGGAGCAGGAGGTTGTCGATCTGGTCGGTCGTGAGCTCGACGTCCTGGAGAGCGTCGGCGATGTGGTCGCTCGTCAGGTACCCCTGCTCGCGACCCTCGGCGACCAGCTTCCTGACCTCGTCGATGTTCAGCTCCGGCGATTCGCTTGACTGGCGTTCTTCTGGCATGTCGCGCAAGGTCTTTTCTTCTACTCCTCTACTGGGATGAGGCGGATGGCTTCGCGGATCTCGCAGCGCATGGTTTGCAGCCACACCGCAGCGGCGGACGGAAGTCCTCGTGAAGCCCATCCAGTCTACGCTCCTCGAGGCAGGGCACAAGGAGCCCAGCCAGACTGGCGGCGACAACGAGAAGCGCCCGCTGGGTTGGCCAAAGCCGGCCCAGCGGGCGCGTTGCGAGCTTGCCTCAGGCGGGCTTCACGTTGACGGCCTGCGGACCCTTCTGGCCCTCGGTCACCTCGAACTCGACGGTCTGGCCCTCAGCAAGGGTTGCGACTCCCGGGGCGAGGCCGTTGACGTGCACGAACACGTCCTTGCCCTCTTCCTGCTCGATGAAGCCGTAGCCTTTCTGGCCACTGAACCATTTCACTTTACCTTGAGCCAACGTGTACTCCTCGTCTCACGAGCCTGTCTGCGGCGACGGTCGAAACAACGATGCGCGCTCCTCTCCAATGCGCTGCTTAGGACGGATGGCACAGCGCAAACAGATGCCTCACCCTATGCGCTTTCTCCGCCTGAGGGAATCAGGTGGTCCAAGCAACGACCTTAGGATGAGGGGTCTATGCATCCTCAAACCGAAGGCTGTCGGCGGGGCGGAAGCTATCGCCATGTCGGCATCTAGTCGGGTCGTGGTAAGAACACGCCGCTCAGTGCTATCTTCTGGCGCCAGCACATGTGTCCAAGACCTCCAGCAGGCTGGCGGCTGGCGGAAATCGCTTGGGCGACCAGCCTCGGCAAGCTGGTGCCATGGCAGGCCAGCAGTGCGCCGTGGGTCTGCCCCGACGGGGGCGATCCCGAATACCAACGCAGGGCCAGGACCTCGCCCCTGGGGGCCCATGGCCGTGCGGGCGAGCCGGCTGCGGCGCGCCCAGGTCACGGATGCAGCGCGACCGTCATGCCCAAATGGGGGCGGGGTGAAAGTCAGATGGGCAGTTGCGTGTCGGTATCGAACAGGTGGGCCTGATCCATGTCGACAGCGACCTCGAGCGCGGCCCCGACGGCGGCCGGCGATGCGGGGCCGAACCGCCCGACGACGATCGAGTCCGGCCGCGCAGTCGAGGCCCGCCCGCCCTCGTCCTCGCCGCTCTTCCGGTGGGCCTCGAGCAGGTCGCCGGTCAGGACCCTCACGTCGGGGAAGACCATCTGCACGAGGCGCTCCGCGCCCAGGATCTCCACCGCGACCGTTTCCCCGCGCAAGGTGCTCCCGGCCCGGGCCCGCTCGGGCACGAGAGTGGCGTCCTCGAGCGCCTCGGGCCGCAAGCCCAGCACGATCTCGCGGCCGGCAAAGGATTCGAGGCCGGCCGCGTTCCGAGCCGCCTCTTGGGGCAGGGCGAGGCGCTGACCGCCCACCAGGCAGGTGAAGCCCTCGGCGTTGCGTTCGAGTCTCGCGCGGATCAGATTCATCTCAGGACTGCCGATGAAAGCGGCCACGAACATGTTGGCCGGCCGGTCGTAGAGAACCTGGGGCGTGTCGACCTGCTGGATCGCGCCGTCGAGCATCACAGCGACGCGGTGGCCCATCGTCATCGCCTCGATCTGGTCGTGTGTCACGTAGATGGTCGTCGTGCCCAGGTCGCGCTGGATGCGCGAGACCTCGTGACGCATCTGCACGCGCAGCTTGGCGTCGAGGTTGGACAGGGGCTCGTCCATGAGAAAAACCTTGGGATCGCGCACCAGCGCCCGGCCCATCGCCACGCGCTGTCGCTGCCCGCCGGACAGCGCCCGCGGCTTGCGCTCGAGCAGCTCCTCGATGTCCAGCGTCCGGCTCATGGCGATGACACGCGAGCGGGTCTCGGCCTTATCGAGCTTGCGAAGCTTCAGCGAGAAGGCGATGTTGTCGAACACCGTCATCTGCGGGTAGAGCGCATACTCCTGGAAGACCATGGCCACGTCGCGCCGCCTGGGCTCTACGTCGTTCACGGCCGCGCCGTCGACGAGGATCTCGCCCGAGGAGATATCTTCGAGCCCGGCGGTCATGCGCAGAACGGTCGTCTTGCCGCAGCCCGACGGGCCGACGAGGGCGACGAACTCGCCGTCGGCGACGTCGAGGTCGAAGTCGCGGACGGCGTGCTGTCCGCCAGGGAAGATCCGGTTCACGGCCCTGAAGCTGACGGACGCCATACTCCCTCCGAACCCCTGCGCCGGCCTAGGCCGGCGCGTTCTCCTTGGCGGTCATCATGACACGCGATCCAGTGCGGCGGCGATGGGCTGCCCGCCGCCGTTAACGAGAGGCAGGCAGCCGACGAGACTGACGTCGTCGCCGAGCGCCGCCGGAACGAGCTCGACCGCCGCGGCCGCCGGCGCCAGCGCCTGGGCGGCGATCGCCTCGCGCGCCGGACCGAACAGCCGGTCACCTTCGGCGCGGGCGACACCGCCGCCGACCACGATGAGGCGCGGATTGAAGGCATTGACGATACCGACCACAGCCGCGGCAAATGCCTGGCGGGCGCGGGTCATGACGGCGGCCGCGCGGGCGTCGCCGGCGCGTTCCGCGCCGGCGACGCCGGCCGCCGTCAGCACGCCCGCGCCCGCGGGCGGCGTGAGCCCAGCCTCGCGAGCTGCCCGTGCGATGCCGGTACCCGAGCTCAGTGCTTCGAAGTGCCCGACGCCTCCGCAGCCGCAGGCGGGACCGTCGAGGGCGACGGGGATATGGCCGAGCTCGCCGGCGAAGCCTGTGGCGCCGAGGAACAGGCGTCCGTGCGAGACGATCGCCCCGCCGACGCCGGTCGAGATCGTGAGATAGACGAAGTCGTCGACGCCACGGGCGGCGCCGAAGGCGCGCTCGCCGAGCGCAGCGACGTTCGTGTCGCGCTCGAGGTAGAGCGGCAGGTCGAACCGCCGCTGCAGCGGCGTGGCCAGGTCGAGATCACGGTAGCCGGGCCCCACGTTGGGCGGGCCCAGGAGTCGGCCGGCGCGAGCGTCGAGCGGTCCGATGGCGGCGACGCCGACCGCGACGGGGGTCGTCCCGGCTGCCACGGCCGCCGCGTGCCGTCGAAGGGCGTGGGCCCGGCTTGACGGGCGACAACCTCGCCCGTGAGGAGGACGACGGCGGCTCGGGTCCAGGTGGCGCCGATGTCGATTGCCAAGACGGGTCCCACGGGCGCCGCGGCAGCCGGCCCGGCGACGCATCGCCGGTCGGCCTTGACATCGTTGGTCGTTGTCGCCATCATGATTATAAGAATATGAACAAGTCGCTCGACACTGTCAATACCATCGACGCAAGCCGCTCTGCCCGCGGCACTGAGGCGAGGCGCTTCTCCGGCGCTCTGCTGCGCGGCCCGATCCCTTTGCACCACCAGGTCTACCTCAAGCTACGGAACGCGCTCGACGCGGGGCGCTGGGCGCTGGGCGACCGTCTCCCCACCGAGCGCGAGCTTTCCGAGAGCTTCGGCTGCAGCCTGATCACCGTGCGCCGTGCGCTCGACGAGCTGCGCCGCGAGCGGCGGATCGAGCGGAGTCCCGGTCGCGGGACATTCGTCACCGCGCCTCCGCTCGAGCGCGACCTCACCGCCCTGACCAGTTTCACGCGCGAGATGCGTGAGCGTGGGCTCGATCCCGAGACGAAGCTCGTGACGGCGACGGCGGCCAAGGCGAGTCCCGAAGTCGCCGCCGCCCTGGCCATCGCGCCGGGCGCGGAGACGCTGTTCATCGAGCGCGTGCGCAGCGTCGGCGGTCGTCCGCTGCTGCTCGAGCAGGTGCATCTGCCGATCTCACGGTTTCCCGACCTCGCCGGCGCCGACCTCGAACGCGGCTCGCTGTACGAGCTGCTGGCTATGCACTACGGCGCCCTGCCGGTGCGCGGTCAGGAGACCATCGAGCCCATCCTGCCGACCGCACGTGAGGCCGAGCTGCTCGGGCAGTCCCCGCGCCGCCCGGCCCTGCTGATCGAGCTCGTCGCCTACGCCGGCGACGACACGCCGGTCGAGTACTGTCGCGCCATCGTGCGCGGCGACCGCGCGCGATACCGCGTCGACGCGCGAGGGTCGCGCCTCGATGCGCTGCATCCGGATCATCAGTGAAAGCTACCTGAGGGGGGTCATCATGAAGGGGTCGCGCATCACCGGGCTCGCCGTGCTGGCGGCCGTCGTCCTGCTCGCCGTGTCCTGCGGCGGCTCGTCGAAGCCGGCGGCGACGGCCAGCTCTGCCGAGCTGACCGGCACGCTCACCGTCTGGGACTACTACGGGGCCGCCACCCCGATCAAACCCGCGATCAAGGCGTTCAAACTCCTGCATCCGGGCCTGCAGATCAACTACCAGGCGGTGGATTGGGACACGTTTCAGCAGAAGTTCTCGGTCGGCGTGTCGTCGGGCGCCCCACCGGACATCGCCACGCTCGACATGACCTGGGTCCCGACGTATGCGGCGCAGGGCGTGCTCGCCGACGTCTCCAAGCTGTCGGGCGGTCAGCTCAACGGCACGCCGATCGACTCGCAGTACACGCCGGGCGCCCTACGGGCGATGACCTACCAGGGCCGTCTCGTCGCGATGATGTACGACTTCGACGCCTACGCGCTCTACTACCGGGCCGACCTCTTCCGGCAGAAGGGCATCGCCGTGCCCAAGACCTGGGCCGAGTTCTCGGCGGCCGCCAAGCAGATCGCGCAGAGCAGCGGCGGCAAGCTCACCAAGTACGGCTTCCAGGTGCTGCCCGACACCTTCCACTTCGCCCAGCTGCTGTACCAGAACGGCGGCTCGATCCTCGACAGCGGCAACACCAAGGCTGTGTTCAACAGCGCTGCGGGCGTGTCGGCGCTCGAGTACATGAAGAGCTTCCTCGACGACGGCACCGGGGTCTACTGGGGCCCCGACCAGGGCGACTCGACGGGCATCGCCGGCATCAAGGACCAGCGCATCGCGATGTTCCTCAACGGCCCGTACATGATGGGCATCCTCAAGTCCAGCGCGCCCGAGCAGAAAGGCGAGTGGGCGGTCGCCCCGGCGCCGATCAGCAAGCAGCCCGGGAGCTACCTCGGCGGGACCGGCCTGTGCATCCCGGTGAACGCGAAGAACACGGCGGCGGCCTGGGCCTTCGCCCAGTTCCTGCTGACGCCGGAGCAGCAGCTCGGTGTCTTCAAGTACGCGGGGGCGGCGCCGGCGACGACCGCGGCACTCAAGAGCCCGCTGCTGACCAAGCCCGATCCGTACTTCGGCGGCCAGGCTCCGTTCGCGGTGTTCCTCGACGCCATGGCGACCGCGAAGCCCTACCCGTACGTGCAGTCCTGGGACGAGATCGACAGGGCGATCACCGACGGAGTCACGTCGGCGCTGCTCGGCAATCAGTCGGCCGCCGACGCTCTCAACGGCGCCGCCGACCGCACGAACTCGCTGCTGGCCGGCAGCCAGTGATCTGACGGCGACGAGGACGGGCGCGATCCGCGTGCGGAGGGTGAGATGACGGCGCCGAGCAGAGGCCCGCGACTGCGTCGCGCCCTGACGGCGTACACGCTGATCGCGCCGGCGATGCTGGCGACGACGGTGTTCCTGCTGGTGCCGATGGCGTTGTCGGCCTACTGGAGTCTGACGCGTTACAACGGCATCACCCCGCCGACATGGGTCGGCCTGCACAACTACGTGGCCCTGTTCCACGACCCGCGCTTCTTGCAGGCGCTCAGGAACACCGTCGTCTTCGTCCTGCTCGGCATGACGATCGGCCCCGGCTTGGGGCTTTGCGCGGCCCTGCTGCTCAACGAGCGAGTCAAGGGCCGCGCCTTCTATCGGACGGCGATCTTCCTGCCGGTCACGACCTCGCTCGTCGTGGTCGCCATCGTCTGGAAGATGCTGTTGAACGACCAGGGCATCGTGAACGCCGTGCTGTCGTTCTTCGGGCTGCATGGGCACGCCTGGCTGGCCGACACGAAGACCGCGCTCTTCGCCGTGGTCATCGTGAGCGTCTGGCAGGGGCTGGGGTTCGAGGCGGTCGTCTTTCTCGCCGCGCTGCAGTCGGTCCCGCAGGCCCTGTACGACTCCGCCCGCGTCGACGGGGCGGGCAGCTGGCGGCGCTTCCTGCACGTCACCCTGCCAGCGCTGCGTCCGACGATGCTGTTCGTGTTCGTGATCGGCATCATCGGCAGCTTCCAGGTCTTCGACCAGGTCTTCGTCATGACCCAGGGCGGCCCCGTGGGCTCGACCGACACGGTCGTCTACTATCTGATCGACCGCTTCCAGGCGCTGCAGCTGGGTCGGGCCTCGGCCGTCGCGTACATCCTTCTGTTGATCCTGGCAACGCTGTCGGCCATCCAGTTCCGGTTGTTCGAGGAGCGGACGCCATGAACCCGGGCGGGCACAGGCTGCGTCGCACGGTCGTCTGTGCGGCGCTGATTGCCGGCGCCGTCGTCATGCTCGGACCGTTCTTGTGGACGCTCGCGACGGCGTTCAAGCCGGCGGCCGACGTGTTCGCGTCGCCGCCCAAGTGGATCCCGCATCCCTTCACCCTGCAGGGCTATCGCGACGTGCTCGCGCTGCCCTTCCCGCGTTATCTCCTGAACAGCGCGATCGTCTCGATCTCGATCGTCACGCTGAACGTCGTGTTCGCCACGGCCGCCGCCTACGCGTTCGCCAAGTTGCGCTTCCCGGGTCGCAGGCTGCTGTTCTTCGTCCTGCTGCTGACGCTGATGGTGCCGTTCCAGGTCAACCTGATCCCGCTGTACCGGATCATGATCGACCTGCACAATATCTCGCCGCTGATCGGTGCCAACACCTACTTCGGCCTGATCGCGCCGAGCGCCGCCCAGGTCTTCGGCATCTTCCTCATGCGTCAGTTCATCGCCTCGATCCCCGATGCCATCCTCGAGTCGGCCCGACTCGACGGCGCGTCGGAGTTGCGCATCCTGCGCTCGATCGTGTTTCCGATCGCCGGTCCGGCGATCGCGACGCTGGCGATCTTCACGTTCGTCACGGCCTGGAACGACTTCCTCTGGCCGCTGATCGTGACCAACACCGACAGCATGCGGACCCTGCCGGTCGGGTTGGCCATGCTGTCGCGCAAGAACACGATGAACTGGAGCGCGACGATGGCGGGAGCGGTGATCACGGTGATCCCGATGCTCGCCGTCTTCGCCGTGTTGCAGCGGCGCTTCGTCGAAGGGCTGACCGCGGGCGCGGTCAAGGGAACCGGATGACCGCGCCGCCCGCCATCGACCGCTTCCTCGCCGAGATCCTCGAGCAGCCGGCCGCCATGCGCGCCGCAGCACAGGCGGTCGGCGAACAGCGCCTTGAGCTCGAGCGGCTGCACCGTCTCGGCGACGCCGGTGCAAGCTTCGTCTTGACCGGCATGGGCAGCTCGTTCGACGCCTGTCTCGCCGCCGCGAGCATGCTTGCCCGGCAGGGCGTGATCGCCACCACCGTGAACGCTGCCGAGCTGCTCCACTTCCGTTCCGGCGCGCTCACCGCGGCGACGCCGGTGCTGGCGATCAGCCAGTCGGGCAACAGTGCCGAACTTGTGCGGCTTGCCAAGCGGCTGGCGAAGATGCGCGAGCGCCCGCCGCTGGTGTCATTGACGAACGGTGTCGACAACCCGCTGGCGCGCGTCGCCGACATCGCCTTCGACATGGCGGCCGGCACGGAGGAGGGCCCGTCGACCAAGACCTTCGCCGCCTGTCTCGTGCTGCTCCGCGCGCTGGTCGACGCCATCGCCGGCGACGAGGCGTTCGACGTGGCGCGAACGTGTGCGGCGGCGGCGGCCGACGCGGAGCGCGCCGCCGCCGCCGCGGCACGGCTGCTGGTCGACCCGTCCACGCTCGCCGGGCGCATGCGCGCCTGGTGTGACGAGCGGCCATCGATGTTCATCCTCGGGCGCGGCACTGCACGGGCCGCCGCCGAGATGGGCGCGCTCATCCTCAAGGAGGCCGCACGCCGCCAGGCGGAGTCGCTCGACACCGGCGAGTTCCGCCACGGGCCACTCGAACTTTCGGGCCCGGAGCTGGCGGTGGCCATCGTCAGTACTGAAACGGTGACGCGCGAGCTCGACCGGCGACTGGCGGCCGAGCTCGCGCGCGACGGTGCCTCCGTTATGATGATCGTCTGTGAGCGGGGTGCTGGGGCCGACGCTGCGGCGGGCGCCGGCGGACTGACGGCCGGCGCGAGCATCGGCATCGACAAGTTGCACCCGCTGCTCGCGCCCGCCGTCGCGGTGATCCCGCTGCAGCTGCTGGCTTGGCGGCTGGCGGTCGAAGGCGGTCGCGATCCCGGGCGTATGATGCGCGCGAGCAAGGTGACGACGACGGAATGAGGGGGCTGGACCGGACCATGGGGACGGCGGCAAGGCCACAGGGAGACGCCGCGTGAGCGGCGGCGAGCGTCCGGCGCCCGTCCCGGCCGGTGTGTTGAGCGCCGGCCGCCACTACCTGCGCGACGGCGACCGCAGCGTCGTTCCCGTGGGCGTTCACTTCGTGCCCTCCTCGGGCCCCGACTGGCCTTGGCGCGAAGGCGTCGATGCCTTCAACCGGGCCTTCGCGCGGATGGCCGCCATGGGGCTCGACAGCGTGCGCATCGACGTGCTGTGGTCGGCGGTCGAGCCCGAGCCGGGCCGCTACGACGAGGCCCATCTCGAGCGGCTCGACGCGATCCTCGAAGCGGCCAGGCGCAACGGGCTGCGCCTTCACCCGGTTTTGTTCATCGGTGGCGAAGTCGGCGACGCCGTCTGGGACCCTGCGTGGCGTGGGGACCGCAACCCGCACGCCGACGCCGAGATGCGGCACCTTCAGGCCGAACACGCGGCGATGCTCGCGCGCCGCTGGCGTGACGACCCGACAGTTCTCGCCTGGGACCTTACCGACGAGCCGCCGTGCTGGCTGTTCAAAGACACCGGCGACGATGCGGCGCGCGACTGGACGGCGGAGGTCGCCGGCGCCATCCGCCGCGCCGGCGCGGTACAGCCGATCACTATCGGCACGGCCTCGCAGGAGGTCGACCACGGCCCGTTCCGGGCCGACGTCGTCGCCGGCGAGCTCGACTTCGCTTGCGTGCATCCGTACCCGATCTACTCGCCCGAGCTCTACCCGGACGGGCTGCTCGCCGCCCGCATGACACGGGCGGGAGCGTTCGAGACCGCCCTCGCGGCCGGCGCCGGCAAGCCGGTCATGGTCCACGAGTACGGCGCCTCGTCGACGCAGTTCGCGCCCGAGCGCATCGCTGCCTACGATCGCCTCCTGGCGTGGTCGAGCTTCGGTCGCGGGGCGATCGGCTTCTTCCCGTGGTGCTGGACCGACGCGGACCCGGCCGTCTACGATCGCGCGCCGTACGTGCGCATGCCGCACGAGACCCAGTTCGGCGTGACCGATCACAATGGAGTCTCACGGCCACGCGCCCACGCTCTCGCCGACCTGGCCGCGACGCTGCGCCACCTCGACCTCGACCGCTACGCGAGCGAGGGACCGGTGACGAACGCGGCGCTGCTCGTGCCGCGCGAGTACGTCCGGCCCTACGATCCGGCGTCCTACGGACTCGGCGGCGCGCCGGCCGGGCCGTACGTCCCGGCCGAGCCGGCCTGGAACCCGCGGCGCGACGTGAAGCCACTGATACGGGGGTGGCTCAACGCGTTCGTGCTGGCCGCCCGCGGCGGTCTGGCTGCCGCCTTCCCGCGGGAGACGCTCGACGGTCAGTGGCCGAAGTCGCCGCTGGTGCTCCTGCCGGCGCCGCTCACCACGACGACTTCCTCGCTTTGGCACGTACGCACGAGCTTCTGGCAGCGCGGCGAGCGGTTCCTCGACGACGGCGGGACGCTCTACCTGTCGTGCTGCGCCGACACGGCGATCCCCGAGCTGCAGGCGCTGGCCGGCTGCCGCATAGTCGATCGCGCTCCGCTGCGCGACCGCACCGTCCTGCGGTTCGTCGAGGCCTGGGGTGGATTGGCGCCCGGCGACGAGCTGACGCTTCCCTCGCCTGCCGGTCGCGCGCCGGCGCCCGGCTTCGACGACCTCCTTCTCCGCGGTGTGCGGCTCGAGTGCGGCGACGCGCGCGTGATTGCGGTCCAGCAGGACGGCGAGCCCGCGCTGGTACTCGCCGATCGTGGCGCAGGTCACGTCGTGACCTGCGCCGTTCCCGTCGAACTGCTGCTGGCGGGGGAGCCCGACGCCCACGGCCCGGGCGACGGCTCGTGGCGGTTGTATGCCGGGCTCGCCGACCTGTCCGGCGCGCGCGACGGCGCCTGGGCGAGCCACCCCGACCTCACCAACGGCGAGCTGCGCGGCCCCGGTGGCGGTACGCTCGTCGTCACCAATCACTCGGGCGCGCCGGTGCGCGCGCCGCTCCGCCTGCCGGCCGGCGCGCACAACGCAGCGCTCGTCGGGCCGCGCGGGCCCGCGTCCTTCGACGACGCCGAGCTCGATCTCGAGCCGTACGGTGTCGTTGTCGTCACATGGGACCTCTGAAAGGACAGGCGCTATGGCACTCGCAACGCGCACACTGGGCAGAGACGGACCGGACCTCTCGACCGTGGGCTTGGGTACGTGGGCGATCGGTGGCGGAGGCTGGTCCTTCGGCTGGGGACGGCAAGATGACGAGCAGTCCGTCGCTGCCATCAGGCACGCCCTCGACCTCGGCGTGAA
>PKYG01000064.1:0-8110 GCA_003132585.1 Actinomycetota bacterium
GCGGCGGCGGCGTTCCACTTGTTCTCGAAGCCCGTCCGCGAGGCGAACGTCAGCACGAAGCCGATGATCGCGCAACCGCCGATGCCGAAGAACATGACGACCTTCTGGATGCGGGCGAAGAACTTGATGCCGAACACCACGAAGAGGAAGCCGAGGACGTTGAAGAGGCTGGCGATGATGAACGCGTTGACCAAGGTGTCGCGCCCACCCACGGAGACGGACTTGGTCAGCCAGTCGACCGCCCCGGTCCACCCGAGGTAGTTGAACGTGATCGTCAGCCCGGGGTCGACGGCCAGCGGCGCCAGGACGTAGATCCACATGAGCCAGATGGCGGCGTCGCCGAAGCTCTGGGCGATGCCGAAGATCGGGTGGATGATGCGCGAGTTGTAGATGTACTCGCCGCCTGAGCGCGGCATGCTGCCGCCGAGGATCCCCCACACCAGCGGGAAGCCGATACCGGTCAGGACGGCGGAGATGATGGTGGCGATGATCAGGTTGCCGCCCAGGAACACGCCGAGCCCGAGACTGATCGTCACCCAGATGCTCGGCGTGAGCCCTTGATTCATGAAACCGACCGCGAACGCGTCGAGCATCGAAAGGCCGCGTACGAGGCCACTTGCTTTGCGGGCAAAGGCTAGTTCTTCAGCCACTACTCCCCCCTCTTTCTGTCGTCGCGACGGTCGCACCGCGCCGCTGGCGGGTTGCCTATCGACCGTCGCCCAAAGTCAGTGGGCACGAAACCGGTGCTCTTGCAGCCTACACTCCCCCTCTCACCGCTTGCCGGGCTTCGGGAATACGCCACTCGTAGACGTCCTTGAGCTTCCAGGGGACCATGACCGTGCGCATGCGAGTGACCCCGGGCACCTTGCCGATCTCCTCATCGACGATCCGCATCAGCTCCTCGGTGTCGCGCGCGAAGACCTGGATGCTCAGGTCGCCGTTGCCGACCGAGCCGGCGACATAGCTGACGTTGGGCAGGTCGACGACGCGCTCGGCGACATTCTGCAGGCAACCCGGCGACACCTCGATGATGACATCGGCCATCACCTCGAAGCCGATCGACTGCGGATTGACGACCGCACGGACGCTGATGACGCCAAGTCGAAGCAGCCGCTCGATGCGATAGCGCACAGCCCGTTCGGAGACGTGGCCGATGCGGCGAGTGATCTCAGCCGATGAAGTACGTCCGTCCTCGAGCAGGAGAGAGACGATCTGACGGTCTATCGAGTCCAGACTGAATGGCACACAGCCCCCTCAGCGTCTGTCCATTCTGACACGCCATTCCATCGCCGCCGTCGCAAAATGTCAAGATGCCGCGGATTGTTGGTGGATTCGGAAAGGCGATGCAGTCCGGCGCCTAGTGTTCGAGATCGCAACGCAGGCAGCGACCTGCCTCACAGCAAGCCTCGGCGGCAGTGATCGTGTGGACCACCTCGACGAAGCTCATCACGCGTTCGTCAGCCGGTTCGCGCGCCGCTCGCACCCGCGGCGCGGCCACCTGGAGTTCCGCGACCGGTACAGCGCGCGGAACCTTGCGCAAGCGCTGGACATCGGCAAGGTACTTCTCGCGCGTGCCGTCGCCGGTCAGGCGGCGCTCGATCGCGAACGCGGCCCGTTGACCGTCGCCAATCGCCTCGATCAGCGTCGACGGGCCGCGCACCGCATCGCCACCGGCGAACACGTTGGGATGGGACGTCGCAAAAGTGAACCGGTCGGCGACGATCGTGCCCGCGCGGCTCACCTCGACCTCACCGGAGAGCCATGAGAGATCGACCGAGAGACCGATCGCCGGGATCACCATGTCGCACTCGATGATCGTCTCCGAGCCCGGCACCGGTTGCGGCCGGCGGCGGCCGCTCTCGTCCGGTTCAGCGAGGTCCATGTGCACGCACTCGAGCCCGGCGACGTAGCCATCATCGTCGACGACCACTCGCGTCGGCGCCGTCTGATAGAGGAACTTGAGCCCCTCCTCGTCGCCCGCGAGCACCTCCCATTCATAGGCTGGCATCTCCACGCGTGAGCGCCTGTACACGAGCGTCACATCGCGAGTCAGACCGCTCATCGCCTGCAGGCGCAGCATCGCACGCGCCGCGTCCATCGCCACCGAACCTCCGCCCACGACCGTGACCTTGGCGCCCACATGCGCGGAGTTGCCGAGGTTGACGTCTCGCAGGAAGTCCATGCCTGCGACCACACCTGCCGCGTCTTCATTCTCGACGCCGAGTGGATTGCTGACGTTCGTACCGATCGCGAGGTAGATCGCCTCGTAGCCATCTTGCAGCAGCGAGTCGATCGTAAAGTCGCGCCCAAGCCATTGGTTGGTGCGGATCTCGACGCCGAGGTCTGTGATCGCCTTGATCTCGTCAGCAACGACATCCTTGGGCAAGCGGAACGCCGGCAGGCCGACCTGCAGCATGCCGCCGGCGACCGGATGTCCTTCGAACACGGTCACCGGAAAGCCGGAGAGGACGAGCTGGTAGGCACACGAGAGGCCGGCCGGTCCCGCACCGACGATGGCGACCTTCTTGGCTTGGCTCAACGGCATCGGATGGATGACCTCCGATGGCGCCACCGTGTCGCCCAGGAATCGTTTGATCGCCGCGACGGAGACGCCGTCATCGAGCTCGGCGCGCTTGCACATCGCCTCGCAGGGGTGGTCGCACACGCGGCCGCAGATGCTCGGGAACGGGTTGCGCTCCATGTGCACCGCCATTGCATCCTTGAACTGGCCGGCGGCCACGAGCGCGACATACGAGGGCGTGTCGACCCCCGCAGGGCAGGTGTGGCTGCACGGTGCTTTGACGAGCGACTCGCACTGGCAGGCGACGCACTTCTTCTCGAGGATGTGCTCCTCATACTCGTGACGGAAGTACTTCAGCGTCGAGAGAACCGGGTTGGGGGCCGTCTGCCCGAGACCGCACAGACTCGTGCGCGCGACCGTGCGGGCGAGCTTCTCAAGGCGATCGAGATCTTCCATCTCACCGGCACCACAGGTGATCTTGGTGAGGATCTCGAGCATGCGCTTGGTGCCCAGCCGGCAGGGTATGCACTTGCCACACGACTCGGCCTGGGTGAAGTTGACGAAGAAACGCGCCAAGTCGACCATGCACGTCGTCTCGTCGAGCACGATGACGCCGCCCGAACCCATGATCGCGCCGGCTTCTTTGAGCGAGTCATAGTCGACCGGCAGGTCGAGATGCTCCTCGCCCAGGCAACCACCCGAGGGACCACCCATCTGCACGGCCTTGAAATCGCGATTGCGCGTGATTCCGCCGCCGATCCCGAAGATCAACTCGCGCAGAGTGATGCCCATCGGCACTTCGACCAGCCCCGTGTTCGCGACCTTGCCGGCGAGCGAGAAGACCTTCGTCCCCTTGCTGCCCGCCGTGCCGATGCCGGCAAACCACGCCGAACCGTTGAGGATGATCGGCGCCACATTGGCCCAGGTCTCGACGTTGTTGATGTTGGTCGGCTTACCCCAGAGACCCGACGTGGCAGGGAACGGCGGCCGTGTGCGCGGCATGCCGCGGCGACCTTCGATGCTCGCCATGAGCGCCGTCTCTTCGCCGCAGACGAAGGCTCCGGCGCCCTCCTTGATCTCGAGGTGGAAGTCGAAGCCGCGACCGAGGATGTCGTCGCCCAGGAGGCCGAGCTCCTCGGCCGCGGCGATGGCGATGTGCAGATGGTCGATGGCGACGGGGTACTCGGCGCGGCAGTAGACGTAGCCCTCACGGGCGCCCATGGCATAGGCGCCGATGATCATGCCCTCGATCACGGCGTGAGGGTCCCCCTCGAGGACGCCGCGATCCATGAACGCACCGGGATCACCTTCGTCGGCGTTGCAGATGATGTACTTCGTATCGGCGCCCTGCTCGGCAACCAGCTTCCACTTGATGCCCGTGGGGAATCCCCCGCCGCCGCGACCGCGAAGGCGGCTCTCGACGATCTCGTCGACCACCTCCTGGGGCGGCATCTCGCCGAGAACCTTGGCAAGCGCGGCGTAGCCGTCGCGGGCGATGAAAGCGTCGATGTCGGTGGGATCGATCTGGCCGCAGTTGCGCATCACGACGTGCGCCTGACCGGCGAAGAACGGGATATCGTCGAGTCGGGCGACCGGGCTGCCATCGTGGTCCGCATACGTGAGCCGCGCGACGACCTCACCGGCGATGATCGTGCGTTCCACGATCTCGGGCACGTCGCCGGGTTCAACCATCTGGTAGAAGATGGTCTGCGGACCGGAGCCATTCCCGACCGCCTCCACGGCCACGACCGGCCCGCGCGAGCAGAAGCCGCGACACCCCGTCTTGCGGACCTCGACGTCGGCAAGGCCGCGCTCACTCACCGCGTGCACGATCGCTTCGTGAACGGCAGCACCGCCGCCGGCGCGGCAGCCCGTGTCGCCACAGACGTGGATCACCTTGGCGGCATGCGGCCGGGCCAGAACCTGGTCGCGGTACGCCGCCAGGGCGGACACCGAAGTGAGGCGGGTGCGTGTGGAGACTGCCATGCTACGTCTCCCCGCCTTGGCGCCCGCCCTGTCCGAACTCACTCAGGATCGGCGCCACTCGCGAGCCTTTCATCTTGGCGTAGTACTGGCCGTCGACGGTCATCACCGGTGCGAACGAGCACGCTCCCAGGCAGGCCACCGTCGCGAAGCCGAAGTCGAGATCGGGCGTCGTGTCGCCGGGTCCAACACCGAGTGCTTTCTCGACGGCGCGCAGCACCTCGTGCGCGCCACGAACGTGGCAGGCGGTCCCTTGACAGACACAGACCTTGTGGCGTCCGCTGGGCACCGTCGTGAACTGGGCGTAGAAAGTGATCACACCGTAGATTCGCGACGCCGGCACTTCGCTCAGCCGGGCGATCTCCTGGACGACAGGTTCGGGCAGGTAGCCGAACACCTTCTGCACCCGCTGGAGGATGGAGATCAGACTGCCGGGCGGATCGGGCGTCGCCGCGACGATCTCGCGGATCGGATCGAAGTCGAACTCGCTCGCCTCCGGTGCTGACGCCCCCTCGGGCTCGCTCACCTTTATCGCTCGCCTGGGCATGGCCTCACTTCCCACTGTCGTCGCCGGGGAGAGCACCGTCGACCCCCCTGATTACAACGCTCCACTACCTGGCCTGCTCGCATTCGTGCCTTGCTGTCGGTCGGCGATCACGATCGCATCGCCAAACCGGAGTGATCCAGTTCGCTTTATTCTAGCGGCAACGGCGCGCTTTCGCACGGTCCCACGCCAGCGGTGCAGTCTTACGCCACCCCCGTCTGCGCCGTGCATGCGACGAGTGCGTTCTTGAGCAAGATGACGTTGGTCACCGGGCCGACGCCGCCGGGCACTGGAGTGGCCTGCGCGGCGACCTCGCAGACGGCATCCCAGTCGAGACTGCCGACCTGCTTGCCGTCGACACGGATCGTGGTCACGTCGATGACGATCGCGCCGGGCTTGACCATGTCTTTCTTGATCAGGTTCTGCACAGGCGCCGCGCAGATCAGCACGTCGGCCTCGCGGCACGCCGTGGGCACGTCCTTGCTGAAGATGTGCACAACGTGCACGGAGGCGTTGCGGTTGAGGCAGAGCAGCGCCGCGGGCTTGCCGACGATGTTCGAGTGATTGACGATCGTCACGTCCTTGCCCTGCAGCTCGACGCCGATGCGATCGAGGATCTCGATGCAGGCCGAGGGTGTTGCCGGCGCGAAGAGCTGGTCGCCGAGCAGCACATGACCGATGTTGACCGGATTGACGCAGTCCAGGTCCTTGATCGGCGCGATCGCGTTGAAGACTTTGTTCTGGTCGATGCCCTCCGACATCGGCATCAGCGCCAGGATGCCGTGCACGGCGGGGTCGTCGTTGAGCTTGTCGATAAGCGCCAGCACGGCGTCCTCCGGAGTGCCGGCGGGCAGCACGTTGTTGAAGTAGTTGAACCCCACCGTGCCCGTGTTCTTCTCGATCTGCCCGCGATAGAACTGGGCGCCACCGTCGTCGCCGACGAGGATCGTCGTCACGCCCGGCTTGACGCCGCAGGTGGCGAGCTTCTCGACTTCGGCGACGATCTCGCCGCGGACCTGCTCCGCGATCGCCTTGCCGTCGATGATCTGTGCTGCCATGGCTGTCCTTCCGACTGCTTCCCGAACTGGTTTCAGATCTTGTCGAGTGTCGTCTGCAGGACCGCGGCGCGCAGCGCCGCGGTCTCGGCGAGGATCGTCTCGAGTTCGGCCTGAGCTGCTTGCACGTACGCGTCGTCCTTGATCGAGCCGAGGTTGATCTTGACGTTGAGGGCGGCGCCCTGGGCGGCTGCCTCGCCGAGGATCGCGCCGATGCCGGCATCGGTGACGGCGGCCGGATTGCCGATGGCGGCCGCCGTTCGCGCCAGCCGGCAGACCTCGGCCGCGACGCGGCAGATCTCCATCGGTACGTTGGCGGCGACGATGAGGCCGGCCTGGATGGCCGCCGTGCGCGCCGCCTGCTGCTCTTCGGTCTCCTTCGGCAGCTTGTACGCGTCGATCACGCCGTTGTAGGCGACGGTATCGTCCTGGAGCAGCCGCTCGAGCTGGGCGCGCGCGGCGTCAGCCTTGGCGACGAGCGCGCGCACGTCGGTTTCGACGCTGGCGAACTTCTCCTTGCCGAGTGTCAGGTTGCAGACCATCGAGACAAGCGCCGCGCCGAGCGCGCCGACGCACGCCGAGACACTGCCGCCGCCCGGGGCCGGCGTACCGGAGCCCGTGTCGTCGAGATAGATCTGAAGTGGTTGCTTGCAGTAGACCGTGGGTTGGTCGCTCACCGCGTACCTCCGCCGTCTTGACATGGACACGCCCTCGCGCCGCCGGCTGCGGCCACCGGGGCGGCCGCAGCCGGCGGCGCCCCGGAGCGCGCCGGCGTGAGCCGCGCCCGCCCCAGGGCCGCCACCAGAGCGCCTAGAAGAGGCCGATGATGCGGCCGGTCTCGACGTCGATGTCGACGTCGACCGCCGCCGGCCGCTTGGGCAGCCCGGGCATCGTGCGCATCTCGCCGAGCAGCGGGTACAGGTACCCCGCGCCGGTCGCCGGCCGGATGTCGCGGATCGGCACGCGGAAGCCGCGCGGGCGACCCTTGAGCGCCGGGTCGTGCGAGAGCGAGAGATGCGTCTTGGCCATGCACAGCGGCAGCCTGTCGAGACCTTGCTCGGTGAAGAGCTTGATCTTGGCCTCGGCCTCGGGCAGGTAGTCGACACCGTCGGCGCCGTAGATCTTGGTGGCGATCGTCTCGATCTTCTCCTTGATCGAAGCGTCGAGCGGGTAGAGGAACTTGAAGTCGCCGCCCCGGTCGGCCGCCTTGCAGATTACTTCGGCCGCCTCGCGCCCGCCGGCGCCGCCCTTGGCGTGCACTTCGATCGGGACGGCGTCCTCCGCGCCGGCCTCGATGGCTTTCTTGCGCACAATCTCGACCTCGCTGTCGCGATCGAAGGCGAAGCGGTTGATCGTGACCACGACGGGGATGCCGAAGAGCGTCATGTTCTCGATCTGCTTCGCGAGGTTCTCACAACCCTTGGCGAGGGCCTCGTTGTTCTCCTTCTTGAGCAGCTCGGGATCGACCGGCAGGCCGCCGTGCATCTTGAGGGCGCGCATGGTGCAGGTGATGACGACGCAGCTCGGCGCGAAACCGCCGTAGCGGCAGATGATGTCCATGAACTTCTCCGAGCCCAGGTCGGCGCCGAAGCCGCTCTCGGTTATCACGTAGTCGGCGAGCTTCATCGCGACCTTGTCGGCGATGATCGAGTTGTTGCCCTGGGCGATGTTGGCGAACGGACCGGCGTGCACGAGGCACGGATTGCCCTCGAGGGTCTGCATCAGGTTCGGCTTGATCGCGTCCTTGAGGAGTACGGCCATGCTGCCGGCGGCCTTGATGTCTTCGGCGGTGAGCGGCTTGCCCTCTGTGCTGTAGCCGAAAGTGATGCGGCCGAGCCGCTCGCGCAGGTCCTTGAGCGAAGTGGCGAGGCCGAGGATGGCCATCACTTCGCTGGCCACTGTGATGTCGTAGCCGGTCTCGCGCGGAATGCCGTTGAGCTTGCCGCCAAGGCCATTGACGATCTGCCGCATGGAACGGTCGTTGAGGTCGACGACGCGACGCCACGA
>PKYG01000064.1:8198-17919 GCA_003132585.1 Actinomycetota bacterium
GCGAGCATGACCTTCTTGCCGTTCTGCGCCATCGCCTCGGTGATGCCGATCGAGGTGACGGTCTTGCCCTCGCCCAGCGGCGTCGGTGTGATGGCGGTGACGTTGATGATCCTGGCGTCGGGCTTGTCGGCCAGACGCTTGAGGAGCGCCATGTAGTCGATCTTCGCCTTGTAGCGGCCGTACAGCTCGAGTTCGTCCTCGAGGATGCCGGCCTTGGCAGCGATCTCCTGGATGGGTTTGAGGGTTGCTGCTTGGGCAATCTCGATGTCTGACTTCAACGCGTCCTCCTAGTGGGCCACAATTCCGCGCGTTCAACTGAGAAACCGGAGGAGGGCGGCACGGTGTGCCGGGACCCTCCTTGTGACGGATTCTACAGACCGCGGGAGAATCGGGTCAATCTGGCGACGCCGGCGCATCGGCCGCGAAACGCGTCTGGGCGGCGGCTTGGGCGGCCGCGTACACATCCTTGAGCGGCCGCCCCAGGGCCGCCGCTGCGCGACGGCACTCCTCGAACTCCGGCGAGGCTGTGACGACGCGGCCGGCGACGAGCGCGAGGCGTACGCCGATGGCTTGACCATCGACGTCGACGGCCTCGCGCCGATCGTCGACCACGATGCGCGCCACGGGCAGCACGCGCACGCCGAACGTGGTCGTCTCGATGAACAGGCGCTCGGCGAACGCCGCCAGCTGGTCGCTGCGCGCGAGCACGTGGACGACCGTGCCGGGCCGGCCCTTCTTCATCGTCGCCGGCGTGAGCCAGACGTCGAGCGCGCCGGCCGCACGCAGCTCGTCGGCGGCGTGCGCCAGCAGCTCCGCCGACATGTCGTCGATAGTGGTCTCGACCAGCGTCAGTTCTTCCGGCATTTGTCCGGGAGCGAGTACCCGCGGCGCGCCGTCGGCTTCTTCGAGGAGGACGGCGCGCAGCACGTTGGCCCGTCCGGGCAACTCGCGCGTGCCGGCGCCGCAGCCGGCGGCAAGGATGCGGCCGGCGGGTAGCGGTCCGAAGTCGGCGACAAAGTGGGCGAGCAGAGCCGCGCCTGTCGGCGTCGTCAGCTCGCCCAACGGCTCGCCGCCTCCGGCGCCCGCGCCGCCGACGGAGCGGCCCGCGCCACCCGCTGCCCCGCCGCCGGCCGTCGGCAACCCTCTGAGCAAGGCGAGCACGGCCGGCGGTGGCACCGGCATCAGACCGTGCTCGCTCGCCACCGTCCCGCTGCCGAGCAGCGGCGGCGAGGCGACGATGCGCTCGGGCGCCAGCGCCCGTACGAGCACCGCCGTCGCGATCAGGTCGACGGCGGTGTCGACGCCCGCCAGCTCGTGCAGGTGTGGTTCGCCGCCGCCGTGCACTTCGCGCTCCGCGCCCGCCATGCGCGCCGTCAGCGCCAGCACGTCGGCGGCCACGACCGGATCGAGCGCGCCCGCGTGTTGCCCGGCGCGCACGGCATCGTCGATGTCCGCGAACAAGTCGAAGCCGGGACCGTCGACGACGTCGAACCGCAGCGCCGCGAACCCGCCGCGCGAAACCGCTTCGGCGCGCACGATCTGCGGGTCCACGCCGATGCTCGTGAGCGCCGCGCCGATCCGCGCTTCGAGCGCGGCGCTGTCGCCGTCGCGGTCGCGCGCCGCCGCGAGCAGCGCGGCGACGACCATGTCGCCGGCAATGCCGCTGGAGCAGTCGAGGTAGAGGATCATCGCGATCCACTCTACTGCCGGGTCTCGGGACTGCCAACCGTCGAGCGCANNTCGCGCCGCCCTGGATCGCCGTGCCGCCCGAGGGCTACGGCGGCACCGAGTGGGTCGTCAAGCACCTCTGCGACGGTCTGACCGCCAAGGGCCACGACGTGACGCTCTTCGCGACCGGCGACTCGCACACCCCGGCCAAGCTCCGCTCGATCTTCCCGCACGAGATGCCGACGCGCATCGGGCAGACGCCGTACGATGCGCGCCACGTCGGCTTCGCGCTCGGTGAGATCGACGACGCCGGCGATTTCGATCTCATCCACGACCACTCCGGCTTCCTCGTCGTCGCATTCAGCCGTTACATCGCCAAGCCGATCCTCCACACCTGCCACGGCTCGTTCGACGAGATCGCCTACGGCTTCTACGAACAGTTTGCCGACGCCGTCTCGTACGTCTCGATCAGCGACTACCAGCGCTCTCTGGCGCCCCCCGGCATGAACTGGTCCGGCACGGCCTACAACGCATTGCCGATCGACGGCTGGCCGTTCTCGACAGATAAGGACGACTACCTGCTCGCGTTTGGCCGCATCTGCGAAGACAAAGGGTTCCACGTCGCGATCGAGGTCGCCAAACGCACCGGAAACAAGCTCGTCATCGCCGGTGTCGTGCAGGACTGGTACCGCGACTATTTCGAGGCGCGCATCGCGCCGCAGATCGACGGCGAGCAGATCGTCTACGCCGGCGCGGTGTCAGACGAAGAGAAGCGCACGCTCTTCGCGCGCGCCAAGGGCTTTCTCTTCCCGATCCTCTGGCCGGAGCCGTTCGGCCTCGTGATGATCGAGGCGATGGCGGCCGGCACACCGGTCGTGGCGCTGCGCAACGGCTCGGTCGACGAAGTGATGATGGATGGCCGCACCGGGTTCGTGGTCGACGACGTCGACCAGATGGTCGCCGCCGTCGGTCGCCTCGACGAAATCGACCCACACGCGTGCCGCCGGTCTGTCGAGGAACGCTTCAGCGTGGCCAGGATGACGGCGACCTACGAGGCGCTCTACGCCAAGCTGCTCAGCTAACCCGCCGCGAACTTCGCGCTGAAGTCGGCGAACTGCGCGTTCACCCACTTCTCGATACTGTTGCGCTCCACGACCTCGACGATCTGCTCGGAGCGCAGGCGCTTCTCCGTCGCCGGCATGGTGAGCGCCCGGTGGATCGCCTCGGCCTGCTCCTCCATGTCGAACGGGTTGACCCCGACAGCGAAGGCGCCGAGCTCCTCGTACGCGCCCGTGTTCTCGGAGAGGATGAGCACGCCCTGGCGCCAATTTAGGATCGCGCCTTCCTTGGCGACCAGGTTCATCCCGTCGAAGATCGCATTGACCATGAGCGCGTCGTAGTGCTTGTAGGCCGCCAGGGCTAGCGGGTAATTGTCCTGGATGCGCACGTCGATCGGCATCCAGTCGGTGTTGCCGTGCTTGGTGTTGATCTCGGCGACGGTCTCCATCACCCGGCGCCGGTACTCGACGTACTCCTCGACGTCCTCACGCGAGGGCTGGAACAAGGCGAGGAACGTGATGCGCTCCTTGAACTCGGGGTGCAGGTCGAGAAAGCGGTCGAAGGCCTTGAAACCGCGGATGATGTTCTTCGAGAGGTCGAGACGATCGACCCGCAACAGCAGATACTCGCGGCGCCGCTCGAGCAACATGCGCTCCTCTTCGGTGACGCGCCGCGACGAAGCGGCGGCGCGCAGCGACTGCGGGTCGATCGACACGGGATAAGCACGCACCCACACGTCGCGCTCACCGACGCGTACTGACTTGCGCGCGTAGTCGATCGGCAGGTCGAGCACGTCTACGCAGCCCTGCAGGAAGTTGTCGACGTAGTGCTGCGTGTGAAAAGCGACGATGTCGTTGGCGAGCAGACCCTCGAAGATCGCCGTGCGCAGCTCCGGCGGCAGGATCCGCCAGTAGTCCGACTGGGCCCAGGGAATGTGCACGAACTGCTGCAGGAAGACTTTCGGGGCCGCGGCACGCACGAGCGGCGCCGTGAGGTACAGATGGTAGTCGTGCAATATGACGAGATGCCGGCCGCCGTCGCCGCCGATCTCGTCGACGATCGCCTCGGCGAACAAGCGATTGACCGGCACGTAGCCGTCATGCCAGGCGGTGATCTCATTCTCGCTGATGTCCGGGTGCCGGCCGAGGTCCCACAGGTAGTGCTGGATGAACCACAACATCGGGTTGGCGACGATGTTGTAGAAGAGGCTGTACGTGGCGGCGTCGAAGGAGATGTAGCGCACCGTGTAGCGGTCGCGGTCGAGCTTGATCTCGGCCGAGGCGCCCTTGGCGGCGAGTCGCTCCTCCTCCTCGCTTTGCGCGGCGGCGATCCAGACGCCGGGGTTGCTGCGCAGCATCGCCGTGAGCACGCTCACGAGCCCGCCGGGACCGCGCGTGACGACCGGCTCCCCCGAAGGATCGCTGTGGAACGAGACCGGACCCCTGTTGGCCGCCACCACCAGGTGACGGGCAGCCGGATCGATGCCTTTCGCCACCGCTGGCCCCCTTGTCGTCGTGTGCGGGCGGCCGCAGGCCGCCCGCTTACCTACATCTTACCTTCGAAAAGGTCGTTGAAGAGCTTCAGGTCGTCGCGGAGCAGGCGCGGCGTGAGGAAGTTGCGGCGCACGTGCTCTTTTCCCCTGAGCGCCATCACCTTCGCGCTCTCCGGGTCGTCGAGCACTTCGATGCAGCGCGCGGCGCATTCGGCGGCCGAGTGCACAAGGTAGCCCGTCTCGCCGTCCTGGATCTGCAGCGGGATGCCGCCGACGGCACCGCCGATCGTCGGCCGCGCCTTCCACAGGCCCTCGCTCACGGTGAGTCCGAAACCCTCACGTGTGGACTTCTGCATGATCACCGCAGCGTGCGACTGGAAGGCGTTGATCTCGACGCTGCCGACGTTGTCGAGGTTGGAGAGCACGAACACGTCGCCATCGCCGCCGACGTAGTCGATGACCTTCTCTAGGTACTCCCAGCCTTCGGGATCGTCCGACGCCATCGACCCGATGAGGCCGAGCTGGACCTCCGGGTAGCTTGCTTTGACGGTGCGATACACGTCGACGACGCCGAGAGGGTCCTTCCACGGGTCGAAGCGCGAGACCTGCAGCAGCAGCGGCCGGTCGGGGTCGATGCCGAACTGGCGGACGATGTAGGCCGCGTC
The DNA here is from genome assembly GCA_003132585.1 of Actinomycetota bacterium. GTDB lineage: Bacteria > Actinomycetota > Thermoleophilia > UBA2241 > UBA2241 > PALSA-647. The sequence continues at coordinate 13,083 of PKYG01000064.1, forward strand.
CGCCGGCGACAGCGCCATGTTCTTGGGCGCCAGAGGGTCGATGCACGGCGCGATCTCGGCGATCGGCACGCGCAGGCCGGCGGGCGCGTAGCCGCGCATCGTGTAGATCGCCGCATCGTATTGCTCGATGAACGGCACGAGATAGTCGTAGAGGCCCTGGTCGGGTGTCGAGGTGTCGATGTGGCAGCGCCAGACCCAGTGCGCGTCGCCGTCGGCCGACACATCGGCGAAACGGCGCATCGCCAGCGGCTGCGGGTCGTGGATGAGCAGGAAGTCGTAGTGATGCGAGAGCGTCTCGGCGTTGCTGCGGAGGACGCTCTCGTACAGCTCGCGGACTTCCTGCGTGACCGCAAACTCGTGACCTTGCAGCCCGTTGTGAAAGCCCTTCGTCACGTTGAAGAACTCCGGCGGCGCGGTGATCACCTGCCACTCCGCTTCGAGACCGACGTCCGTCATGAGTGGGACCAGCGTGTAGAGGATCTCCGCCACGCCGCCGCCGAACGCCGTCGCGTTGACATGGAGGACACGCTTTCCTCGCAGCGGTTCGGCGAGCTCGCGGATCTCCTCCATCAGGTCTTTGGGGACGATGCTCTGGTAGTCGGCGATGTACTTGTGGCCGACGTTGACTTCGCGCATGAGACCTCCGGGACGGGCGACTGGCTCGGCTATTACATCACGGGCGGGCGGATCGCCGTTAGCCGGCGCCGCCCGCCCTGCTGCTACACTTCGTCCATGGTCGAACTCGCCCACGCACACGTGGAACCGCGCTGGTGCGTACGCGAGATGATAGTGGCGGCGGACGGCCTGCGGCTCGCCGCCCTCCTCTTCTCTCCGCCGGCGCCGCCGCGCGGCGCCCTGCTCATCTGCCACGGCGCCGGCAGCACGAAGGAGAACCACGCGATCATGGCCGAGCAGGCCGCCGCTGCCGGGCTGGCGGCGATGGTCTTCGACTTCCGCGGTCACGGCGCCAGCGACGGCGCCATGGACGCCGGCGGCGAGCACGATGTGATCGCCTGCGGCGAAGCGCTCGCGAGCGCGTCGCGGGCGCCGTGGCTCGCCGCGCGGGGATCGAGCATGGGCGCGAATTCGATGCTCCGCGCGGCACACGCCCGGCCGGGCCTCTTCCGCTCGCTGGTGGTGCTCTGCCCGGCCGACGAGGCAGCTCTGTTGCGCGGCCTGGACGCACTCCGCCGTCCGGCCGCGCGCGACGACCCTGACGCCGGCCAGTTCGGCCGCTTCGACCAGAAGTCACTGCGCCGGCTTCTGAGCACATCGAGCATCGTCGAGATCGCGCGAGGGCTGCCGCGCGTGCTCCTCGCCCACGCTTTCGACGACGCCAGCGTGCCGTTCTCGGTCAGCCTCGAGCTGGCGTGTGTCGTCACGCCGCCGACGCGCCTGATCGCTCTCGCCGAGGGTGGCCACCGCGGACCGCAGCGCTCGCCGGAAGTGGCGCGCGCCACACTGGAATGGGTGATCGAGAACGGGTGATCGGCGGCGCCCGCCGCCGACGGCCTACAGCAGGTCGCGCGAGGGCGGCAGCAACTCGCTCTGACGCGCCGCCAGGCCGAGGCGGCGCAGGCGCACGCTCATCGCCTGCTCGTTGACCTCGAAGCGCTCCGCCAGGCGGCGCGCGTCGGCGCCTTCGTCGTGCACCGCCTTGCGCACGAGATGCTCCGGCATCAGCAGCTCGGCAGCGAAACGGTCGGCCTCGCGCTCCTGGATTCTCATCGCTTCGTTCACGCTGCCGCCACGCTCCGGCGCCACGCGTCCGGGGTGAAGCACGAAGTGGCCGATCTCATGGGCGATCGTGAAGCGGCGACGGCGCTCGTCGCCGGCGCCGCGCAACACGATCGCGTGAGAGTCGCCGCGCGGCACGAGACTCGCCTCGGGACTGAAGGGTTCGCACGCCGTGTGCACCAGCGAGAGGTTGAGCGCGCTGACCACATCGCGCAGATCGACCGGCTCGCGATCGATCCCCGCGGCCCGCAGCAACTTCTCGGCTTGATCCCGGATGACGGCAGGCGATGCGCCCATTGGCTCCTCCCGGTGGTTGGCCCGCATCCTACCACCAGGGTGGGCGACCCGCGAGCAGGTCGTGGTCGAGATTCTCGTCGCCTAAGGAATCGCGAGGATCTGGGCCGTGACTCCGCCGAGAAGCGAAGTGCCCAGGCACACCGGGCGGGTGCTATACTCGGGCCGCGCCGACCGCACTACGTGTGCGGCGGGGCACACGAGGACCATTGAACAGCAAGCCTGACAAGCACGGGATCGCGAGCGCGACGGGCGCGCGACGCCGACTCGCGTGCGCCCGTCGCCCACACTCCATCGCTCTCACCGTCGCCGGCTTTGCCGTCCTCGCCCTCTCTCTCACCTCTCTCGGCGCGGCTTCGGGGAGCACACGGCCGACGACCTCCGTCGCCAGCGGCTACGTCACGCGCGTGGGCAACGCATACGCCGGCGTCGTCGCCGTCACGGCAAGCCTCGAGCCGAACGCCACCGAGGTCTCTGCACCGGCCGCACCGCCGGCGCTCGCATTCACCAGTGGATCGACCGCCGTCTCCGCGCAGGTCTTCGCCCGTGTACTGACTTCGCGTGCCACGACGACGCTCGCCGACGTCAGCCTGCTCGACGGTCTCGTGACGGCGACGAAGGTTACCGTCGTCGCCGATGCCACGGTCGACGGCCACGCTGCCGCCGCAACAACATCAGAGAGCGTCGTCGGCGGATTGACGGTCGACGGGCATGCCGTGGCGGTCATCGATCAGCCCATCGAGATCGACGGTGTGGGCACGCTCACCGTGCTCGTCGCCACCAGCGAGGCGAGCGGCGACTCGTCGAGCGCCCAGGTGCTCGGCCTGCGACTCGTGCTCAGCGCGCCGTGGCGCGACCTGCCGGCGGGCAGCGTGCTCGTCGCCGGCCAGGCGTCGGCCACGGCCGACCGCGCTACCCTCGAGGCGCTCGCGCCACCGCCACGACCCAAGCCGACGGTCAGCCCCACCACGAGGCCATCGCCGACACCGACCGCGCACCCGTCGCAGACCACACAAGACGCACAGCCCACATGGCCGCAAGACTACGCACCGATGCCGCCTCCGCAGACGTCGATTGGCGGCTTGCTCGACTTCCCCGGCGCTGTGTTCCCCGTGGTCGCGCCGTACAGTTACACCGACGACTGGCATGCGCCGCGCATCGGACACCTGCACCAGGGCAACGACATCTTCGCCGCGTGGGGCACGCCACTGCTCGCCGTGCAGAGCGGCGTGATCAGCAAGATGAGCGACTACGGCCTCGGCGGCATCTCGCTGCACCTGACCAACGCCGGCGGCGACTACTTCTACTACGCTCACCTCAGCCGCTACGCGGAGGGCCTGCACGTCGGTCAACACGTCGCCGCCGGCGAGGTCATCGGCTACGTCGGCAACACCGGCGACGCGGCGACGACGCCGTCGCACCTGCACTTCGAGATCCACCCGGGGGGCGGAGCACCCGTCGACCCGTTCCTCTACCTCGAGCTGTGGCGCGCCGGTGCCACGGCGCTGGTCGCCCTGAACGTCGCGCCCCCGGCTGCTCCGGTCGGCGTTCCGCAAACGGCGCCGCGGCCGCGTCAGGTCTTGCTCGCGCTCGCCCCGGGGCCCGTCGGCGCTCTCTCACAACCCTGGTTCGAGCGCCTGGCGTCACCGTTCCCCGACCCGTCAGACCCGTCGTCGACGTTTCCGCTGGTCGTGCTCGTCGCGGTCGGCACGGCCGTCGTCAAGCGCATCCAGTGGATGGCGCGTCCATTCTGACCGAGCGGATGGCGCGTCCCTTCTGACCGACTCCGAGCCAAGCTTCGCCGATATGCACGGTTCCGCCTCGGGAGTGCTGCGATCCTCCGCACGGCAATGGCGATGAAGGGGATTGGAGCGGATGACGGGACTCGAACCCGCGGTCTTCAGCTTGGGAAGCTGACGCGTTACCAGCTACGCTACATCCGCTCGCAGGCCCACATTACACCACGGCCCCCAAGCACCCGCAACTGCCGGCAGGCAGCCGCACGGACGCTCGTTTCGCGGGTGATGAGCGGCCGCAAGAAGGCACCGGCGCGCGGCGCAGCGGCCCCGCGCGGCCTTCATTCGAAGCGCGGAGCCCCTGCCGTGCCGGCGAGACCGACGCAGGCGATGAAGTGCCGGAAGACCTCGAGGTAGTCGCTGCCCGAGACCTCGACGCTGAGGCCGTCGAGACGCCGCGCACCAGGACCCGTCGAGGCGGCGTCGCAGAAGTGCGTGCGCGCGAAGGTGACGACGAGCGGGGCGCCCGGCCAGCGCAGCGGCTTCAGGCGTAAGTCGGCGCCGAGCGCGCGCTGCACGCCCTCGCGGATCAGCGTGCGAGCGAGGTCGGGCGGGCGGAACATGGCGCTGCTGCGGTGGAGACCGTCCTTGACGATCGCGGTCTCCACTCCAGGCAGCAGCGCCTGCGCCTCGGCCGCCGTCTTGTCGTCGCCGGAGACGAAGACGACCGGCACGCCGAGGGCTCCGGCGACGCCCGCGTTGAGCGCCGTCTCCCCAAGCTCTCGCCCATCGCAGGAGACCGACACGATCTTGTAGAAATACGTATGCTCGAGCACCGCGGCTCGCGTACCGGACATCGCGTGGTAGCCCACGAAGAGCGCCGCATCGAAGCTGTCGTCGATGCCGGTCATCATGCTCAGCGGGCCCGACCCACCGCTCGCGAGAGTCGCTTGCACCGGCAGCGCGTCGGCACTCAGGTTGCTGCCGGCGTCGTGCGCGTCGCACACGACGATCCCGGTGGCACCGGCGGCAAGACAACCGCCGACGGCAGCGTCGAGATCGGCGCGCAT
>PKYG01000139.1:0-4184 GCA_003132585.1 Actinomycetota bacterium
GCGTTCACCGCCACCGCTACCTGCCCGTAGCTGTCGACGAGCACGACGATGTCGCTCGCGCGCACCGACGCGAAGGTGCGCGCGACCTGCGCCAGGTAGCGCTCACCGGCGCAGACGATCTCGATGCGCTCACCGAGCTCGGCCTCTTCGAGCTGCTCGGCGTTGAGGTTGAGGGCGATGTTGCCGTAGCGGTCGACCAGTACCGCCGTCGCCTTGAGGCCGCGCTTCGTCTTCTTCGGCTGCGGGATGTCGAGCTGCGTCAGGCCCGCGGGGTCGATCGCGTCGCCGACGGCGTGAAGCGGCAACCCGGCGGCGAGGCGCGCCGCGACCGGCGCGAAGATGTCGCGCCCGTGGAAGGTAGCCGAGACCGGCTCGAGCCAGTGCTCGCCCTTACTGAGCACGTACGCCTCGGCCACGCCGCCGTCGGCGGCGCAGGCGAGGATCAGCAGGCCGTTGTCGGGGCCGACGAAGAGTCGGTCGCCGGCGCTGCGCAGAGCGACCGCCCGGCGCGGCCCTCCCACGCCCGGATCGACGATCGCCAGGTGCACGGCCCCGTCCGGCATGTACGGCAGCGTGTTGCGCATGACGAAGGCGGCGCCGCGCACATCCTGCGGCTCGAGCCCATGCGTGACGTCGATGATCTCGACTGTGGGCTCGAGCCGCTTCATCACCGCGCGGCAGGTGCCGGCGAAGTCGTCCTGGTAGCCGTAGTCGCTGTAGAAACAGACGATGCGCATGCGAGCACCTTAGGACTGACGGCCCGACGGCGCAACGTCAGGGTTCGTCACTACTCAACCCCGTGGCGGTGAGCGGAGCCGCCTAGTCGCTGGCGGCGACGATGGCCGCGACCAGCGCCTCGGCCGTGTGCGGCTTGGCCTCGACGGCGACCGGCAGGCCGTAGCCGCGCAGAGTATCGCTGGTCGTCGGTCCGATCGAGCAGAGCTTGACGGCGGCGAGGCGCGGCAAGACGTCGCCGATGCCGAGCAGCGCCGCCAGGCTGTGCACGGCCGAACTCGAGGTGAAGGTGATGAAGTCGGCGCCGGTGAGCGCGTCGGCGGACACCGGCAAGGCGCTCACGGCCCGTGTCTCGTAGACGGTCACGACATGGACCGTCGCTCCCCGCTCGCGCAGCGTCTCGGGGAGCACCTCGCGGGCTTCGCGAGCGCGCGGGATGAGGATGCGACTGCCGTCGACAGGGGCGCCGCGCGCAGCGAGCGCAGCGAGCAGCCCCTCGGCGACGAAGGCATCGGGCACGAGCGCGCACTCAAGGCCGCGCTGCTCGAGCGCGGCACACGTCTTGGGACCGATCGCGGCGAGCCTGGTGTGCGCGAAGTCCGGGGCGACGCCGCCTGCGCGCACGCTCTCGCCGCCGGCTTCCCTCAGCCGATCCACGAACGCCTCCACCGCGTTCGCGCTCGTGAATATAACCAAATCGTACCAGGCGAGGTTGGAGATCACCCTGCGCAGCTCGTCGTCGAGCGGCGTGGGCACGATCTCGATCAGCGGCGCGACGATGACGATCGCACCGAGCGCCGCGAGCGGCTCCGCCAGCGCCGCTGCCTGCGCCGCGGCCCGCGTGACGACGACGGTGCGCCCGGCGAGCGGCCGACCGTCGCCCTCGTCACCCGGTAGGTGCGCCGACGACGGTGCCATCGCGCGGCCTAGGCCTCTCCGCGCACTTCGGCGAGGATGCGGTCGGCGCCGTCGCCGAGCAGTCGCGCGGCGAGCTGCCAGCCGAGGGCCTCGGGATCGTTGGCGGGGCCCGAGTCTTCGTCGCGCACGCTCGTCCGGCCGTCGAGCGACCCTACGAACGCGTGGAGGACGAGCTCGTTGCCGTCGAGTCGGGCGAGTCCGGCGATCGGGACCTGGCAGCCGCCCTGAAGGGTGCGCATGAGGGCGCGCTCGGCGCGCACCGCCAGAGCCGTAGGCTCGTGGCGGAGCGGCTCGACGAGCGCGCTCACCCGTTCGTCGCCGGCGCGGCCTTCGACCGCCAGAGCTCCCTGCCCCACCGCCGGCAGCATCTCTTCGAAGCCGAAGGCGAACGCCGCAAGCTGCGACTGGCCGAGGCGGGCAAGGCCGGCGGCCGCGAGCACTGTGCCGGTCATGTGTTCTTCTTCGACCTTGCGCAGCCGCGTTTGCACGTTGCCGCGGATATCGACGATCTTCAGGTCGGGGCGCAGCGCGAGGAGCTGTGAGCGGCGGCGCAGGCTGGAGCTGCCGACCACGGCGCCAGGCGCCAGGTCGGCAAGTCCACGCACGCCGCCGCCCGGTCTTGCCACGAACACGTCGTGGACGTTCTCGCGCTCCGTGAACGCGAGGATCGCCAACCCCTCCGGCGTCTCGGTGGGCATGTCCTTGGCGGAGTGCGCGGCGACGTCGATGCGCCGGTCGAGCAGCGCCGTCTCCAGCTCCTTCACGAAGAGTCCCTTGTCGCCGATCTTGGCGAGGGGCACGTCGAGCAGCTTGTCACCCTTGGTGGCGATGACTTCGATCTCGACCTGCAGCTCAGGATGTGCGGTGGCGAGGCGATCACGCACCCACTCCGACTGGGCGAGCGCGAGTGGGCTGCCGCGCGAGCCGATGACGAGGCGCGCGGTCACGCGTCCTCGTCGTCGAGGCGGCAGTTGTCGGGGCCGCAAGCGGGAGCGGCCTCGTCGGGGCCGCCAGCGGCAGCGGTCTCGTCGCCCGCGCCGGCGCTGCCGCCGCGCAGGCCCGCAAGCGTCTCCTCGTCGTCGGCGGAGACGTCCACGCCGCTGCCGTTCAGTCCGAACAGCGTGCGTACCGCATCCACATACCGGTAGCTCTCCTGGCTGCCGGCAGCCTCCTTCATGCGCACCGTCGGCAGGTGGAGGATCTTATTGACGATCGAGTTGGTGAGCATCTCGACCTGCTGACGCTGCGCATCGTTGAGGTCGCCGAGCCGGCCGCCGAGGCGCTCGAGCTCGGCGACGCGGATGCCCTCGATCGTTTCGCGCAGCCCGGCGATGGTGGGCACCACCTCGAGGCTGCGCAGCCAGGCGTTCACTTTCGCGAGTTCGTCGGCGACGATGCCCTCGGCGAGGGTCGCCGCGCGCTCGCGTTCGCCACGGTTCTCCTCCACCACCTGCCGTAGGTCGTCGATGTCGTAGAGGAAGGCGGAGTCGATGCGATTGATCTCGGGGTCGAGATCGCGCGGCACGGCGATGTCGATGAAGAAGATCGGCCGGTGGCGGCGCGCCTTCATCGCCCGCTCGACGTGCTCGTGCGTGACGACGAAGTGCGGCGCCGAGGTCGACGAGATGACGATGTCGGCGGCGACCAGGTGCTCGTGCAGGTCCTCCCACGGCACCGCCGTGCCGCCGACACGGTACGCCATCTCCTCGGCGCTCTCGAACGTGCGGTTGCTGACGAGCATCTGCTCGATGCCCTTGGCGCGCATGTGGGTGGCCGTGAGCTCGCTCGTCTCGCCGGCGCCGAGGATCAGAACGACGTGATTCTTGAACTTGCCGAAGACCTGGAGCGCCAGCTCCACGGCGGCCGAGCTCACCGACACCGGGCGCTCGCCGATCGACGTCTCGGTGCGCACGCGCTTGCCCGTCTCGAGGGCGGCGCGGAAGAGCCGGTTGAAGACGACGTTGGTGCAGCCGCCCGTGCACGCTTGCTGGTAGGCGTTCTTCATCTGGGCGACGATCTGCGCCTCACCGACGACCATCGAATCGAGGCTCGCGGTAACGCGGAAGAGGTGCGCGATCGCCGCGTCGCCGGAGTAACTATAGACGCTCGGCTCGAGCTCGGCGACAGCGACATCGGCCTTGGCCGCCAGCAGCCGCAAAGCGGCCTGCCGGGCGGCCAGCGAGTCGCTCGCGTACGCATAAAGCTCGGTGCGGTTGCAGGTCGAGAGCGCGACCGCCTCGCCGACGCCCTCGTCGGCGAGCAGTCCGCGCGCGACGTCGACGGCCGCCGGGTCGTCGAGCGCAAGGCGCTCGCGCAACTCGAGCGGCGCCGTCTTGTGTGAGATGCCGGTCACGACGACGAGCACCGGCTAGCCTCCGTACGTGTGAAAGTCGCCGAGGTAAGGCTCCGCGACGAAGCGGATGAAGAGCAGCACGATCAGGCCGGCGAGCGCGAAGTACGAAGCTCGCCGGCCCCTCCAGCCCGCCCGCATGTGTCCGTAGACGAAAGCCACGTACAGAGCCCAGACGACC
>PKYG01000139.1:4297-9651 GCA_003132585.1 Actinomycetota bacterium
CCGGCGACGAAGAAGCAGCCCACCGAGATCAGGATGACGGTGACGTGCAGCACGACCAGGTCGCTCTTGAGCACCGGCAGCAGGGCGCTCGGCGCATCGTAGTTGAACCAGGCGAGGCCGAGAAAGATGCAGACCGCCGGCATCACGTACAGACCTACGGCCTTGACGCCGGTGCGCCACTCGAGCAGCAGATAGACGGTGACGATCGCCCAGGCGGCGACTGATAGCGACTCGTAGGCGCCGAACACCGGGGCGTGCCCGGCGGCGACACCGCGCAGGATGAGGGCGACCGTCTGCGCGGCCCACCCACCGGCGGCGATCAGCAGGCCCAGCCGGTTTATCCTCTCGCGCTTGGAAAACAGGTGGTAGAGGAACACGGCGAACGCCGCCCCGTAGAGCAGGAACGCCACCCACAGCAGGATGACGGAGGTGCGTTCCACGTCCGGCTACTCCCCGCCGAGGCGCTTGGCGCTCTTGTCGACGGCCTCCTCGAGCACCTGCAGCTCGCGCTGCAAGGCGCTGATGCGGCGCGCCGAGAACATGCTGTAGGCGACGAACACGATCACGATGATCGCATACGCGGCGGCGACGTACTTGACGGCTTCGGCGAGGGTCATCGAATCACGCTCCGATCCGGTTCTTGAGATGGTAGAGGTCTTCTTTGAGATGCTCCACGGCCAGTTCTTGCCGGAGCATCGCGATCAACAGCAGCGTCATGCCGATCATGCTGACGAAGAACGCGAGCAGGTCGCTACCGGGCATGCCCCCGCCGCGGCCGAAGACCACGGGGTGCAGACCGGCGGGCATGAAACGCGTAGCGAAGAAGGTGATCGGCACGTCGACGAAAGCGATGATCGCGAACAGCGCCGCGAAGGTCGCGCGGCGCGACTCCTCCTCGACGGTCTGGCGGAGCACGAAGTATGCCGTGTAGAGCAGGCAGACGATGAGGAACGTCGTCAGCCGCGGCTCCCACGCCCACCACACGCCCCATGCGGCCCGGCCCCAGATCATCCCGGTCGCCATCACGAGCAGGCTGAAGAGCAGCCCGAGCCGGATAGCGACCATGCCGAGCACGTCGTACTTGGGATCGTTGGAGCGCAGGTAGAGGATCGCCGCGACGAAGGCGATGCCGAAGGCGAGCAGAGCGCACTCGGCGATCGGCGCGTGGTAGTAGAAGATCTTCTGGCTGAAGCCCATCGACGAGGTGTCGGTGGGCGCGTAGAGGAACGCCAGCAGCAGGCCGGCGGCGAGCAGCGCGCCCGCAACGGCGTAGAGCGCCGGCGCGGTCAAGAGCCGCTTGAGAATCACGCTCATTCTCCTATCGCGAAGTCATAGGTGCCGTATGCGGCGACCATGAAGATGATGTCGAACATCGCCAAGAACACCAGTTTAGCCCCTAATGGCCCGAATTCGCTGCCGCCGGAGAAGATCGCCGTGGTCGCCGACGTCGCCGCGATCAGCACAGGCACGATCAGCGGCAGGAAGACGATCGGCAGCAGCAGGTCGCGCGCGCGGGTGTTCATCGAGATCGTCGCGAGCAACGTGCCGAGCGCGCAGATGCCGAGGTCGGCGAGCAGCACGACGAGCAGAAAAGACGGCAGTCGGCCGTAGTACCCGTGCTTGACGAAGAAGACCGTGAACACCGGTATCGCGACGGCCTGGATGATCGCCAGGAAGATCAGATTGCCGGTCATCTTGGCGAAGAAGATCGTCACTCGGTCGACCGGACAGAGCAGCAGGCCGTCCAGGCAGTTCTCGTCCTTCTCCTGGGCGAACGAGCGGTTGAGACCGAGCAGCGCGGCGAAGATGAACGTCACCCAGAGCATGCCGCCGGTGAAGTAGGTGAGGTCGACGCTCTCCTTCACGGTAAACGCGTAGTGGAAGATCACCATCGCGAGCATCACGAAGAGGAACATCGAGATGAGCATCTCCTTGGTGCGCAGCTCGCGGATGAGGTCCTTGCGCAGGATCGCGACGAACTGCCGCCCGCCCACTTAGGCCACCGACCCTTCCTGCACGTGTTCGCGGTAGACCGCCGTGAACGCCGACGGATCGACGCCGCCGGCGCTGGCGAAAACGGCCTTGCCGCCGTCGATGATCAGCACCTGTGTGGCGAGCTCGAGCCCTTTCTGGATGGAGTGGGTGACCATCACGAACGTGTGCTCGGAGCGGATCTCGGCGAGCAAGCCGTCGAGGATGTCGACGGCGCGCGGGTCGAGGCCCGAGTGCGGCTCATCGAGGAGCAGCACACGCGGCCGGTGCAGGATCGCGCGTGCGATCGCGAGCCGCTGGCGCATGCCTTTGGAGAACGTGCGCACAACGTCGTAGCGCCGGTGTGAGAGCTCGACGCGGTCGAGCAGCTCGGCGATGCGCTCGTCGCGGTCGCCGAGCCCGTACATGTCGGCGTAGAAACGCAGGTTCTCGTAGGCGGTGAGGTCCGGGTACAGCAGCGGACTGTGCGAGATCATGCCGATCGCGGCGCGCACCGGCATCGCCTCTTCACGCGCATCGTAACCGGCGACCTTGACCGTGCCCGACGTCGGCGCGGTGAGCGTGGCGAGGATGCGCAAGGTGGTCGTCTTGCCGGCCCCGTTGGGACCGAAGATCGAGAGAAAGCCACCGCGCTCGACGTCGAAGCTGATGCCGCGCAACACCTCGCGCCGGCCGAAGGCCTTGGTAAGCTCGCGCACTTCGATGTCGGGTGCCGCGCCTGACGGCGCGGCGGCAGTGTCGGCGGCCTCGGGCACGGGGCCTATTGTACGTCTGTTTCGGCGGCGGGCTCGCCTGCGGCCGCCAGGCCGCCCCTTGGCCAGAGCGAGACCACGGCGCCGCCGACCAGCATGAGCGCCCCGATCCAGAGGTAGCGGATGAGCGGGAACACGTCGACCTGGAGCGACACGAACTTGCTCTTTGCGTCGAACGTGTCGCTGGGCGAGACGAAGAGGTCCTGGCCCGCCGTTCCCATGATCACGGCACGCACGGCGGCCTGGCCCTGATCGTACTGTGACTTGGGAGGGTAGATGTCGGTGTGCGGCGCCAGCGTGCCCACTTTGGCGCCGCCCTTGAACACGTCGTACGTGGCGAAGGTGCGCTGCGCGTTTTGCGGCCCCGTGTCCTCGCGGAAGCCGACGAAGCGCAGCGTGTAGCCGTCGACCGTCGCCTGAGAGCCGGCCTTGGTCGACACGTAGGCGGTGCCGGCGATCTTGTACACATTGGAGCCGAGCAGGCCGGCGACGACGAGGACCATGCCCAGGTGCGCGACCCAGCCGCCGGTGCGGCTGCGGCTGAAGGTGAGGGCGCGGCCGAGGCCCGTGAAGAGGCCGCGGTCGCGCGCTGCCCGCCGCGCCGCATCGTAGATCGACTGCAGCACGGCGAACAGAGCGAAAACGCAGACGACGAGTCCGAGCAAGCCGCCGATGCTGTGTCGCCACGGGCCCGTGAAGACCAGCACCGGCACAGAGACGAGGGCGGCGGCCAGCGGTACGCGCAACCGCCGCCACAGCGTCCCCCAGTCGGTGCCGCGCCATGAGAGCAGCGGGCAGACGGCGAGGCCGAAGAGCACGAGCACGCCGAGCGGTCGCGCGAACCTGTCATAGGTCACCGGCATGACCGAACGCCCGCTGTAACCCGGCGCATCTGGGTACTTGAAGTGTCCGGTGATCAACGGATACACCACCGTGCCGAAGAGGAGCGCGGCGGCGAACAGCGTGAGCAACAGGTTGGTGAGGTAGTAGAGGAAGTCGCGCGACGCCGCCGACTCCACCTGGCGATCGACGGCGAAGCGCCGCCAGCGCGAAGCGATCAGGGCGGCGCTACCGGCGGCGATCACGATCAGGAAGCCGGAGAGCAACTGGACCAGCAGCGTGCGGTGCTCGAAGGCGTGGACCGAGCTGATCATTCCGGTGCGCGTGACCCAGGTCGCGACGATCGTCAGCCAGAAGGTGCCGACGGCAAGCCCCAGCGTCCAGCGCTTGAAGATCCCCTGCCTGATGTACAGCGAGGACGAGTGCAGCAAGGCCGTCGCCGTGAGCCAGGGGATCAGCGAGGTGTTCTCGACCGCATCCCAGCCCCAGTAGCCGCCGAAGGAGAGCACCACGTAGGCCCACCAGGCGCCGAGACCGATGCCGAGGGAGAGCAAGAGCCAGCCGACGACCGTCCATTTCTGCGTGAGCTTGACCCACAGGCTGTCCGGGCGCCGCAGGATGACGGCGGCCATGCCGTAGGCGAACGGCACGGTCAGCCACGCGTAGCCCATGAACAGCGTCGGCGGGTGGAGCACCATCGCCGGATGGAGGAGCAACGGTCCGAGACCTTGCGGCGGTACGCCCGCCATGGTGTTGGCGAGGAACGGGTTCGAGCCCTTGTCGAAGACCATCAGCACGGCGAAGAAGGCGGAGACCCCGCAGAGGAGGGCGACGGCGGTCGCCGTGAGGTCGTCCGAGTCGTTGACGTTGCGCAGCGCGATAACCACGGTGACGATCGCCAGCAGGGCGAGCCACAGCAGGAACGAGCCCTCCTGCCCCGCCCACACGCCGGCGACGCGGTAGAAGGTCGAGAGCGTCGCGTCCGAGTACTGCCAGACGTACTGGAATCCGAAATCCTTGTTGAGGAACGCCTGCAGGAGCACGGCGAAGGCGACTGCCGTGCTCAGGAAGAAGCCGTAGACCGCGATGTAACCGTTGCGGACCAGATCGCGGCTGCGCTGGCGCACGCCGAGGACGATGAAGAGAATGGCGGCGAGGGAGAAGGCGAGCGAGAATCCGATGGCGACGCGGCCGACTGTGATCACGCAGGCTCCCTCAGGGTGTCGATAGCGGCGTGGGGCTGGCCTGCCCCTGGTACTTGGAGGGGCACTTGGTCTGCAGCTGATCGGCAGTGATCAAGCCGCTGGCGGCCGCGTACTTGCCGATCACGACCACATCGACACCAGAGGCCAGCGTCTGCGGCATCTGGCCGGCGAAGTCGATCTTGACGGTCTGCGCCTTGCCCGTCAGGTCTTCGATCACGAAGTGGGCGCCTGCGGCATCGTGAGCGATCGCTCCCAGCACGCGGCCGCCGACCTTCACGTTCTTGCCGTCGAGGTTCTTGGTGGTCAGATCGGAGACCTGGACGTAGTACTCGCCACCCCTGACGATGGCGACGGTGATGCCGACAATGAGCGCCACGGCGATGACACATGTGGCGACGATGAGGCGGGTGCGGGCTTTCTTGTTCACAGAGATACCCCTGGTCGTATTCTGGCGCGGTCACCTATTCTAGCTTGCCGCGACCGTCTTCGCCAGAATGCGGGTCGTTTTGGTCCGAAAGGCGTGTGCAGGCGGGCGTGAACGCCCGCCCGCACATCCCCTCCGGCA
>PKYG01000024.1 GCA_003132585.1 Actinomycetota bacterium
GCGAAGGAATCGCGGTCGACGACGGCAACATACTCGACCGCGAAGCGCGCCTCCGCCGCCAGCGCGACGGCGACGGCATCGCTGACCGTGGCCGGCGTGGCGGCGGAGGTCTGCGCGGCGGCGCGTCCGGCCTCGAGGGCTTGATGCAGGCGCGCCGCCGCTTCGCGCTCGGTGCCGCTGAGCGAGGCGTTGCGCGAGCTCATCGCGAGGCCGTCCGGCTCGCGCACTGTGGGCACGCCGACAATCTCGACCGGCAGGTCGAGGTCGGCCGCCAGCCGGCGAACGACGGCGAGCTGCTGGGCGTCTTTCTCGCCGAGGAAGGCGACGTCCGGGGCGACGATCGTGAACAGCTTCGTGACGATCGTCGCGACACCGTCGAAATGGCCCGGTCGGCTCGCTCCCTCGAGCGTGTCCGCCAGCGGTCCGTTCACTTTCACGATGGTCGATGCACCGGTGCGGTACATCTCCGCCGGCAACGGCGCGAAGACGAGATCGACGCCGGCCGCGGCCAGCAGTTTGAGATCACGTTCTTCGTTGCGCGGGTAGCGGTCATAGTCCTCGTTCCTGCCGAACTGCGTCGGGTTGATGAAGATCGATGCGGCGGCGCTGGCACAGCGACTGCAAGCAGCGCGCACCAGCGCGAGGTGCCCTTCGTGCAGGGCGCCCATCGTCGGCACGAGCCCCAGCGGCCGTGGCAGGTGGGCAACAGCGGCGCGCGTGCCGATGATCGTGCGCGCGAGCTTCATCGCGACGCCCCGTGTTCGAGTGCGCGTCTCAGGGCGCGCACGTTCTCGTTGTCGAGTCGCGGTGCCGCCAGGGCGAGCGCCTGCAGCGAGAGTGCGCGGTAGGCGGCGGCAAGCCGCGGCGTGCGCGTCTCGAGGAGAGCGAGGTGGGCGCGAACGGTGCCCACGTCGCCTCTGGCGACGGGGCCGGTGAGCGCCCGGATCGAACCCTCGGTGCGCAGGTTGGTGACGGTCGTCTCGACGAGACGCGCAAGCAGACCGAGGCCGTCTGCCGGGCCGCCGCCGATCGCCTCACCGATAAGCCNNAACGGGTGGCCGCCGATTGCTTCGGCGAGGGCGAAGCCGAAAGCCTCGTCGTCCGGCCTCGCCGTGACGGCGATCGGCACAGCGGCGAGCGCCTCAGGCGCCGGCTCGCCGGCGGCGAACGTCTGCAGAGGGTGCAGACAGAGGGTGCGCACGCCGAGGCCGGCAAGGGGCGCGAGTAGATCGAGCGAACCGAGGCCGCTCGAGTGGATCGCGGTGAGTGTGGCCGGTTCGGCGGCGTCCACACCGTGCGCGCCGATCGCCGCGGCGGCCTGCGCGGCGACCTTGTCGATCTGATCGTCGGGCACCGCGAGCCAGAGCACATCGGCGCGCTCCACGGCGGCGGCGAGCGGTAGCCTCGGAGGCCACCCGGCGGGCGCGGCAGCTGGATCCGACCGACCGACGACCGCGGTCACGGCGAAGCCCGCCCGCTCGAGGACGACGGCGAGCGTCGACCCGAGACGGCCGGGACCGATCAAACAAAAGCGTGTCGCGCTGCTGAGCAAGCCGTGGCGCTCCTGGCTGCAGTCCGCCCTTTGGAGGCGGTACCGTGCCGGCCGATGGCCCGACGCACTGTGGTTGCTCTCCGTCTCCTGCCGCACGCGGCTCGAAGCGGAGACCGTCACTTCGTGCCTTGATTGTACCCGACCGCCGCGCCCTGCGCATCTTCCTGTCGTGTTCCCGCCAGTCTGCCCGGTGGTAAACTGGTGACATGCCGATTTACGAATTCATCTGCAACAAGTGCGCGACGCCCTTCGAGGAGCTGATGCGCAACGGCACCAAGCCGGGTTGCCCACAGTGCTCGTCGAACGATGTGCGTCGCCTGCTCTCGCGTTTCGCCGTCCACTCTTCGTCGCCCGACATGGGCGGCAAGGGAGCCACCAAGAGCTGCTCGTCCTGCGCGAGTTCCTCCTGTGCCACCTGCCACTGAGTCCGACAGCCTGAGTGCCCTCGAGGCCCTGCGCCGCGAGGTCGAGGCATGCACGCTCTGCGACCTCCACAAGACGCGCACCCGCGCCGTGTTCGGCGAGGGCGATCCGCGGGCGCGGTTGATGTTCGTCGGCGAGGCGCCCGGCTATCACGAGGACCAGCAGGGACGTCCGTTCGTCGGCGCCGCCGGCAAGCTGCTCGAGGAGTTGTTGGGCGCGATCGGTCTCACCCGCGAGCAGGTCTTCATCGCCAACGTGCTCAAGTCGCGGCCGCCCAACAACCGCGACCCGCAGCCGGGTGAGATCGAAGCCTGCCAACCGTATCTGTGGCGGCAGATCGCGTTGATCGAGCCGCGCGTCATCTGCACGCTCGGCAACTTCGCCACAAAGCTGCTCTCGGGAGACCCGATCACGGGCATCACGAAAGTGCACGGCAAGCCACAGCGGCGCGAGCTCGGCGGTCACGCGGTCACGCTGTACCCGATCTTCCATCCTGCGGCGGCGCTCTACACTCCGGCGATGCTGACGACGCTGAGAGAGGACTTCGCGCGTCTGCCGGCGCTGCTCGCTGACGAGAGTGTCGCCGAGCCGGTCGTGCCACCGTCCGCAGCCGAGCCCGTCGTGTCGCCGTCCGCAGCTGAGCCGCCGTCGTCGGCTGAGCCGGTCGTGCCACCGTCCGCAGCCGAGCCGGCCGTGTCGCCGTCCGTCGCCGAACAACTCGGCCTCTTCTGAGCGTGATCGCCCTGGCGCTCTCGTCGCCGGCGGTGACGCGGCGTTTCGGCCGTTCGCTGGCCGCGCTTCTGCGGCCGCCGGCGCTCGTCACGCTGGCCGGCGAGCTGGGCACCGGCAAGACGACGCTGGTCCGCGCCGCGCTGCGCGCCTTCGGCGTGCGCGGCGTCGTCGCCAGTCCGTCGTTCACGCTTGCGCAAAGCTACACGGGTCGCGGTGGCCTCCGGCTCCACCACCTCGACCTGTACCGGCTTCACCCCGGCGCCGATGTGGAACTCTTTGCTTGGGAGGACTACTTCGGAGAGGCGATCACCTTCGTGGAGTGGCCGGAGGCGGGCGCAGCGGAGCTGCCGCCCGCCGATCTCGACATCCGCCTCGCCCACGATGCGCGCGCGAGCCGGCGCGCCGA
>PKYG01000140.1 GCA_003132585.1 Actinomycetota bacterium
AGCTCCGCCGCCAGGGCGTGCTCGAACTTGACGCGGCCGGGCTCGACGAGGTGGGTCAGATCCTGGAAGTCGCCGCTCGTCAGCTGCGCCCGCGGCAGCGGATCCATCGAGATGACGCCGTACTGCGCGGCGAGTCGGCGGCAGAGCGCACGGTAGCGGTCGGTCACGGCCTTGAAGCGATCGCCGATCACGGTCTCGTTCAGCGGCAGGTCGAGCAGCACGACGGTGAAGCCGCGCCGTTTCGCTACTTTGACGAGCTCCTCGAGCATCGCCGCGTTGTAGTCAAAGTGCTTCATGAACTTTGGGGCGCGCTTCTGCAGCCATTTCTGCACGAGCATTTCCTTGCGCTTCAGCGGGAGCTGGGTCTTGAGGCTGTAGCGGTGCGTGTCGAACACGTACGTGGGAATGTGACCGGCGCGGAGCTCGCCGGCACCCTGCTGCACCCAGCTCACGATGTAGCTCATGATGCCCGGCAGGATCGTATATGCGTACTTGTAGCGACCGTACGTTTCGGCGACGTAGGTGCGCAGGTCACCGCTCTGCAACAGCAGCGGACGCCCGACGATCTGATCCTCGTTGTCGCCCGGGCTGGCGGTGAAACGCGCCTGATTGACGCCGATGATCAAAACGGCGTCCTTGGGCGGCAGATTGGCGGCGATCGCGAGGCTCTCGCCAAAGGTCTGGTTCATCGAGGCCAGGTCGTTGACGTAAACCTCCACGCCGGTCGTCTGGCGGATCGCCGCCGCGAGCGAGGCATCGCTTGAGATCAGCTCCCGCGTCGTCGACCCGCCGAGCAGGTAGACGGCGGGCAGCTTGGGCGGCGACTGCTTGAGGCGGCCGACCTGCCAGGAGACTCGACCCCAGTCGTCGCTGGTGCGGCGCAGCATCTCGTCCTGGGTGACCGCCCTGGTGTAGGCGCCGCCCGTGACGAAACTCTGCACGCCGAGCAGGAAGGGCACGAGCAAGCCGGCGGCGGCCACGAACACGAGCGGATTCGCGTTGCGAAAGCCGGCGGCGAAGGAGCGCCGGGCGGCGCTGCGCTGCTTGGCCGGGCGCCTCACGCACCCGGCTCCGCGAGCAGCGCCAACAGCTCAGCGCGCACCGCCTTGCCCGACCCGGTGCGCGGGATGCGCTCGAGGGCGATTATCCTGCCCGGCAGGGCGGTCGCCGGCAGCAGGCTCTTGAGCCGGCGCAGCACGGGCGTGCCGCGAAACGGCTCGGCGGACAGCGGCACGACGAAGGCCACCGGCACCTTGCCGAGGATCTCGTCGTCGGCCGAGATCACGGCCGCGTCACTGAAGAGGTCCAGCGAGAGCAGCGCCTGCTGGATCTGCACGGTGGAGACCTTCTCGCCGCCGCGCTTGAAGATGTCGTCGTGGCGGCCCTCGATCCACACGTAACCGTCGCCGTCCTGGTGACCGAAGTCGCCGGTGCTGAAGCCGTTCGCCGTGAGCGCCTCGGCGGTGAGCTGCGGCTCGTCGAGGTAGCCCGACATGACCAACGGACCGGTGACGAAGATCTCGCCGCTCTCGCCGACGGCCGCAGCGGAGCCGTCCGGCCGCCTGACGGTCACGGTCATGTCGTCGATCGGTCGGCCGACCGAGCCGGGGCGCTGGTCGAACTGTGCCGGCGGCAGGACGCACAGCCGGCCGGAGACCTCGGTGAGCCCGTACATATTGAAGAGCTCGACTGCGGGCAGCGCGGCGCGCGTCTTCTCGATCGTCTTCAGCGGCAGGTGATCGCCGGAGCTCACCCAGAAGCGAAGTCCGGACGTGGGCTGCACCGCGGTGAGCGGCTCGACCACGCGCACGAGGTGCGCGGGAGCGCCGCCAAAACCGGTGCAGCCCAACTTCTCCATCTCCTCGAGCAGGCTCTGCCCGAAGAAGAACCCCTGCCGGCCGGCGAGGCTGCCAGCGGCGGCGAGCAGCGTGAGGAAGTGGCAGATGCCGCTAGTGAAGTACGGCGGTGTGTTGACGAAGACCCGGTCCGTCGCGGTCAACCCCATCGTAACGGCGACGTGGCCGGCGTTGGCACTGATCGCGCGCAGCGTCTGGCAGACACCCTTGGGCACGCCGGTCGTGCCGGACGTGAACATGATCATCGCCACGTCGTCCGGTCCGATCGGCGTGAATCCCGGACGCACCGTTCCCAGCTCGCCGACGGCGACGCGCAGGCGCCGCGGCCCTTCAAGCGGACAGGCATCCTCGTCGGGCACGAGCAGAAACCGGGGCCGCGCCTTGCCGACGAGCCCGGCGACGTCCTTGATCGGCAGGCTCGTGTTCAGCGGCACGACGACACCGCCGGCGAGCCATACCGCGAACATCGTCACGAAGAAGTCGTCGTACTCCTCCTGAAACAGGGCGACGCGGTCGCCGCGCGCGAAGCCGGCACCGCGCAGCTGCTCGACCACGGCGCCGGCGCGGCCGACGAATGCCTCGTACGTGAGCTCGCGGCCGTGAGTGAGCAGTAGCGGGCGCTGCGGCTCTGCTCCGGCGACGCCCAGCAGGTGGGCGACGGCATCGACCATCGCCGCGCCCCGGGCCTCAGAAGCCGACATAACGGAACTCCGTCAGGTGGCCGCCGGCGGCGACGGCGACGACGATCGCCAGGAAGAGAAGGAGCCAAAGGATGCATTGCAGCGCCAGGCCGAGGAAGTAGAGGGGCCACACCGTGCGCGCTGCGGGCGTGTCGTCTGGCGCCGGGTCGGCTTCGCCGCCGGCGCCGGTCGCGGGTCTCTCGTCAGGCACTCGCGGCCCGCTTTCGGGCGATGAACGCGACCATGTTACTCACCGTGTCGAGGTTCTCGAACACGATGTCGATGGCACCGATTCTGATGGCGAATGTCTCTTCGAGGAAGGTGATCACGCCGGTGAGGTTCATCGAGTCGAGCAGCTGCTCGCGAAAGAGCGACGTGTGCTCGTCCAGCTCGAGGTCGTCGGGCAGGTCCTCGACCTCGTCCCGCAGGAAGTCCAGGATGATCTCAGCATCGCTCATGCAGCGGCTCCTCGGTTTGCGCGATCGAGCTCGTCAGTTGGTGACGACAGTCTCGCCCGCTCTACGGCCTCGTGCCCGACTCATACGAGAACTGCATGGGGCTCGCGTAATTCAGGGTATCGATGCCGGTGCGCACGAGTTTCGCGACATTATACACACGGTCGGCGACCTGAAAGCCCTGCTCCATGCCCCATTCGTCGCTGAGGATGTGGCCGCGTTTGCCGGCCCATCCGTAAGCCCCGAACTGACAGGTGGCGTCGCCGTTGCCGACCACGAGGCAGCCGTTGCGCACGAAGGGCAGCCACGTGGAGATAATCGTCGTTTCGGCGCCGCCGGAGCGTCGCGCCGCGATCGCCATCACGCCGACCGGGCGATTGGCGAGCCGGAAGTCCTGGTGGCGCAGCACACGCGTGCGCATGATGAACTTGGAGAAGAGATCGGACGGCAGGCCGAAGTAGACCGGCGTGGCAACGACGAGGCCGTCGGCGGCGATCATGCGGTCGAGTACCTCCTGCACGCCGTCCTTGCCGGCCTGCACGCAGGGCCTGAAGCTGCCGTCTCTCTTCGACTTGCCGCAGACCTCACAGTACCGGCACGCCTCGATGTGCACTTCGCGAAGGTTGACGATCGAGCATTCGACTTCGCTCGAGTACTTCTCCGTGAGCCTGTTCAACGACGCCCGCAGGAGAGTCTCGCTGTTGCTGTTGTCGCGAGGGCTGCAATTGAGCCCCAACAGTCGCACCGCCATGCGTGCCTCGCCTCTGTGTCCGTCTCCTGCTGGCCGACAGGACCGCCGCGCGGGTGCGCGTGGTGCGGTCCCGAGGTGTACCAGTATACCGAAACCGGCTCGCGATGGTCGCGCCGCCACACCCGTTGGGATGGCGCCGACGGCGGCGCGCTCGACGACTCGCCGTTTTCCGCCGATACTGGGGGGCAGAAGTTCAGCGCCGGCCCCGGCCGGGCGAGGAAGCCGAGTGAGTGAGGTGGCGCGGTGAGACCGCTCACCAGGAGCGAGTTCCTCAGGATGATCGGTGTGGCGACCACCTACCCTCACCTCACCGTCGCTCACGGCGCCGACATCGCGACGATCACACGCAAGGCGGCGGCCGCCATGGGACTCGGTGTCATGGGCCTGAGCAAGATCACGATCGCCAAGTACAATCTGTAGGCGAGCGGCGGCTTGAGCTGGCATAACGCACGACGGACCCGGCGGCTCGTTCAGTTCGCCGTCTTCGCGTTCTTCGTTTACTTGCTGTTCGCGGCGCTGCAGCACAAGGCGGCGTTCCCGCTCGCCGATCTGTTCTTCCGCTTCGACCCGCTGGCGGCACTGGCGACGATGCTCGCTGCCAGGCAGTGGCTGCC
>PKYG01000069.1 GCA_003132585.1 Actinomycetota bacterium
AATGCCTCGTCGGACTCCGGCAGTGAGTACACCGGCATCGGCGCCTAGTCTTTCCGCGAGTCGCTCACGAGCACCACGGCGACATCGTCCGCGAACGGCGCCCCGTTGACCTGCTCGACTTCGGCGAGCAGCCTGTCGAGAGCGGTTTCGTCGCGGTCGCGCGCAAGCAGCCGGCCGACCGCGTCGACCAGCCGCGCCTCACCGTAGCGATCCCCGCTCGCGCCCGCGATGCGACCCTCGACGAGACCATCGGTGTAGAAGAAGAGGCCCCATCCCGGCGCCAGGTCGATCGTCCGCGGCTGCCAGAGCACGTCCTCCCACACGCCCAGCGGCGGTAGTGGCGGCACATCGACCTTTGTCACCCCCGCGTTGAGGAGCAGTGGCGCCGGGTGGCCGACGTTGAGGATCTCGGCGCGGCCTTTGATGGGGTCGATCCAGGCCGCGCACAGTGTCGCGAACATGTCGAGCGAGCCGCGCTCGCTGTCGAGCACTCCGGCGAGCGCCGTCATCGTGGTGGCGACGCCGGCGGCGCTCAGCGTCAGCGCCTGCCAGCTCGCCCTCAACATCGCGCCGAGCGCCGCCGCATCGGGGCCGTGGCCGCTGACGTCGCCGACGACGACGGCGATCTGGTTGTCGGGCAGCGCCACGACGCCGATGAAGTCACCTCCCAGCCGCAGGCGGCGCTCGCCCGGCCGGTAGCTGCGGGCAACGCGCAGCAGGGCACTTTCGGCCGGCGGCCGCGAGAGCAGACTGGTCTCGAGACGCTGGTGCAAGCGAGCCGCCTCTTCCTGCGCCTCCGTGCGGCCCGCCTGCGCAAGCGCGATCGCCGCCTGGTCGGCGAAACGCCGCGCGAGCGCGAGCATGGCGGCGCCGGGCTCCTTACGCGGAGAAGACCACAAGATCAGGAGCACCTTGTCGGCGATTGGCGCGATGCCGACCGGTACGAAGAGCACGGAGGCGATGCCGAGAGACCTCGTCAACGCTTCGACGGAAGCCGAGGGACCACTCTCCAACACATCGCCGACGAACGTCGGCATGCGCGTGCGGATCACGTCGTCGAGGCCGGGGATGTCGTCAACGCCGAACGCACTCTCGGGACCAATGGCCGCCGCCGCCGGGTCGCGTACGATGTGCAACAGATGGTCGTCGACGACGCGGTACAGGCTCGCCGCCGAACACTCGAAGACCTGTCGGGCGGCGGCGCAGATCGCCCTGGTAGTCTCGTCGCAACCGGCCTCGACGGGGAAGGTCCGCGTGACTTCGAGCATGTCGTCGAGGGCGCGGCGCATGATGTCCGCTTCGCGATGCGCCGCGCGCGCCGCCTCCTCGCTCGATCTGAGGCTGGCGACGGCGAGCGCGTGCGGCTTGGCGAGCCCCGCCTCCACGACCGCCTTGTAGATCAGGAACGCCGCCAGCACCATCAGCAGGTGGCCGATCAGGTTCGGCGATGTGTAAACGCCGACGTAGAGCGTGAACGCGATCTCCGAGCCACAGAGCACGATCAGGGCCATGAGAAGCAGCCGCAGGACGCCCTGGTCGAGATTCCGGCGGCGACCGACGAGCATCCCCATCGCGAGCGCGTAGATGCCGACGATGATGTACTCGCTGATCTTCTTGAACGGAGTCAGCCCGGAGCCTTCCACGTAGCAGTGCGGGAAGATCTTCCATGTGAAGATCGAGGCGAGGATCAGAACGCACACGCCGGCGTAGACGGCGACCACCGGGAGGCCACGGATGCGCCGGCCGATCACGGCCGGCGCGACCGCGAACGAGACGCTCGACAGGTACCCGGCAGCCACCCACAGTTGCGTCGGCGAATCGGTGGTGTGCCCCTTGAACACCCCCATGCCCTGGAAGTCGACAGCATGCACGACGTGCAGGATCGCGACGAAGAACAGGGCGACCCCCAGAAAGAACGTGAAATCGTCGTCGAGGAACTCGCGCAGGTTCCAGGCCATCGTCAGGATCGCGCACACCGCGACGACGAACGCCAGTTCGGCCAAGACGTGGAAGAGCAGGTACGAGTGCAGGCTGGTGAGGTAGAGCGCGACGAGGATCGCGGCGGCGACGGCGAGGCTCGCCAGACCCGTCCGCGAACCCGACCCGATCCTCGTCTCCGTCGCCGCCATGCCCAGATGGTACCACGCAGGCGGGCGCGGCCGGCGCCGCCGGCCGCGCCCGCCTACATCATCAGGTGCTTGAGCCAGATCAGCGGGCCAAGCCAGCAGAACGCGAAGAGCCGCAGCGCGTGATCGATGTGCAGGCTGCTCACAAACGCGTAGCCGGCGGCCACGTAGAAGAACGTGAACATATAGGGCAGCGGCGTGAAGACCCAGTGGCTCGCCCAGCTTTTCTTGCCGCGCTTCTTGAGCGCCTTGCGCCGCGCCTTGCGCGTGCGTTGCCACCAGGCGACGGTCACCAGGCCGGTGCCGTGGTACAGGCCCCACGCCGTCCACGTAAAGCTGACGTAGTGCCAGAGACCCATCGTGAGCATGCTGGCGTAGAGACCGAGCCAGGCCTTGCGTGTGGCGCCGTAGAGCGGGAAGTACACGTTGTTGCGACACCAGCTCGAGAGCGAGATGTGCCAGCTGCGCCAGAACTCGCCGAGGTTCTTGCGCACGAGCGGCCGGTCGAAGTTCTCCATGATGCGAAAGCCGAAGAGCGCCGAGAACCCGATTGCGAGATCGGTATAGGCGGAGAGGTCGGCGTACGCGCGGATGAAGACGACGACGACGTAGTACAGCGGCTCGAGCGGGTGCGCCGACGACGGGTGATAGCCGAGATCGCCCACCTTGAGCATCACGCTGCCGAACACCAGGTGGATGAAGAAGTCGACGACGAACACTTTCTTGAAGTAGCCCAGAGCGATACGGCGGATGCCTTTGAAGAAGAGCTGCCGGTCGAAGCTGAGACTGCGCTTGCCGTACATCCCCTGGTAGGTCTCGATGGGGCCTGCCTGGAAGGTCGGGATGAAGAACAGGAAGGCGAGCAGGCGCAGGAACGACGTGTCGGTGAGCACGCCGCGCACGTGGTCGAAGACGTACTGCAGGGTTCGGAACACGAAGTAGCTGAGGCCGAGCGGCATGATCAGGTGCGCAGTGACCCAGTCGTTCTGACCCCAGACCGCGTGCGCCATCGACTGGCCGTACTTGCCGACGGCGATCACGATGACTCCCAGGGAGATGGAGAAGACGAGCGCGGCGCGCACGGAGACGCGCCGCGCATGCACGAAAACGACGACCTGGCGGACCACCAGCGTGATCGCCACGGCGATCACGGCGAAGACGGGATGGAGCGAAGCGAGCGCCGCGATCGAGAGGAGCGCAACGAAGAGGACGCGCTCCCGGTCGCGGCGCAGGCCGAACCAGTAAATGAGCAGCGCCCCGAGCAGGATCGGGATCAGGTACGGCGTGAAGAAGATGCTCACGGCGTCGTCGCGCCGATGCCGGCGGTGAGCACGCCCGCCAGCTCCGCCGCCAGGGCGTGCTCGAACTTGACGCGGCCGGGCTCGACGAGGTGGGTCAGATCCTGAAAGTCGCCGTTCGTCAGCCGCGCCCGCGGCAGCGGGTCCATGGAGATGACGCCGTACTGCGCCGCCAGTCGCAGGCAGAGCGCCCGGTAGCGGTCGACCACGTCCTTGAAGCGATCACCGATCACGGTCTCGTTCAGCGGCAGGTCGAGGAGCACGACGGTGAAGCCGCGCCGTTTCGCCACCCGGACGAGCTCCTCGAGCATCGCCGCGTTGTAGTCATAGTGCTTGGTGAACTTGGGGGCACGCGTCCTCAGCCATTTCTGCACGAGCAGTTCCTTGCGCTTGAGCGGAAGCTGGGTCCTGAGGCTGTAGCGATGCGTGTCGAACACGTGCGTGGGAATGTGACCGGCGCGCAGTTCGTCGGCGCCCTCGTGCGCCCAGCTCACGATATAGCTCATGATGCCGGGCAGGATCGTGAATGCGTACTTGTAGCGACCGTACGCGTCGGCGACGTAGGTGCGCAGGTCAGCGCTCTGAAGCAACAGCGGACGACCGACGATCTGGTCCTCGTTGTCGCCCGGGCTGGCGGTGAACCGCGCCTGATTGACGCCGATGATCAGGACGGCGTCCCTGGGCGGCAGATTGGCGGCGATCGCAAGGCTCTGGCCGAAGCTCTGGTTCATCGAGGCGAGGTCGTTGACGTAGACCTGAATGCCGGTCGCCTGGCGGATCGCCGCCGCGAGCGCTGCGTCGCTTGTAATCAGCTCCCGCGTCGTCGACCCGCCGAGCAGATAGACGGCGGGCAGCCTGGGCGGCGACTGCTTGAGGTGGCCGACCTGCCAGGAGACTCGACCCCAGTCGTCGCTGGAGCGGCGAAGCAACTCGTCCTCCGAGATCGCCCTGGTGTAGGCGCCGCTCGTGACGAAGCTCTGCACGCCGAGCAGGAACAGTACGAGCAAGCCGGCGGCGGCCACGAGCACGAGCGGGTGCGCGTTGCGAAAACCGGCGGCGAAGGAGCGCCGGGCGGCGCTGCGCTGCTTGGCCGGGCGCCTCACGCACCCGGCTCCGCGAGCAGCGACAACAGCTCGGCGCGCACCGCCTTGCCCGAACCTGTGCGCGGAATGCGTTCGAGGGCGACGATCTTGCCCGGCAGGGCGGTCGCCGGCAGCAGACTCTTGAGCTGGCGCAGCACGGGCGTGCTGCGGAACGGCTCCGCGGACATCGGCACGACGAAGGCGACCGGCACCTTGCCGAGGATCTCGTCGTCGGCCGAGACGACCGCGGCGTCGCTGAACAGGCCCAGCGAGAGCAGTGCCTGCTGGATCTGCACGGCGGAGACCTTCTCGCCACCGCGCTTGAAGATGTCGTCGTGGCGACCCTCGATCCACACGTAGCCGTCGCCGTCCCGGTGACCGAAGTCGCCAGTCCTGAACCCGTTCGCCGTCAGCACGTCGGCGGTGAGCTGAGGCGCGTCGAGGTAGCCCTGCATGACCAACGGGCCGGCGACGAGGATCTCACCGCTCTCGCCGGCGGCCGCAGTGGAGCCGTCCGGTCGCAGGACGGTCACAGTCATCCCGTCGATCGGTCTGCCGACCGAGCCGAGGCGCTGGTCGAACTGCGTCGGCGGCAGAATGCAGAGCCGGCCCGAGACCTCAGTGAGGCCGTACATGTTGAAGAGCTCGACCGCAGGCAGCACGGCGCGCGTCTTCTCGATCGTCTTCAGCGGCAGGTGATCGCCGGAACTCACCCAGAAGCGAAGTTTGGACGCCGGCTGCACCGCGGTGAGCGGCTCGACCACGCGCACGAGGTGCGCGGGGGCGCCGCCAAAGCCGGTGCAGCCCAGCTCCTCCATCTCCGCGAGCAGGCTCTGCCCAAAGAAGAACCCCTGCCGGCCGGCGAGGCTGCCGGTGGCGGCGAGCAGCGTGAGGAAGTGGCAGATGCCACTGGTGAAGTACGGCGGCGTGTTGACGAAGACCCGGTCCGTCGCGGTCAGACCCATCGTGACGGCGACGTGGCCAGCGTTGGCGCTGATCGCGCGCAGCGTCTGGCAGACACCCTTGGGCACGCCGGTCGTGCCGGACGTGAACATGATCATCGCGAGGTCGTCAGGCCCGATCGGCGTGAATCCCGGACGCACCGTTCCCAGCTCGCCGACGGCGACACGCAGGCGCCGCGGCCCGTCGAGCGGACAGGCACTCTCGTCGGGCACGAGCAGGAACCGCGGCCGCGTCTTGCCGAGGAGCCCGGCGACGTCCTTGATCGGCAGGCTCGTGTTGAGCGGCACGACGACACCACCGGCGAGCCAGACCGCGAACATCGTCACGAAGAAGTCGCCGTACTCCTCCTGAAATAGGGCGACGCGGTCGCCACGCGCGAAGCCGGCGCCACGCAGCTGCTCGACCACGGCGCCGGCGCGGCCGACGAACCCCTCGTACGTGAACTCTTGGCCGCGGGTGATCAACAGCGGCCGCTGCGGCTCTGCGCCGGCGACGCCCAACAGGTGCGCGACGGCATCGGCCATCGCCGCGCCCGGTGCCTCAGAAGCCGACATAGCGGAACTCCGTCAGGTGGCCGCCACTGGCGACAGCGACGACGATCGCCAGGAAGAGCAGGAACCAGAGGATGCACTGCAACGCCAGGCCGAGGAAGTACAGGAGCCACACCGTGCGCGCTGCGGGTGCGTCGTCCGGCGCCGGGTTGGCTTCGCCGCCGGCGCCGGTCGCGGATCTCTCGTCAGGCACTCGCCGCTCGCTTTCGGGCGATGAAGGCGACCATGTTGCTCACCGTGTCGAGGTTCTCGAACACGATGTCGAGGGCGCCGATCTTGATGTCGAACGTCTCTTCGAGGAAGGTGATCAGACCGGTGAGGTTCATCGAGTCGAGCAGCTGCTCACGAAAGAGCGACGTGTTCTCGTCGAGCTCGACGTCGTCGGGCAGCTCCTCGACTTCGTCCCGCAGGAAGTCCAGGATGACCTCAGCATCGCTCATGCAGCCGCTCCTCGGTTTGCGCGATCAGGCTCGTCAGGTGGTGACGGCGGACTCGCCCGCTCTACGGCCTCGTGCCCGACTCATACGAGAACTGCATGGGGCTCGCGTAGTCCAGGGTGTCGATGCCGGTGCGCACGAGTTTGGCGACATTATACACACGATCGGCGACCTGAAAGCCCTGCTCCATGCCCCATTCGTCGCTGAGGATGTGGCCGCGTTTGCCGGCCCATCCGTAAGCCCCGAACTGACAGGTGGCGTCGCCGTTGCCGACCACAAGGCAGCCGTTGCGCACGAACGGCAGCCACGTGGAGATGATCGTCGTTTCGGCGCCGCCGGAGCGCCGCGCCGCGATCGCCATGACGCCGACCGGGCGATTGGCGAGCCTGAAGTCCTGGTGGCGCAGCACACGCGTGCGCATGATGAACTTGGAGAAGAGATCGGACGGCAGGCCGAAGTAGACCGGCGTGGCGACGACGAGACCGTCGGCGGCGACCATCCGGTCGAGCACCTCCTGCACGCCGTCCTTGCCCGCCTGTACGCAGGGCCGAAGCTTGCCGTCTTTCTTCGACTTGCCGCACACCTCACAGTACCGGCACGCCTCGATGTGCACTTCGCGCAGGTTGATGATCGAGCATTCGACGTCGCCGGGGCACTTCTCCTTGAGCCTGTCGAACGACGCCCGCAGGAGAGTCTCGCTGTTGCTGTTGTCGCGAGGGCTGCAATTGAGCCCCAACAGTCGCACCGCCATGCGTGCCTCTCCTCTGTGTCCGTCTCCCACTGGCATAGGACCGCCGCGCAGGTGCGCACTCTGCGATCCCGACGTGTACCAGTATATCGAAACCGACTCGCGATGGTCGCGCCGCCGCACCCGTTGCGATGGCGCTGACGGGGGCGCGCTCGACGACTCGCCGTTTTCCGCCGATACTGGGGGCAGAAATGCGGCGCCGGCCCCGGCCGGGCGAGGAAGCCGAGTAAGTGAGGTGGCAAGGTGAGACCGCTCACCAGGAGCGAGTTCCTCAGGATGATCGGTGTGGCGACCACCTACCCTCACCTCACCGTCGCTCACGGCACCGACATCGCGGCGATCACACGCAAGGCGGCCGCCGCTATGGGACTCGGTGTCATGGACCTGACCAAGATCACGATCGCCAAGCACAACCTGTAGGCGAGCGGCGGCTTGAGCTGGCGTTACGCACGACGGACCCGGCGGCTCGTTCAGTTCGCCGTCTTCGCGTTCTTCGTCTACCTGCTGTTCGCGGCGCTGCAGCACAAGGCGGCGTTCCCGCTCGCCGATCTGTTCTTTCGCTTCGACCCGCTGGCGGCACTGGCGACGATGCTCGCTGCCAGGCAGTGGCTGCCCCACCTCGCCCTGGTCTTCGCGACCGTGGCCGTCACCCTCGTTCTGGGACGGGTCTGGTGCGGGTGGCTCTGCCCGCTAGGCACGGTGCTCGAATGGTTCCGGTTCAAGCAGGCGCGGCGGCGCACGCAACGCTTGCCGCCGCGCCTGCCGATGACCAAGTACGTCGTGCTCATCGTGATCGTTGCGATGGCCGCCCTCGGCGGCATGACCTTGATGGTCCTCGACCCGCTCGGCCTGCTGACGCGCACGATGACGACGTCTGTCATCCCGGCCTTCGACTACGCCGTCACCAAGGCCGAGCGGGCGATGCTGCACGTGAGCTGGCTCGTACCCAGGGTCGACTGGATTGAGAGCCACCTGCGCGGCACGGTGCTGCCGGTGATCCAGCCGCTCTTCATGCAGGCGGCGGCGCTCTTCCTCGTCTTCTTTGCGGTCATCGCCCTCAACATGCTTGCCGACCGTTTCTGGTGCCGCTACCTGTGCCCGCTGGGGGCGCTGTTGGGATTGGTCGCTAAGGCCGCGGTGCTGCGACCGGTGTTCGGCGAGTCGTGCGCTGCCTGCAACCGCTGTGCGGCCGCATGTCCCGTCGGAGCGATCGCGACCGGCGACGCGGCGCAAGGACTGACCGGCGGCGCGGCGCAAGGACTGACCGGCGAAGCGGCTGGAGGCGCAGCCGGCGAATCGAGGCCGGCCCTCGTGAGCTCGGAGTGCACGGTCTGCCTCGACTGCCTCGTCGCCTGCGAGACCGACGGCGCCATGGGGTTCGGGCTTGAGCGGCCGGGGCCGTGGGCGACGTACGACCCCGGCCGCCGACAGTTCGTCACCGCCGCCGCCGGCGGTGTCGGCGCCGCCGTGTTGCTCGGTGTCGGCGCCTGGAAGCGGCAGCCGTCGTCGCACTTGCTGCGGCCGCCCGGGGCGAACGACGAGCAGACCTTCCTCAGGCACTGCCTGCGCTGCACGCAGTGCATGAAGGTCTGCCCCACCTCCGGCCTGCAGCCGGCGCTCAACGAGGCCGGCCTCGAGGGGTTCTGGACGCCCGTGCTCAAGCCGCGCCTCGGCTACTGCGACTACGGCTGCACCGCCTGCGGTCACGTCTGCCCGTCCGGGGCGATCCCCAAGCTGAGTCTCGAGGAGAAACGCACGAAGGTCATCGGTGTCGCCGTCATCGACCGCAACCGCTGTCTGCCGTGGTCGCAGAACACGCCCTGCATCATCTGTCAGGAGATGTGCCCGGTACCCGACAAGGCGGTCGTGCTCACGCGCGGCAAGATCGTCAAGAGCCCGCAGGGTTTTGAGAACCTGGTCCGCAATCCGATCGTCGTGCCCCACCTCTGCATCGGTTGCGGGATCTGCGAGACCAAATGCCCGGTGCAGGGCACAGCGGCGATCGTCGTCCAGACGACGCCGAGCGCCGCTGCGCCGCCGCCGACGACGCTCGGCTAGCGGTCTACTCCCCGGCGGGTGCCCGGCGGCGGTCGAGCAGGTGCGCGGCGGCGAGCACCGGGTGGCGCGGCGCCATTCGCGGGCCCGAGTAGCGCATCACGGCGCGGATCTGCTCGCGCAGCACCGGTTTGTAGCAGTGCACAGGACAGCGCGCGCAGGTCGGCTTGTCGACACCGTAGCGGCAGTGCACGAGGCGCTGCCGGGCATAGTCGAGCAGCGCCGCACACTCGCCACACAGGTCGGAGGCGCCGTCGTGCCGATCGCGGCAGTACAGCCGGATCATCGCCGCGATCGTACGCTCCTCGCGCCGCCGGCGGCGGGGTCGACCGCCAGACGGGAACATCAGGACCTGGTC
This sequence comes from Actinomycetota bacterium, assembly GCA_003132585.1. Taxonomy (GTDB): domain Bacteria; phylum Actinomycetota; class Thermoleophilia; order UBA2241; family UBA2241; genus PALSA-647. The sequence goes on from PKYG01000069.1 coordinate 9,619, forward strand.
AGGCCGAGACGCGCAAGCTCGGCGTCCGCCAACGTCCGGCAGTCGCCGGCGCCGACATCGGCCCAGGGATCGGCGCTGATCGCACGCAAGCGCGCGTAATCGAGATACAACACGGCGCGCCGGGCCAGGTACGCGTCGAGGACCGCCGCCTGGGGATTCTCCGCGAGAGTGCGGCGCACCTCGGCGACCGTGCGCCGCCAGCTGAGCCGCTGCGGCACGTAGAGGATGAGCAGCAGCAGGCCCGGGACGAGGGCGATCGCAACGCCGGCGACCACGCTCAGATGGAGAAGACTTGAGTGCGCATCGCGGGCACCTTGCTGAGTGTCGACCGTCGTCGCGTAGATCTTGTCGACATAAGGGGCGATGAGACCACCGATAAGCGGCACGCTCTCGACTTGGCGCAGCGCCGCGCTCGTGTCACGCAGGGCGGTCGTCGTCTTGACCAGCGTGCCGGTGAGTTTGTCGACGTTGCGGATCTCGTGCCAGACATACACGCCGAGGGCGAACCACAGAACGAGCCACGCGGCGACGAGGATGTCGAGGAGCCGGTAGCCGCGCGCGCCGGGTGCTTGAGGATCGGCCAGTCTCATCGCGCTAGCCTACCACCCCGCTCAGAACTGTTTGATGATGTACTCGAAGGCGCCGAGCGCCGCCTTGGCGCCCTCGCCGGCGGCGATCACGATCTGTTTGTCGTCGCCTTCGGTGGCGTCGCCGGCAGCGAAGATGCCGCGCAGACCCGTGCTGCCGTGGCTGCCGGCGACGATCTCGCCGCGCTGGTTGGTCCCGAGCAGATCGAGCACGAAGTCGGTGTTGGGGAACACGCCGACTTCGATGAAGACGCCGTCCACATCGAGACGTCGCGTTTCTCCGGTGGCGACGTTCCTCACGGTCATGCCCTCGACCTTGGTACTGCCGTGGATCTCCACAGGCTCGTGGCCTTTGAGCACCTCCACCCGCTTGGCGAGCGCCACCTTGTCCTGGAGGATCGGATCCCCGGTCCAATCGCCGAGCGACACGAGGTAGATCTGGCGGGCGACGCCGTCCATTTCGAGCGCCGCCTCGAGCGCGGAGTTGCCGCCGCCCGTGATCGCGATGGTCGCCCCCTTGAAGAGCGGGCCGTCGCAGGTGGAGCAGTAGACGACGCCCTTGCCGGTGAGCTCTCGCTCGCCGGGGATGTTGAGGCGGCGCTTCTGCACACCGCTGGCGACGATCACGGTCCGGGCGCGCAGCGCGCGGCCGGAGGCGGTCTTGAGCGTCTTGATGCGCGCGTCGGCCTCGAGACCGACGATCTTCTCGCCGATCAGCTGGTCGATCGCCTGCGCTTCGACCTGCTCGAAGAGGCGCTGCACGAGATCGGGACCGGTGATCAGATCGAAGCCGGGGTAGTTGAGGATCTCGTTGGTCGTACCCACCTGGCCGCCGACGTCGAGCGCGACGATCAATGTGCTCAGGTTCTTCCGCGCCGCATAGATCGCCGCCGTCATACCCGCCGGTCCGGCGCCGACGACGACCACGTCGTAGACCTTGGTGAGGTCGATCGTCGGCTCGAGGCCGAGGCGGCGGTCGAGCTCGCCGCTCGCGTTCAGACTGGCGAGCCCGTCGTAGCCGCCGATGCTCTCGCCGTCGACGAAGATCTGCGGCACGCTGCGCATGCCCGAGCGCTTCACCATCTCGCGCTGCAGCGTGAGGTCGTTGGTGACATCGATCTCACGGTAGTCCAGCCCTTTGGAGTTGAGCAGCATCTTGGCCTTGGCGCAGTACGGGCACCACTCCTTGCTGTAAATCTCGATATCGACCACGTCGGTCCTCCGGGGCGAGACTGAGAGTGTGCGTGCCGAAGCAGGTTATCCCCCCGAGCGGGGGCTTTCACTCGCCGACGGGCAAGTAGGGCGGGCCGCCGCGGCGGCCCGCCCTACTTGCCCGTCGGCGAGAAGTGCATGTAGTCCTTGGACTTCGACCAGTACCCTCCCCAGACCCAACCGACCGCCCGGAATGCCTTCACGGCGGCGTCGTCGCTGTGGATCATGCCGAGCACCTGCAGGCTGCGGTCGAGGTAGCGCTTACCCTCGGGCGGGGCCACGTGGTGGTCCCACACATACGGGTTCTGCAGGGGATTGATGTCGATCGCGTGGCCGTAGGCGTGCTCCGACCACACGCCGGGCGCGCTGTACACCCAGCGGCCGTTGTAGCCGCAGGTGTCGTTGGCGCGCATGATCGCGTTCTCGTCGGCGCCGTAGGCATCGACAAGCCGCATGTGCTCGATCGGGTAGCGCGCCGCGTATAGGGCGCGAAAGACCTGAAGGGCGGCGTCGGCAGCATCGGCATTAACGACGATCTGCCCGGTGTGCGCCCGCGCGTCGAAACCCCAGAAGCTCACGGTGAGCAATCGCAGAGCCTCGATCTTCAGCGGGTCTCCCGGCTTCCATGAGCCGGAGGCGATCATCGTCGCGCGCAACGGGTCATCGATCGGCGCGATCGTGCCGGCGAACGGCGTCTGCGTCGGAGCGGGCGACGGCGACGCGCTGTGACTCGGCGAAGCCGAATGCGGTTTTGGCGATGAGCTGCGATGCGGAGTGCGCGCGGCCGTCGGCTTCGTTGCCGCGCCCTTCGGCGCCACAGCGTGGCGCAGGTTCGCCGCGACAAAGCCGACGGCCGCGCACAGCGCCACCAACGCGACCATGCGTGCCGCCCAGCGTCCCATCTCCACGCTTTCGATCCTTCGCTTGCGTGACTTCCTGCTGCACCGTTCGCCGGGACCCTGCCGGTGCCTCCACACGGCGTTATCAATTAACCACTTGATTAGTTACACTGTGCCCTCGTCACTCGCGTCGATCGGAGGTGCCCGCGGTGAACGTCACGCTGCTCAACGAAGCCGAGATCCGCAGCTGCGCCGGCTTCGATCAGGATGCCCTTGCCGCCGTCGGCGAAGGCTTCAGCAGACTCGCCGACGGCAAGGCGTACGTGCCGCCGGTGATCTGCATCGACGTGCCCGCGTACCGCGGCGCGGTGCACATCAAGACCGCCTACATCGAGGGCGTGCCCAGTTTCGCCCTCAAGGTTGCCTCGGGCTTCGAGGACAACCGCGCCAAAGGCCTGCCCTACGGCACCGGCATGATGGTACTCGTCAGCGCCGAGACCGGGTTCCTCGAGGCGCTGCTCGTCGACAACGGCTATCTCACCGACCTGCGCACGGGACTCGCCGGCGGGCTCGCGGCGCGGCGCCTCGCGNNCGCGCGCCGTCACCACCGCCGGCGTGATCGGCTCGGGCGTGCAGGCGCGCTGCCAGATGCGTGGCCTCCGGTTAGTGCGCGACTTCACGCGGATCATGGTCTACGGCATCGTCGCCGCCGAGATCCCCGTATACATCGGGGAGATGAGCGCCGAACTCGGCGTCGAGGTCGTTGCCGCGACCGACGCGGAGACGGTCGTGCGCGAGAGTCAGGTCGTGGTCACGACCACGCCGGCCACGGAGCCGTATCTTAAGGCGGAGTGGCTCCACCCGGGTCTGCACATCACCTGCATGGGCAGCGACATGCCCGGCAAGCAGGAGCTCTTCGCGGAATGCTTCGCGCACGCCGACATCGTCGCCTGCGACAGCAGGTCACAGTGCATCGACCACGGCGACCTGCACTTCGCCGTCTCGGAGGGTGCGCTCTCCGAGCACAGCGACATCGTCGAGCTCGGAGAGCTCACCGCGGGCCGTCACCCCGGGCGCGCCTCCGAAGAGCAGATCACGATCTGCGACCTGACCGGTGTGGGCGTGCAGGACACGGCGATCGC
>PKYG01000106.1 GCA_003132585.1 Actinomycetota bacterium
GCCGAGATGATCTCGCCCGCATCGACGAACACGAGCGGGTTGTCGGTCACCGAGTCGATCTCGATCGTGATCACCTCGCGCAACCAGCGAAATCCATCGCGACAGGCACCGTGCACCTGCGGGATGCAGCGCACGGAATAGGCATCCTGCACCTTGTCGCAGTTCAGGTGCGACAACATGATCGCGCTGCCGTCGACGGCAGCGCGCACATTGGCGGCGCTCAGGCGCTGACCGGGGATCGGACGCAAGAGCTGGATGCGCTCCTGGAACGGCCCGATCGAGCAGCGCAGCCCCTCGATGCTCATCGCGCCGATGAGGTCGGCGCTGTCGAGCACGCTCTCGCCGTCGATCACCGCCAGGCAGCCGATCGCCGCCATGTACTGTGTGCCGTTGATCAGCGAGACGCCCTCCTTGGGCTCCATCACCAGCGGCTTCAGGCCGGCGCCGCGCAGCGCCGGCTCCGCCGGCACGCGGCGTCCATCGCTCGTGAGCAGCTCCCCTTCTCCGATCATTGCCAGCACCATGTGCGCCGACGGGGCGAGATCGCCCGAAGCGCCCAACGAGCCGCGCGACGGCACGAACGGCACGAGGTCGGCGGCGAGCATGTCCGCCAGCAGGTCGACGACCTCCTGGCGCACTCCCGAGTGGCCCTTGGCAAACGTGTTGATGCGGATCGCCATCGCCGCCCGCACCACGTCGCGCGGCAGCGGCTCGCCGACGCCGACAGCGTGGCTGCGCACGAGGTTCTCCTGCAGCTCTCGCGCCTTGGCGACGGGGATATGGGTCGTCGCGAGCTGACCGAAGCCGGTGGTGACGCCGTAGGCGACACGGCCTGCGGCGATCACGCGATCGATCACGGCGTGCGCGTCGGCGATGCGGGCGCGGCCCGCATCGCCGACGCGCACTCGCGCGCCGTGACGCGCGATCGCGGCCACATCTTCGATTCTCAGCGGCCCTTCGCCCATCGCCACATCGACCATAGCGCGTCCCTCCAGTCCGGTGCACCCGGTACGCCCCGCATTCGACCCCGCCATTCTACTTCGCCCCGTCGTATGTCCTCCTTGAGGCTCATCTGCCCACTTAGTTGCCCATGCAGACAACTGCGCCCGGTTGCACGGCAGCGGATATCGCTTAAGCTGTGGGCAGGTTGTGCCGATGCGTCTCTGAGCGGGTCAGCAAGGCGGAACCAGTCACGGCCGTTTTCGGACGGCAGAAAGGGAGCACTATGTCGAGATTCCTGGGCAAGTACCCTCGAGTCGCCTTTTATGCCCTCCTTGTCATGTCGTTCGCCCTTGCGAGCGGTGCCGGCAAGAAGTGGGCCAGGTAGCACGCAAGTTCAATCGTTGGTCATCTGAGCTCGTGGCCAAGTGAGGGAAACGTTTCTCATCTCACAGTGGAGAGGGGGCACGAAGCGAATGACACGTCTGGTAGCGAAGAGCAAGTTCATGTACGGATTCCTGCTCATCGTCGCGTTGGTAGCGGCGAGCGGCGCGGGAGTCAAGTGGGACTGGTAGCCAGCGAAGGGTTCTACGGCAGCGGCCGTGTGACCTAGACCGGTTTCGCCTTGTTGGCCCGCACTGAGACCGAACCATCGCCTTCCGCGAGCGCCCCCGAGTCGCCGTCCGCGATCGTTGTTCCGCGCGCGGTCACCCTGTACATCGTTGCCCTGGTCGCCGCAGCGATCGCCATCGTTTCCGCGACCTTTCACGGTATCCTCATCGCCGATTTGCCCGACCTTCTCCTGTTCGTCGTCCTCTCAGCGCTTGGCGAACGCTGGTCGGTGGCGCTCTCGCCGAGTACGAAGATGTCGCTGTCGTTTCCCGTTCACTACGCGGCGGCAATCCTCTTCGGTCCGGCGTTCGCCGCCGGCATCGCCGCCGCCGGGGTGCTCACCACCGACGGTCTCTGGGCACGCAAGCCCCCCAGCCGGCTCGCATTCAACGCCGCTCAAATGGCGATCGCCGCCGCATTCTCCGGTCTGACCTATCGCTGGCTCGGCGGGGGACACCCCGTCGATCTCGCCCGCGACGCTCTGCCGCTGGCCTGTGGCGCGCTCGCCTATCTGGTCGCCAACGACACCCTGGTGGCGACCGTGCTGGCGCTTTCCGGCAGCGACTTCTTCGACGAGTGGGTGGGCACGTTCCGCGATATCGGCCTTCCCTGGGTCGCGATGGCACCACTCGGCGCATTGATCGCCTTCGCCTATCAGGACAGCCGCTGGGCACTCCTCTACTTCCCGCTGCTCGTGCTCGTCATCTACAACGGTTTCAAGCTCTATGTGACCCTCCAGCACGAGACCGACTCGGCCTTGGTCGCGCTCGCCGACTCGATCGACAAGCGTGACAAGTACACCTTCCAGCATTCGCTGCGGGTGGCGCGGCTGGTCGAGGAGATCGCCAACCGCATGGGGCTCTCGGCACGCGATAGGAACATGCTCGTCTCGGCCGCCAGAGTTCACGACCTCGGCAAGATCGCTACCGACAACCGCGTGCTCTTCAAGCAGTCGACACTGACCGAAGACGAGCGTCGGCTGATCAAGGCCCACTCCGCCGAGGGCGGAGAACTCGCCGGCAGGTTCAGCATGTTCAGCCGCGGCCGTCAGTACATCCGCCACCACCACGAGCGCTGGGATGGCAGCGGCTACCCGGATGGCCTCGCCGGCGAGGCCATCCCGCTCGGCGCGCGGATCATCGCCGTCGCCGACGCCTACGATGCGATGACGTCTGACCGGCCGTACCGCAAGTCGCTGCCGCACGAGGTCGCGATCGTCGAGATCCTGCGCGCCGCCGGCAAGCAGTTCGACCCTGCCGTCGTCGAGGCGTTCGTGACGCCGCTGCACGAGGACAAAGGCGCGGCTGCGTCGTCCGCGCAGCCGCAGGGATCGTGCTCGTACTCCTAGCGGCACTGGTGCTCGGCCTCGCCGTCGGCTACGCCCGCGGCGGGCGCCTGGAGAACATCCGCCACCTCGAATTGCGCCGCGCCTGGCTCATCCTCGTCGCGCTCGCCCTCCAGCTGGTCGCGTTCTCACCGTTGGGCAACTGGTTCGGGAGCGCAGCGGTCATCGCTCTCCACCTCGTCTCGTACGCAGTCCTGCTCGCGTTCGGTGGTCTCAACATCCGCTCGCCCGGGATCGTCCTTGCGGCGAGCGGGGCCGCCCTCAATGGGCTCGCGATCGCCGTCAACGGCGGCTACATGCCGGCCACCCGCAGCGCGCTCTCCAGCGCCGGCCGGCTGTACGCGAGCGACACGGCCAGTAACTCGCGGATCGCCGATGCGCACACGCGGCTGCGGTTCCTTTGCGACGTGTTCGCGGTGCCGAGCGACGTGCCACTGGCGAACGTGTTCAGCCTTGGGGACGTGTGCGTCGCGATCGGCGTGGCGATCGTGCTTGGCGGCGCGATGAACGCGCAGCCCAAGCGGGAGCAGGGTTGAGAGGCGCGCCCGCACCCTGCGGGCGAACCGGCGCACCGACGCTGACCACAACCCCCCACGGCCGCCGCGCAACGGTCCCTTACCGGCGACTTCGACGACTCTGCCGATCAGCGCCACCAACGGCACCGGTGGGTCCGCAGCGCGGCGGTTGTCGCCACGACAGACGATCGCGTCGCGAGTGACCTTGACGACGCGATGAGTGACGACGTCCCTGCCGAGGGAGAACGTGACGACGTCGCCAGGAGTAGGTGCACGAGTCGGCTCGACGCGCACGAGATCGCCCGGTGCGAGCGTGGGGGCCATGCTCGTGCCCTGAACGTGCAGATGGGCGCTGCCGTGGTCGGCGATCGCCCGTCTCAGGTGCTCCTCGGGATCGTGCGGCGACTGGGCCTCTCGCCCGAGTGGTCGCTGGCGGCGCTGGTGCTCGCCGCCGCCGACCCGCTCGGCATCGCCCGCCACGAAGATCGGCGATCGATCAAAGATGCACGCTGATCTTCTTGCTGAGCGATGTCTCGGTCGAGAGGCCGGTCGTCGGAGTGCCGGTCCACGTGGCGCGCCAATACGTGGTGGCGGTCGGTGTGACCTTAGCCGAGAACTTGCCGTCGGTGCCGGTCATGACGGTCTTGTACTTGACCCAGCTGGAGCCGACCTTCTTCTGGATCGTGACCGACACGCCGGACTGCCACGCCACACCGGAGCCCATGTCGAGCGCGAGCTGACCGGTGATCGTCACGCTGAGGCCCTTCTTCACGGAGACCGACGTGGTGTTGATCGTCAGGTTCTGCGGCAAGCCGACAATCGCCTTATAACCGACCGTGCTGAGGCCGGCCTTCATCGCACCGTCGAAGTCAGCGAAACTCCGGACCAGCGGATCGGTGGGAAGCATGATCGCGGGACCATTGGCCGGAGTGGTGGCCACGAGGCCGAGGCTTGTGACCCAGTACTGGATCTTGCCGGCGGGGGCGCTCCCCGGGGCGGGATCGGGACTGATGGCGGGGTCGGTGACGGTGACCGGCTCGTAGTAGCCCCACCACGGGCTGGTGATGGCGCCTTCGTTGCTGTCCCATTCGGGCGGAGACCAGCCGCTGACCCCGCCGCTGCCCTCGTAGTCAGTCGCGATCGTCGTGGACCAGTCAGCCGAATAGAGGTAGCTCTCGTACTCGGACGGCTGGTAACCGAGCGAATGGTCGGGCCTGACCGTTTTGGCAACGACATTGGCCGGCCACTGCAGGGTGAGGTACTCGGTGCCCGTGGACGTGGGCGTGAAGGCGAACGGCTGGCCGTACGGCGTGCCGGCGACCGTCTGCCACGCAGTCGCGCTCTTCGGGAAACGGAACCCCCTCAGCGCCTGCCAGTCGTCGGTCGGGTCGGCGGAGGGGGCGTAGGTGACGTCGATGGTCGGCACGTAGCCCCAGATCTGAGTCTGGCAGGTCTCGTCGAAGGCGACGATGACGATGTAGTACGTGTCGCCGACGTAGCCGCCGGACCGGTCGTCCGCCGGGGGGTTCGGGTCCAGGAGTCTGTTGTTGATGTACGACACGTACCAGTCGACGTACTCTTTGTTGATTGGCAGATCCAACTTCAATTCGCCCAGGTAGCCTTGGTTGACGTTGAAGTAGTCGTAGGCGATCTTTGAGCTGACGCGGTCCCACTCATTGGGGCCGTACACATACAGGTCGGCGTTCGCCCACGACGGCTTGAAAGTAAGCTCGGCGTGCGCGTAGCCGATGTGGTTGATCTTGACCGGGTATTGGTAGACCTGCGCCTGACCCCAGATCGTGCGCACGGTCATGCCGGGTGGGAACTGCTGCTTCTCGGTGCTGGTGATGCTGATCGCGAGCGTGGTCGATGCGAACGCGAAGAGCAGCACGAGCGTCAGAGCGACGAACAGAATGGTTCCCTTAAGGGATCGTGCCATGCGAAAGCCCCCTTGAGCTCCTGCTGGTTTACCTGGACCGAGTCTCGCCAAGTCTCTGCCAACCCCCTTTTCGTCGATGCCCCCGTGAAGCCTTCCACTCGCGCGAACTATAATGAGCGCCGTGGCCAAAGCAAACGAACCTTCTCATCACGCGGTGACCCGCGAAGGTTCCGTGTGACGACGTCGGGCACACCGGCGCCGGCATCGCGGGCAGCGCGCGCGATTCTGCTTGCCGTCGCGCTGGTGCTGATCGTCTCCGCCTCTCTCCGTTTCTATCGGCTCGGTGCCCCCTCCGACTTGATCTTTGACGAGGTCTACTACGCCAAGGACGCCAAGACGATCCTCGACGGCAAGATCGGGCCGATGGGCTACTACAAGTGGGAGCCGGGCAAGGAGATCTCGTGGCCGCACCCGGAGATGGGCAAGTTCGCGATCGCCGCGGGCATCGCCGTCGCCCACAACACCCCCGTGGGGCGACGGCTCACTCCGGCGATCGCAGGGTTCCTGATCATCGCCCTCGTCTACCCCATCGCGCGGCGACTCGACCTCTCGCCCGAGTGGTCGCTGGCGGCGCTCGTGCTCGCCGCCGCCGACCCGCTCGGTATCGCCCAGTCGCGCATCGCCACGCTCGATGTCTTCGTCGCCTTCTGGACCGTCCTGTGTGTCTACCTGACGCTGCGCTACGTGCAGGAAGGCCGGCGACGACGCTGGCTGGCGCTCGCCGGCCTGTCGGCCGGTATGGCTCTCGGGACGAAATGGTCGGGGGCGCTCGCTTCGCTGGCGGCGCTGGCCCTGCTCATCGCCCTGCGCGAGCGACGGCAGCGACCCGACGACGACCCCTGGATGCTCGACACCATTGCCGCCGACGTACGCGCGAGCATCTGGCCGGTAGTCCTGCTGGTCGTGCTGCCGCCGCTCGTCTATTTCGCAAGCTACACGCAGTACTTTGCCAGCGGCCATCTGTCGGGGCCGTGGTGGGACTTCCGCCCCTGGTGGATGCACTCCGCCTACGATCAGTGGTGGGAGCTGCAGCGGCAGATGTGGTACTTCAATCTGCATCTGAGCGCGCCGCACACGTACGCGTCGAAGGCGGGGACGTGGATCTTCGACGCGCGCCCGGTCTGGTACTACTTCCAGGACTTCGCCGGCAAGTACCATGGCATCGTCGCCATCGGCAATCCGATCCTCTGGTGGTCGTCGGTGGCGGCGCTCGTGGTGATGACCTCCTTGGCGCTGCGCCGGGTGATGTCGACGGCCGCTCGCGTCCTCTGGTGGACGGCCGTCGCCATCGTCTTCACCAGCTACTACAGCCACGGGATCCACATCCACCTCGCGACCTTCGGCGGCGCCCATGATCTCGAACTCAGTCGCCGGTTCTTCTTCTGGATCTCGGTGTACTGGACGTATGTCGCCCTCGGCCTCATCGCGCTGCTCGAGCTCGCGCGTCGTCGGTCGCGCTTACGCATCGACGCCGCAACCATCGCCGCCACGGTCGCGGCGACCGCACTCCTGCTCGGACTGTCGCTGATCGTCAGCGGGGTCCTCCACCGGCAGGCGCTCGCGGTGAGCGCCCTTGCGGCGCTGCGCATCGTGGCGCTGGCGGTCGTCGCCCTGTGGCCGGTCGCGAAGCGGCGAATGCTCTTCGCCTTGCCCGCCGTGCTCGTTGCGCTCCTCTACCTGCCATGGTTCAAGACGTCGCGCACGTCGTTTCTCTACTACATGACACCGGTGGCGCCGTTCATGGCGATCGTCGTCGCGCAGGCCCTCGGTCGGTGGAGCAGCGCCCGCGGCGCCGAGGCCGAGGACAACGTCGATGACGAGCCGCCGGCAAAAGACGAGGTCGACGCCGGCGAAGCGTTCCTGGCGGACCGGCGTCGCATCACCATGAAGGTCGCCGCGTTCCTCGCCCTGGCGATCGCCACGGCGCTGCTGTGGTATGTCATCGCGCACGGCGCGAACCGTGTCTTCTGGGCGGTGCCCTACAAGAGACTCGCGCCGGGCGCCGCCTACGTCACCGCAGTCTGGGGCATCGCCGTGGTCGTCGTCGGCGTCGCGGTGCTGTTCTCGCGCCGACTTCAGCCGCTGAGAGCTTACTTCGCTTGGGGCTACATCGGGCTCGTCGTCGGCATCGCGATCGCGTTCCTGCCGGTGATCATCGACATCGCCAGCAAGCCGGCCGACTACTATCACCTCATGTGGTTCCGCAGCTGGATCTAGCGTCTACGGGATCAGCGCCGCCATGATCGCCTTCTGCGCGTGCAAGCGGTTCTCGGCCTGATCGAAGACGATCGACTGCGGCGAGTAAACGACGCTTTCGCTGATCTCCTCGCCCCAGTGCGCCGGCAGACAGTGCATGACGCGCGCCTGCGGGCTGGCCTCGCTGAGCAGCGTCTCGTCGATCTGGTAGCCGGCGAGATCCTTGACGCGGCGAGCATGCTCGGCCTCCTGCCCCATGCTCGCCCAGGTGTCGGTGTAGAGCACGTCGGCACCCCTGGCAGCCACGTGCGGGTCACGCGCCAGCGCGATCGTCGCGCCCGTCTGCCTCGCGTCTTCCTGCGCCCACTTGACGACCCACTCTTTGGGCTCATAGCCACCCGGTGTGCAGATGGTGACGTGCATGCCCATCTTGGCGCCGCCGAGCATCAGCGAGTGGGCGACGTTGTTGCCGTCGCCGACGTAGACCAGACGGCGCTCCTGGAGCCCGCCGAAGTGCTCGCGAATCGTCAGCATGTCGGCCATGATCTGGCACGGGTGGAAGTCGTCCGTGAGACCGTTGATCACGGGCACTTGCCCGTAGGCGGCCAAGTCGGCGACGTCCTGCTGCGCGAACGTGCGGATCATGATCGCGCTGGCGTAGCGCGAGAGCACGTTCGCGGTGTCCTTGATCGTCTCCCCGAGCTTGAGCTGGATGTCGCTCGAGGAGAGGAACATCGCGTGCCCGCCGAGCTGAAACATGCCGACCTCGAAGGACACACGCGTGCGCGTCGAGGATTTCTCGAAGATCATCGCCAGCACGCGGCCCGGAAGCAGCGCGTGCGCCTTACCGGCCCTTTGGCGGGCTTTGAGATCGGCGGCGAGGTCGAGCAGGCCGCCGATCTCCGCCGGTGTGTAGTCGTGCAGGGTGAGGAAGCTCCTGCCCTTCAATCTCAGGTCGTTGGCATCCATCGTCCCCCCTCATCGTCACTCGTCGTCGCAGTTCGCCCGCGCATGATTGGCGATTCTAGATGAAACCCCGTTCGCTGAGGATGTCGCGCAGCGTCGGATGGCCGATCTCCTGCAGATCGTAGTCGACACGCACGGCCGGGATCTTGATCTCGACGATGCGGCGCAGATCGATCGGCGTGCCGATCACGATCAGCTCCGCACCGGAAGTATTGATCGTCACCTCGAGGTCCTTGAGCTGCTGCTCGGAATAGCCCATCGCCGGCAGCAGCACGCCGATGTTCGGATACTTGTCGAAGGTCGCCTTGATCTCGCCGACCGCGAACGGCCGCGGATCGATGAGCTCGCGGGCGCCGAACTGCAGGGCAGCCACGGTGCCGGCGCCGTACTTCATCTCGCCGTGCGTGAGCGTGGGGCCGTCCTCGACGACGAGCACCTTCTTGCCGCGGATCGCCTTGGGATCGTCGACGGTCAGCGGCGAGGCGGCCATCACGACCGCCGCGCCGGGGTTGAGGGCGTTGGCGCTGGCGAGCACCGCTTCGACGCCGGCGCGGTCGGCGGTGTCGATCTTGTTGATGACGATCACGTCGGCCATGCGCATGTTCACTTCACTCGGGTAGTAGCTCGTCTCATTTCCGGCGCGATGCGGGTCGGCGACGGTGATCGCCAGGTCGGCCTTGTAGAACATGAAGTCGTTGTTGCCGCCGTCCCAGAGGATGACGTCGGCCTCCTTCTCGGCCGCGCGCAGGATCGCCTCGTAGTCGACGCCGGCGTAGATGATGTTGCCGACGGTGACGTGCGGCTCGTACTCCTCCATCTCCTCGATCGTGCAGTCGTGCTTCTTCAGGTCCTCGACCGTCGCGAAGCGCTGCACGGCCTGCTTGACGAGGTCGCCGTAGGGCATCGGGTGGCGGACTGCGGCGACCTTCTTGCCGGCCTCGCGCAGGATCGTCGCGATCGCGCGCGTCGTCTGGCTCTTGCCGGCGCCGGTGCGCACGGCACAGATCGAGATCACCGGCTTGGTCGACTTGAGCGCCGTGTACTTCGGCCCCATCAGGATGAAGTCACAACCTAGTGCGTTGACTTGCGCCGACTTGTGCATCACGTACTCGTACTTGACGTCGGAATAGGCGAACACGACCTGGTCGACCTCGTGCTGCTTGATCAGCGCTTCGAGCTCGGACTCGTCGTGGATCGCGACCCCGTTCGGGTAGAGCTTGCCGGAGAGCTCGGCGGGGTACTTGCGGTCGTTGATGTACGGGATCTGCGTGGCCGTGAACGCGACCACCTCGTAGGCCTCGTTGTCGCGGAAGAACGTGTTGAAGTTGTGAAAGTCGCGGCCGGCGGCTCCCATGATCAGGACCTTGGTTCGACCCTTCGTCATGACTGCTCCTTCTCTCCGATCGGGCTTCTCCGCGCCACGACAGACTCAGGCCAGCGGTGTGAAGTCTTTGACGACGTACGCTGATGTGAACGCCTGAAGCACGGAGGCGTAGTTGGGTATGAACGCGATCCGGTCGCCGACGCCCGGGGGCGGATCGACGGCCTCGACGTCGAGGATCATGTGGTCGCTGGAGGCGCCGAGCACCTCGACGCGCGGATCGAGCGGGCGCAGCCCCTCGGGCACGATGTCCTGGCGGCCGATGGCGCAGATCGCCCGCCGCCGTTCGCCGCGATCGGCGAAAGTCGGGCGATTGCCGTAAGCGTCCTGAGCCGCCTCGCCGCTCGGCAGCGACGGCTTGACCCGGCACTCGATGACCGGCGCCTCGACGACGAACGCATCGAGGTGCAGGCCGTCGATCGGCGCGCGCGTGACTGTGTCCACGCCGAGCACGATCGACTCGCCCACCCGCAGGTTGTCGATCCGCTCCGGGATGCCGCCGCCCTTGAGCGCACGCCACAGCGTGCTCGAGTTGCCGCCCGAGACGAGAAGGCGACGGCCAAGCTGCCGCTCGGCCGCCTCGCCGAGCTCCACCAGGCGGCCGAGATTCGCCGCGGTCGGCACGATCGCCCCGTAGCACGTGAGATTGGTGCCGATGCCTTCGACCGAGATGCCCGAGATGCGCTCGGCCGCGTCGAGAAAGCCGGGAAGCTCTTGCGGCAGGACGCCTTCGCGCAGGTCGCCGAGGTCGACCATCACGACGACGCGCTGGGCGCGGCCGCCGACGACGGCGGCCGCGCCCAGCGCGCGCACCGTCTCGAGTTCCGAGTTCAGCGACACGTCGGCGACCCGCACTGTCTCGGCGGCGAGCGTCGGCGTCGGCGAGCGCAGCAGCCACAGCGGCGCCGGCACCCCGTCGTCTTTCAGTCGCCGGAGATTGGCCAGCCGCGAGTCGCCAATGGCGGTCACGCCGCCGGCGAGCAGCGCGCGCGCGACGGCCGGGCTGCCGCACGTCACCTTGGTGACGCCGACGAAGGCGACGTCCGGCAGGTGCCGCGTGAGCGCGCGCGCATTCGCCTCGATCTTGGCGAGATCGACGTGGATGGTGACTTCGGATGTCCTCGCGTCGGTCTGCATATTTCCTATGCAGCACGTTATAGCAGAATGTGGCGACTGGCAAGCGTCCTGGCGACGCTGCTCGACCCGCAGTTATACGCCGATGCTCCGTCGCATGAGCGTCACAACGGCCTCGGCGGAGAAATGCGCGCTGAGCGCGCCGCAGGCGGCAAAGATGTAGTCGCGGTCGAGCTCGCAGCGCGCGTCCTTGGGCGGCAGCAGTCGCTCGCCGCCGTTCCTCGCGCGTGCGTCGACCAGCGTCGCCACCCCGCCGGGCAGGCGCGTCAGCGCACCGCCGGTGCCGATCAGCAGCCGGCACGCAGTGAGGTCACGGCCGCGGGCCACGGTCTGCCGGCCGGTCGGCGTGTACAGATGCGCCAGCTGGCCGGCGTGCCGTTGCACGGCAGTGACCGCCGCGAAGTGCGCCAGAGTGAGCGCCGCCGCGACCTCCTCGGGTGTGCGCGGCAGCGCCGGCGGCGGAGCCGCCGGACGCTCGCCGGCGGCGAGCATGCCGATCACGTGCGCAGCGCTCACATAGGTGCCCAGGTCGCCTTCGACGCTGCGCTTGCTATGTGGCTGCGGCTCCGTCTGCAGCGGAGCGATCTCGGGGCTACCGTCGGTCACCGAGTGGACATCCGTCGTGGCGCCACCGACGTCGACGACGACGAGGTCACCGAGGACGTCGGCAAGCAGCTCGGCGGCGATCAGGACGGCGCCGGGCGTGGGCAGGATCGCACCGTCGACGATGGCGCCGATCCTCTCCATCCCCGGGGCCTGCGTGATGTGCTCTTCGAACGCGTCGTGGATCGCCGCCCGCGCCGGCACGATGTCGAGCTCGTCGACTCCCGGGTAGACGTTAGCCGTCACCCTCACCTTGAAGCGCGCACGCTCCAGTAGCGCGCGCGCCTCATCGCTCACCGCCGAGTTACCTCCGTACACGACGATCGGCCGGATCGGCAGCTCCGCCAGCCGGGCGGCGTTGAAGAGGACCGTGTCGTAGTCGCCGCCCTCCACGCCCCCGGCGAGCAGGATGAGGTTCGGGCGCGCGCCGACGATCTTCGTGAGATCGCCGTCACGCAGGCGACCGGCGGTCTGATACTCGACGACGCCGCCGGCGCCGAGCGCGGCTTCGCGCGCGGCCATCGCCGTCATGCGCTGTGTGAGACCGTGCACCGTCATGCGCAGGCCGCCGGCGGCGGAGCTCGTGGCGAGCGTGACGCACGACGCCAGGGCGCCGACCTGCGCTTCGAGATCGGCGCGCGCCGCGTCGACGCCGACCGTCACATCGCCGTCCTCGACGGAGGTCGGCGCAACGCCCTGGCCGACGAGGATGGGCGTCGCGCCCGCGCCGCTCAGTCCGGCGAATGCGGAGAGGACCGTCGTCGTCGAGCCGATCTCGGCGACGAGTGCGTCGACGGGACGGGCGCGCCCTGCGGCGCGCCCGTCTCCTGCACTCTGCGCTATCACGCGGTCGCCATCGGATCGGCCGATCGCATGCGACTACATCCCGCGCTCGCGCATGGTCTTGACGATGAACGAGGCGACGTGGATACCCTTGGCCCCACGCCCGAAGCCGGCGTCCATGCCCCAGCTCCTGGCGAGCTCGTCGGTGACCTGCGTGCCGCCGGCGATCAGCAGGAGCTGGTCGCGGACGCCCTTTTCGGCGGCGAGGTCGGCGAGCTTCTCCATGTTCTGGCGATGCACGTCGCCGTGCGAGATGATCGTCGAGATCAGCACCGCCTGGGCGGCGTGCTCGATCGCCGCGTCGAGCACCTTCGCGACCGGCACCGAAGTGCCGAGGTACTCGCACGTGATGCCGAAGCCCTCGAGCCCGCCGTGCTTGATGTCGATGATCTCGCGCATGCCCACCGAGTGCTCGTCCTGGCCGACGGTGGCGCCGACGACCTTGAGCCCGCGCTCAGCGACGAACGCGCGGATCTCCTCCGCCGTGAGCATCTGCGGTTTCGGCGGTATCACGAGCGTCGCCGGATCGACCGAGACGTCGAGCCGGCCCTTCATCTCGATCAGCGTGCCCTCCGCAGGATGCATCACCTGCTTGTGGATGACCTCCGCGTCGCGAAGGTTCATCGCCTTGCCCAGCTCGAGCGCGGCGAACTCGGCGACGCGCTCGGGCGCCGGCAGGAACATCGTCACCACGACGAGGCCGTCGCCGGCCCACTCGACCTCCGGTTTGATGAGCCCCTTGGCGCGCAACTCGGCGGTCTGCGCGAGCCGTGCGTTGACGTTGTCCTCGGGGTCGAGCTCGTCCGTGAACGGCACGAGCGCGGGCTCGCATAGTGTGCAGCCGCCGATCGCGGCGCACGGCTTGGCGAGCCCGTCGGGCAGATGGTTGGCGCCGAAGTGATGGCACACCGGCGCCAGGTAGTCGGCGGCGCGCGCGACAATGCTGCCGGCGGCGACGCCGCCGTCGGCGAGGCGCACGATGCCGTCGTCGTTGGTCTCGGGATACTGGCCGGAGTCGACGAAGTAGCCCTTCTCGACGGCGGCGAAGTAGCCGCCGTCCTTGATCATCGCCTCGAGAAAGAGCACGGCGCGCTCCTTGAACTCGCGCACCTTGCCTGTGAACTCGGGGTTGTCGTAGTCGAGCTTGACGATCTCGCGCAGCCCGTCCATGCCGACAAGCGACTGGCGGGCGGTGTTGACGGCGTGCACGTTGTTGTAGTGCCAGGGCACATTGCGGCCTTCGTCGGGAGTGATCGTGCTCTGGATGTCGGCGCTCGTCAGTCGCGAGATCATCAGGTTCATCACATGCGAGACCGTCGCCTCGCGCCCGCAAGACTCCATGTAGCGTGTGTTCTGCTGGGCGCGCATCTTGTAGTCCTTGAAGAGGTCACGCAAGGCCACGGCATACGGCAGATCCATGCGCATGCACGGCGCCGGCGGCGCGTCGGGCGGCACCGTGGAGAGGCAGATGTCCTCGGCCGGCATGCCGACCGACACCGAATAGGCGCAGTTGATGGCGTGCTGCACGAGCAGCTCCGGCATCACCTTCCACGCCTCGCGCGCCGTGGCGTTGGCGTTGTGGGCACCGTCGATCTGCGCCATGCGCACGCTCGCCATGACTTTCTTAGCGACGGCGGCATCGACGAACGAGCGGTACATGTTGATGTTCCGATAGAGGACGTTGTACTGCGGATCCTGGTGGGCCCCGTTGACGCCTTCTTCGGCGAACATCACGGCCATTTCGGGGCCAGCCACTCCGCTCACGTACGAGTGGAAGTTGATCGGCCGGCCGACCTCGTCCTCGATCAGATCGAGCGCCTTGCGCGTGGCGCGTACCTGCTTGCGCGTGATCGCGATACCGCCGACGCCCTCTGGCGTGCCCTCGAGCAGGCCGTCCATGTGGCTCTGGCCGGCGGTGCGGATCACCATCATGTGGTCGGCGCCGTGCCAGGCCGCCATGCGCATCCGGCGGATGTCGTCCTCGAAGCGCCCGGAGGCGATCTCCGTGGTGATCACGCAATCGGGCTGCGGGTCGATGTCGCCGAAGTAGTGCGCCGCGGGCAGCGGCACGCTCCGCTCGAGCGGCGCCGACGTCTCGCGGTACTCGAACGGGCCGACATGCTGGTGCGGCACGAGCTTGCGCCACGTCCAGCCCTTGCGCCGCGGCCGATACTGATCGATACCCTCGAGCAACTTGGGGATGTCGAGCTTCTCGTTGGGTTCCAGTGGCGGCATGTCCTGCAGATCAGCCATCGGACACCCCCCAGCGCTGCTCGACGGCGTCCCAGCCCGCGCCGCCGGCAAGCTTCGCCGCGGCGGCGCGCACATCCACGTCCCACAGTGTGGCGCAGTGCAGCACGACGTTGCCGGCACCGTGACCGAGCAGGCCGCGTTCTTCGCACTCGGTGACGATCGCCACGCAGGCGCGCGAGTCGACACCCATGCGCATCAGCACCGAGCGCTCGATCGAGGGCGACGTGTGCGTGCGCGCCAGCTCGACGAGCGGGTCGACGATCTCCTGCGTGAGCTCCCAGAAGTGGGCCTCGAGCTGCTCGTCGGTGAGGCCCGCCAGATGACCGCGCTCCTGCGCGTACGTGTCGGCGCGCGCCATCTCACGCCTCCCTGAGCTCGGCCAGCATGGCTTCGACCGTGGCCGCGTCCGTCTTCGTGTCGGCCGCGAGAAAGGCGACGTCGGCGGCGGTCGGCACGTAGTCGGCCGGCGCCGCCTTGACGGCGTTGCGCACGTACGACTTGCGCATCCGCAGCAGGTCAAAGTCCTTGGCTTGCAGCTGCTCCGGCCGTTCGGGGATGACGATCACCGTGCCCGGCTTGTTGTCGGCCGGGTCGCCGCAGCGAACCTCGACACCCATCTCGCGAGCGAAGTTGAGCTGCGCCCAATGGTGTTTGCCGGCGCCGGTGTACTCGGTCTCCTGGACGACGACCGTCGCCGCGCGCGGCATCTCGCGGGCAAGGCTCATGGCGGCCGCCATGGCCGTGTTGCCCGCCGGGCCGCGCTCGAGACCTTCGAGCTTGGCCATCGCCTCGGTGACGTAGAAGACCTCACCCTGGGTGACCGTCAGGTAGCGGTCGATGTAGCGCAGCGGCCGCGCCGCATTGCGCGGCACGTCGGCACGGTCGGGCCACGTCGCAAACGGTACGCCGAACCCGGTGTGCCCGGTGGTGAAGCTCTTGCGATTGAAGTCGGTGTCCGAGGCCATGTGCAGCCCGGAGAGGTCAACCGAGGCGCTGACGATCTGCGTCGTCGTCGCGCCGGCACGCTGGAGACCGCGAGCCGTGCCCGTCGTGTTGCCGCCGCCGGCATGCGTGATCACGCACGCCGTCGGGTCGGCGCCGGTGAGCGCGCGCATCTCGCGCGAGATCTCAAGACCGAGCGTCTCGATGCCGGAGACGCCGAACGACGAGTAGAGCGAGGCGGCGAAGTAGCCAGTCTGGTCGAGCAGCTCAAGCATGTGGAAGAAGAGCTCCGGCCCGACGGTCATTTGCACGACCTCGGCGCCGTACGCCTCGCAGACGCGGGCCTTCTCGACGATCTCGGGCTGGCCGATGTGACGGCTGTCGAAGGTCTCCTGGCAGATGATGCACTTCAAACCGTAACGCGCCGCCTGGCTGGCGACGGCGGCGCCGTAGTTGCCCGACGTCGCCGCGATCACGCCGTCGTAGCCTTTCTCCTTGGCAACGTGGATCGACACAGACGCGCGGCGGTCCTTGAAAGCCCCGGCAAGGTTGGCCGCCTCGTCCTTGACGAAAATGCGCGCGCCCTTGCCGGCTTCACTGATCGAGCGCACGAGATCGGTGATGTTGCGCAGCTCGAGCAGCGGTGTGTTGCCGACTCCGGCCGTCGTCTGGATCGCGACGATGTCGTCGAGGCTGTACCCGTGGTCGCTCATCATCGCCTCGTAGTCGAAGGCGATGGGGCTGCGCTCGAACCGGGAGTAGTCCATGCCGAGGGCGCCGCGCATGATCTCGCCGCGACGGCCCATGATCTCGTCGAAGCGGGTAATCATCGCGCACCACCCTGCGCGCGGAAGGCGGTCAGCCGCGCGCGCAGGTCCCTGCCCACGTGCGCGAGCTCGGGGATCGGTTTGCCGAAGGTATGGAAGTAACCCGGATTGATCGCCGACAGCGTGCCGGCAACCGTGCGCCCGGTCATCGTCTCGACCGTCATCTCCTCGCCGGGGGCGCCGTCGCTCTGGGCGAAGCCCTTGACCCACATCATCAGGGGCTTCGCCGCCGTCTCCGGCGGCAGGTTCTTGCTGCGCTGGGACGGGTCGAGGATCATGCGCTCGACTTCGACCCAGTCGCCGGCGCGAGCGCGCTGCGGCTCATTCACGACGACCCCCGTCAGACGGTGGGCGTGAGAAAGCGCGGCAGCGGCATGTCGACGACCGTGAGCATACCCGCCGGCGCCGCTTTCATCAGCGGGATGTAGTTGCCGGTGCTGGCGTAGGTGCCCTTGCCGCCCGGGATCTCCGGCTTGTTCGCCATGTTCACGTTCGGGTCGCCGTGGATCTCGATGTAGTCACCGGTCTCCTGGCCCTCCAGCTCCGGATGGATCTGCTGCGGGTGGATAAGTTCGATCTTGAGCTCGCCCTTGCTGTAGCCCTTGCCGATGTGCCGGCAGCCCGCGACGTCGCCGGGCGCCACGTGCACGTGTGGCGTCGAACGCTCGACGCTCGTCACGATCGGCTCGCGGGTCTCGACGATCTCGTCGATCTTCCAGTTCAGGGCCCTGGCGATGAGGTGGATCGATTCGGGGAAGCCGATGTGGCCGACGATGCTGCCGTCGGCGACACCCTTCGTGAACCGCTCGACGGTCGTGCCGACGCCTTGGCCGGTCATCACGGTCGGGCCGAACGGGGAGAGGTCGTTCACGCGCGTCGCCTTGATGCTGTCGACGCGCAGGCAGATGCTGCTCCACAGCACGATCAGCGCGTCGAGCATGAAGCCGGGGTTGATGCCGGTGCCGAGGATGCTCACGTTGTGCTGCTTTGCGAGCGCGTCAAAGCGATCCGCCCAGGCGGGGTCGGAGGCCCACGGATAGGCGAGCTTCTCGGCGATGCAGATCACATCGGCGGCGGACTTGACGGACGGCTCGACCTGGCTCGTGATCTCGTCCAAGTTGGACTGCGTGTTGATGCAGACGACATCGGGTTTCGTCGCGAGGACCTTCTCGTGGTCCTTGGTCATGACGACGTCGCACGGCCGACCAAGCAGCTCCCCTACCGATTTACCTTCTTTGGCGGGGTTGGTGACGATGCAGCCGACGAGTTCGATGTCCTTGGGGCGGTCAAGGATGAACTTGAGCAGGCCTTGGCCCATCTCACCTGTTCCCCACTCGACTACCTTGATCACCGTGACCACGCTCCTTCCACAGAAAACTCAGCGATGCATAGAAGGTATGCGGAGTATATCAGGGCGGGTGGTCAGTTCAACTGTGAAGGCGAAGCGGCGCGACGGCGATCTTCAGTCGGCGGGTTCTTCGATCTCGACTCGGTCACGCCCGGCTTCTTTGGCCCGATACAGCGCGCTGTCGGCGAGCTCCACGATGCGCTCGGCGACGACTTCGCCGTCCGGGCGCATCGCGACGCCGATCGACATGCTGAGGCCTTGATCGCGCGGCAGGTCGGCCTTCTCGAGGATGTCGCGGTTGCCGGAGCGGATGCGCTCGCCGATCGCCGCCGCCTGCACGGCGTCGGCGTGCGGCAGGATCACGGCGAACTCGTCGCCGGCGTAGCGCGCGACGACGTCGCCCTCGCGGACGCTGACGACGATCTGCGCCGCCGACTCACGCAGCACGGCGTCTCCGCGCAGATGGCCGAAGGTGTCGTTGATCTTCTTGAAGTAGTCGAGATCGATCATCAGGATCGACAGCGCGCTGCCGTCGCGCTGGGCCCGCGAGGCTTCCTCGTGCAGCCGCCGGAAGAATTCGCGATGGTTGTAGAGCCCGGTGAGACCGTCGCGGATCGCCGCGCGACGCAGAGTCTCCTGCGCACTCGACACGCGGTCGGCCATCGCATTGAACGCGCGCCCCAGGTCGCCGACCTCGTCGTCGGTCTTGATCTCAACACGCCGGCCGAGGTCGCCGAAGGCGATCGCGTTGACCGCCGAATGCAGCGACGCCAGCGGGCGGCCGAGGCGCAAACTGAGCAGCACGGCGATACCGATCGCCATCGCGATCACCGGCGCCAGCGAGATCAAGAGTCCACGGATCAAGGTGCTGCGCGCGTGGGTGATCGGGTCGCTCTTGACGCTCACAGCGATGAACGCCTGCGTGCCCGAAACGCCCAGCGGATAGGCCTTCGTCGTGAACCCGTCGCGCGTGATGATGCCGTTCTTCGCGTAGAGCTTCGACTGGTTGGCGGAGCTCGCCAGCAGCTGTGCGATGATCGGCTCGCTGCTCGACAGCACCTTGCCCATGGCGACGAACGTCACCGCGTTGTTGGTCTGTCGACTGAGCACTTGGGCGAACTGGTCGTCGATCCGCCCGCCGACGACCAGTTCGCCGTCGACCGGCGCGTCGTAGCCGTTCGCCCGGATCGGGGAGGCAGCCACGAGCCAGAGCTCTCCGCCGTACCAGACGATCTGGTAAGAGGCGACCTTCGAGTTCGTGCCGCGCACGAAGTTGACGTTGCGCAGCCCGGCCAGCGAGGTGCCCGATGACGCGATCGCCCGGAAGCCGGCGCCGAACACCGTGACCCCGTGGAGGCCGTAGGTCGCGAGGACGTTGTCGGTCACGTGTTTGACGATCCACGCCCGGTCGCGGCGGCTCACGGCGTGAGAGAGTTCGATAGACATGCCGTGCCCGGAAGCCAGGCGTTGCATCTCCAGACCCTTCTGGGCGAGGCCGCCGAGAGCGACCTGCACGTTCTCGTTGATCCGCGAGGTCTCGAGGTCCGAGAGGATCGTGGCCGCGGGCCTGACCGACAGCCCGAACTGCGCGACCATGGCGACGATCGCCGCGGCGACCACCGCCAACATCAGCTTGGTGCGTAGACGCAGCCGCAACCTGGGCAATCGCTCCGGGTGTGACTCGGTGCTCGTCATGCCCCTTCTATCGTCACCTGCATGTCAGAAGTTGATGAAACCTCACACCGATGTGCGAGCGCGGCGACCCCACGCGCCGTGGCCACCTCGCCGATCCGCGCCAGCACCCGCCGACGCAGGGCGTCGTCCACCGTCACCCGCACGCACGCTGCCCCGTTCGACGCCGGCCCCCCGATTCCCGCACCCACGAGCACGCCCTCGCGCACCGGCATCCCGCAGGCGCTTTCGAGCACGAGCGCATAGGATCCCACCTGCAGCTCGTACCGCTCCTGCAGCAAGGCGGCCGTGACGCCGACGTCAGTCTTGTAGTCGACCACCACCAGCGCTCCCTCGCACTCGTACACCAGGTCCACGAACCCCTGAACGATGACGCCGTCGGCGCTGAAGATCACCGGCAACTCGCGCCAAGTGCGTGTCATCGCCGCTGCGCGCACCGGGGCCGCCGACCAGCAGGTGTGGGCGAGCTCGGCGACCCGGTCGCCGAGCTCGCCCACACCGCATTCTTCGGCCGCCGCCAACGCCAGCTCGCGCAGCCCGGTTTCGTCGGTGAGCGAGACGCGTTGCATGACGAGGTGGACTGCCGAGCCCAGGCTGCGTCCGCGGGCGCGGCCCCCAGCCACCGCCTCGTCCTCGTCGGCGAGCAGGGTCTCGAGTTCGAGATCGCTCGGCGCCGCCAAGGGCGCCGGGCGCGCCGCCCGCGCTAGCGCGGCGGCGCGCGCCGCCGCCCACTCGAGCCGCGCCCGCCGTGCCGCGCCTACGTCGAACGACGGCTCGCGATCGCGAGGACGTCCGGGCGCGGCCGACTCCGCGGCGCGGCGCACGATAGCGCCGAGGTGTTCGCCGGCGGCGACCTCCGGGCCGGGTAACCGCTCGCCCAGCGGGGCGAGCAGGGATGTCGCTTCGACGCGGCCGAACACGCCGATCACGAGATGGTCGCAGGCGCGTGTCGCGGCTACGTAGAGCAGCCGTCGTCGTTCGCTGGCATCCATCGCTGTCTCGACCGCGAGCGCCGCGGCGTAACCCCGCGTACTCAGTCGAGGCCTCTTGGAGCGGGCGGCGGCGGGCCCGGGTACCGATGCCGGCAGTGAACATTCGAGACGCCGGGCGGCGCGGTCGACCATGGGCTCGCTGCCCAGGCCCTGGCTGCCATGGACACCGCCGGCGAGCAAGACGACCGGGAACTCGAGGCCCTTGGAGCTGTGGATTGTCATGATCCGCACGGCGGCGGCGCCCTCTGCGACGATTGACTCGGCCTCGTCGCCGCCGACGGCCGCCTGATCGGCCCAGCTCACGAAGTCATGCAGACCTTGACCTTCGATCCCAGCAAACGCTCGCGCCCTCTCGACCAGCTTGTCGAGATTGGCGATCGCCTGTTCGGCGCCGCCGCCCCATGCCGCCTGGAACTCCAGTGCATGCGTTCGCGCCAGAAGCTCGGTGACCGTCGCGTGCACCGCCCGCAGAGCGCGCTGTTGGTGCAGATCGCGGAGAACGCCGAGAGCGGTGAGGATCTCGGCGGACCCCTCAGGCTGCGCCGCCAGATAGTCGAACCGACCGCCACGCGCCGCGAACAGATAGAGGTCGTCGTCGCTGAAGCCGAACAGCGTCGAGTGCAGCGCGCCGTACACCGCCACCGGATCGGCGGCGTCGTCCACGGCGCGCAGCGCCAGCAGGCAGTCGGCGACCTCGCTGCGCGCGAAGTAAGTGCGCCCGCCCTCGACACGAAACGGCACACCGGCCTCGCGCAGCGCACGCTCGTAGGCATCGAGACCGGTGAAGGCGCGCAAGAGGATCGCGACGTCGCCCCAGTCCGCGGGCCGCGGCGCGTCGTCACCGCGCACGAACCATGGATCGCCACCACCGCCGACGTGCTCCTGCAGGAGCGCCGCGATCGCCTCGCCCTCGCGGCGACGCGCCTCGTCGGCGCGCACGCGGTCGCCAACCTGCGCGTCACAAAGCATCGTCACCGTCGAGCCCGCGACAAGGTCGCGGCGATATGCGTCGAGCGCCACGTACTCCGGTTGGCGCTCGATCGCCGCATCCTCACCGATCACAGCGGCGAACGCGCGATTGACCCAGTCGACGACGGCGGGGACCGTGCGGAAGTTCTGGGCGATCGCCAGCACTGCTCCGCCCTGCCTCTCGATCGCTCTCCGCACGCGGTCGTACATGCCGATGTCGGCCCGCCGGAAGCGATAGATCGACTGCTTCGGATCGCCGACGATGAACAGCTTGCCGGGGGCGAGCTCGACCTCAGACCAGTCGCCGGCGCGCGGCTCACGCTCGGCCAGGAAGAACACAAGCTCCGCTTGCAGCGGATCCGTGTCCTGGAACTCGTCGACCAGGATGAACGAGAAGGCCTGCTGGAAGTGACGGCGCGCGGCGCGGTCGTCGCGGAGCAGGTCGCGCGCCTTGCCGAGCAGGTCGACAAAGTCGAGCTTGCCGAGAGCCGTCTGCGCGATCGCCGCCGCGGTCGCGAACTCCTGCGCCACGGCGAGCGCGAGCGTCGCCACGTAGTGGCCGTAGGCCGCGCTCGCCGCATCGGCGGCAGCGCGGACTCGTTCGTAGAGCTTGACCATCGTCTCCTTGCCACCGGTTCGCCAGTTCTTCTTGTTGCCGCCGGGCGCGCGGTCGGTGGGCACGGCGGCAAGTGCGGCGGCGAGCGCGTGAATATCGCCACCGGCGGCACGTTCGCGCAGCGTCGCGACCGCGTCGCTCGCGGCGATCGCCTGCGCGAACCCCGCATCACTCTGATGGAGGCAGGCCGCGGCGCAGAACTGCGCGAGCTCAGCGGCGCGGCCTTCTATCTCGGCGATCAGCGGATCCAGGTCGGGAGGCGGTTCGGGAGCCACGGCGACAACGTCGTAGCGCTCGCCGAAACGTCGCAAGGCGAGCGCCTTCACCGCGTCGAGGGCGACGCCGGCGACCAGCACCTCTTGCAGCCGCACGCCGGTGCCGGCGTCGACATCCATCACGCCGGCCAGCCACTCCTCCCAGAAACGCTCGACGAGCAGCGTCCCGGCAAGCGCGTCGAGCTGTTCGAATCCGGGATCGACGCGCGCCTCTACCGGAAGCTCGCGCAGGAGGCGCGCGGCGAACGAATGGATCGTCGCGATCGGCGCGTCGTCGAGAAACTCGAGCGCCGACTCGAATCGCGCGCGCACCTCAGCGTCGGCCGCAACGGGCTCGCGCAGCGACTCTTCGAGCCGCAGACGGATGCGCTGACGCAACTCGCCGGCAGCCTTCTCGGTGAACGTGATCGCCGCGATCGCGCGCACATCGGTGCCGACGACGACACACCTGACGAAACGGTCGACGAGGATCCGCGTCTTGCCCGTGCCGGCGCCGGCCTCGACCAGCATCGTCGTTGCGAGGTCGGTGGTCGCGCGCGCACGGACGTCGTGGTCACTCGGGAGTCGGTCCACCTTCGGCCTCTCTCAAGTCCGCCGTCTGCAAGGCGATCACCGCCGCCAGCGCGGCATCGTCGCGCTTGCGTTGTCGACTCCAGGCGGTGCTGCCACACGCGTAGCTGTAGTCGCAGTATTCGCACCCGGAAAGGGCAGCACGCGCGAACACGCCGCCGCGCGCCGCCGTCAGGATCAGAGCGACGACGACACGCAAGGTCGCCAGCGACGACTCCTCGTCCTCGGTCAGCGGGAGACTGACAAATCCTCCGCGGCGTCTCACCATGCGATACTCGCAGGCGACGCTCTCGGGGTCCACGCCCAGCGCCTGACGCACGGCGAGCCGGTAGACCGGTAGCTGTACGTTGCGCCCGGCGCGCAACTGCTTGCGCTCTGTCTCGCCGCTGCCGGTCTTGTAGTCGATCACGCGGACGTGGCGACCGTCGGCGCTGCGATCGAGGCGGTCGCCGCGACCTCTCATGCCGAGCGAGCCCCCATCGTCGAGCGCCAACTCGACAGCGGCGCCGACGTCGGCGCCGAAGCGCCACTCGAAACGCCACGGTTCGAGTACACCCGGCCGCCAGCAGTCGTCGCCGGCGATGGTGTGCGTGATGTCCTCGAGCACCTGTCGCTGCACCGCGTGCCAAGCCACGGGCGACCCGGTCACCCCCGATCGCTCGGTCTCAACGAACCGCCGCGCGGCCGCCGCCGGCAACGTCGCCAACGCCCCCTCCCGCCCGGAATGCGCCGCGTCCGCCTCACGGTAGACATCCTCAAGTATTCCGTGCACCAGCGTGCCGATCTCGCGTGCCTCCATTTCGGCAGTCGCCCCCAGTTCCTCCGGCGGGTAGAGGCCGAGGACGTCGCGCATGTAGAACGCGAAGGGGCAGCCGACGTAGCGCTGCAGAGCGCTCGGCGACACCGCCGCCGCGAACGGATCGCGGCGGCGTAGCTCGGCGAGCGCCGCCGGCGTTGCCAAAAGCCCGTCCCACGCCGTCAATCGCCGCGAGAACAGCGCTGCACGACAATCCCAACGTCTCTGCACGGCGCCCGGGCCGACGACCGTGGCGAGGTACTCGCGTGCCCTGACTCGCGTCTCGCCGACACGCGCCAACAGGACGGCGAGGTCGTACTCACGCTCGTCGATCGCAACGGGAGCTGCATTCGGCGGGTGGGCGGCGACGCCACCGCCCACCCGCCGCCACACACCGTCGAAGGCCGTCGGCTCGGCCAGCTCGGACAAGCCGACCGGCCTCCCGGCCACCGCTTCGCACACGCGCAAGAGGAGACGTGACGGCAGGCGTGGCCGGCCGGTGGCGCCGTCGAGTCGCGGCGACAACAGCACGACGCGCTCGCGCGCCGCTTCAAGGGCAAGCGCGAAGAGATAGCGCGCTTCGTCTTCGCGTTCGCTCTTGAGTGGCAGGCGCCACCCGTGACGGGCCGCCACAGCGGCACGTTCGTCATCGAGGAGCAGCGCATCCTGGCGTGGCCGCGCCGCCAAGCCCCCCTCGGCGAGCGCCGTGATCAGCAGGACGCGGAACTCGAGGCCGCGAAGCTCCATCGGCGTGACGATCGCGACGCCGTCGACGCCGACGCGACCGCACGGTATGCGACGCTGCGCGCAGAGCTCGCGAACGGCGGCGGCAAAGCTCTCCCGGTCGACAACCTCATCGACCGCGTCGAGGCTGCTGAGCGCGGTGATCTCGGCGAGGATCGCATCGGAGCCGTCAACGCAGAGGCAGCGATATGCCGCGACGAAAGCCGCCGCCAGCTCAGACCAGCGAGCGGCGGCCGGAACGGCGCTGACCGCCGCGTGCAGCTCGTCGACCAGCGCGAGCAGCTCGCGCACGGCGAGCAGGGAACAGTCGTGGCGCGCCGCACTCTCGACATCGCCCTCATCGTCCCGCCCTTCGCCGGCGCGAAGCTCGGCGCTGCGACGCTCGTGGTAGTAGCTGCGTCGCGCCAGCCTCTCGCGCCATTCGTCGATGCCGCCGACGATCGCGCCGCGCCGCGCCTCATCATGCCAGAGAGCGGCCACGGTGGCGGTGGCGCTTTCGCGCCGCAACGGCGCAATCGCCAGGAAGTCGAGCACGGCGCGGCGCGAGAATCGCCGTCCGGCGACCGGTATGAAGCAGTCGAGCAGACGCAGGACGGCATGCGTCTCGCGCGACGCATCCGGCAGGCGGCAGGCGACGCGCACGCCGACCGCGGCAAGCTTCTCGGCGACGACCGCGACCGACTCGCCGCGCGGCACCAGCACGGCGATTTCGTGCAGGGCGACGCCGTCATCGACGGCGGACACGACGGCGCGCGCAACCTCACGAAGCTCGCCGCCCTCGTCGATCACGCTGAGACAGCGCAAGGACTCATCGCGCACCGCCACCGCCGGGGGGTGCGGCGCGAACACGCCGCCGCGCACTGCGGCGAGCAGCGAATCGTCCGCACAGCGATCGAGCTGTCGGCGATCGAGGCCGAGCCGGGTGAACTGATCGAGAGCGGCGTCTCCGTAGGCGGCGCCGCTCGCCGGCACGGGCACGAACACGGTAGCCGTGCCGGTCGCCACCAGCGCCCGCATGAGCCCCGCCTGCATCGCCGGCAGGTCGTAGATGCCGAAGATGCAGAAGTGCGCCGCCGCCGCGAAAGCGCCGCCGGCGACCGCGACGGCGGCGGCGCTGTACACGGCCGCCTCATCGGTCAGGCCAGCGCCGTCGAACGCCGCGCAGTAGTCGGCATACAGGCGCGTCAGGTCGGCGGCCTTGCCCGCGTGGGACACAGCACCGGCCGCCCACGCCGAGCGCGGATCGACCAGCGCCTCGCGCAAGTCGTCGATGGTGCGCACGAGCGCGCTGGCGAGACCCGGCATGTGCTCGACCGGGGCGAAGTACCACGGTCGGCCGCGACGCTCGCTGAGCAGCCGCTTGACCAACCGCTCTTTGCCGAGTCGCCCCAAGGGCTCGCGCTGGCCGGCGCTCCGCGCGACACGCTGGGCGAACCGATTGATGGTCAGGATCTCGACGTTGGCGAGAGCGCCGAGACGTCGGCCAAGGGTCAGCGTGAGCCGGAGACGCTGGTTGCTCGAGCCAACCAGCACGATGACGGGCCGCAGCGCGTCGTCCGCTTGCGCCGACCGGACATCGTCGGCCAGTGCCGTCTCGAGCTCACGGAAGCCACCAACAAAGAGGCCGCTCACGTGCGTCGCTGCAGTCGAACCGGCAGAACGCTGAAGATCCTGTCAGGCACCGGTGACGTCTGCCGCCGGGGGCGGGTCTCAGTGGAGAAGCGTGTAAAGCCAGAAGGCGCCGGGAACGAGCGCTGCCAGCGACCAGACCAGCGGTGACTTGGCGTTCTTGACGATCGCTTCGATCAGCGTGATCAGACCGATCAGCGCAGCGACGAGCGCGACCACGGCGCACACGATGAAGAGCACCCGTTCGACCGAGTTGTAGTGGAGCGGAACACCGGAGACCTTGCGCGGCGCCGTGATGTAGACCACCAACCAGATCAGGAAGGTCCCCAGCATGCCGACCCACGCGCTCAGGAGGCCGATCTTGCGCAAGATGCCGACAGGGACGTAGTCCGTGGTCCGCGACGCCCACGGATACCGCGAATGCTCCTCTTGGGTCAAGTCTCTCGCCATGTTCGCCTCGCATCGCCGTGGTTAGAATGACTGTCATGGTACCATGGAGAACCAGCGCAGCACATTGTCGATCCCCACGCACCGGATGACAGACACCACAGAGCGGAGACGCACGGCCGGCGACGGCGCCCGGGCCGAAACTCCTCCGGCCGCCCCGACCACCGGCCGGCCGGCTCTCCCCGGCCCTCCGGAGATGCCCGTCGCGGCCGGCAAGCGGGCGCGCGGCTTCATCTTGTTCATCATCCTCGCCGCGCTGCTCCTGATGACGTCGGTGGCCGTCGTCAACGCCCTCGTCGACCCCTACGGGATCCTCGGCACCGGCGTCTTCCCGACCGCCACCACGTCCGACCGATCGGTCAAGGCCGACCTCATCGAGAAGCTCAAGCAGGCACCGCAGCTGATCGTGCTCGGCAGCTCGCGTTCGATGCGCTACGACCCGGAGTACCTGCAGCAGAAGACGGGGCTACGCACGTTCAACGCAGGCGTTAACATCATCGGCGGCGCCGCCGACGTGTGGGCGATGACGAACTACCTGCACGACCGCTTCCCGCAATCGCACCCCAGGTACCTCTGGCTGGTCGACGTCGAGACGTTCACGACGACCGTCAAGGAGAGCCTTGCGGCCGAGCCGCGCCTGGCACGCTATCTGGACAAGACCACAGGCACCGCCGGGCGCGCCGGCAGCGAGCTGACGACGATCGGCGGCGACCTCAAGTCGCTGCTCTCGTGGGCGACGACGCGCGACTCCCTGCGCATCCTCGTGCACCAGTCCACGGCCAGCGCCAAGGAGCAAGCCTTTCGCCGCCAGTTTCGCCCGAACGGCGGCATCGCCGCCAAGACGATGAGCCCGGCGGAACGCCAGCACCAGACGGCGGAGAGCCTCGCCCGCTACACGCTGCTCTACCAGACCGCGTATCACGCGATGGACCCGCAGGCACAGCGCTACGTCGAGCAGACGCTGGCGCTGTTGAACCAGTCGGGTGCGGAGCCGCTGATCGTGCTGACCCCGTTGAGTCCGATGTTCCAGCAGAAGCTCGGGCCCCTCGGCTGGTACGACCGTCATCAGCAGGTGGTCGACTTCTTCAGCAGCCTCGCGAGCACGTACGGATTCACGTTCGCCGACATGACATCGGTGAGCACGTGGGGCGGTTCGCCGACGGAGTTCTTCGACGGCGTGCACCCGTCGTACGCGAACATCCACAAGTTGATCGACTTCCTCGTCCAGAACTACGGCGGCGCACTGCGATGAGCGTAGCACCGCCGCCGACCCACTCTTCGCTCGCCGTGGCGTCATGCCGTTGAGCGACCTCGACCCGCTCTACATCGCCAGGCTTCTCGACGCCGTCATCGAAAGGACCAGCGGTGCTCTTTAGCAGCTACATCTTCCTCTTCGCATTCCTGCCGGCGACGCTACTGGTCTACTGGCTGCTGCGCGGGTCCGCGGCGCGCCTCGCCTTCCTCGCCCTCGCCTCCTACGTCTTCTACGCCTACTGGGACTGGCGTTACGTCCCCCTGATGATCGCCGCCACGAGCATCGACTGGATCGCCGGCGGCATGATCGCCCGCAGCGACGAGCGGCGGCGGCGCAAGCTGCTGCTCACCGCCGCGATCACGCTCAACGTGGCGATCCTCGGCTACTTCAAGTACCGCGGCTTCTTCCTCGACTCGCTCAACGGCCTGAGCGCTCTGCTCGGCGGCGGGCGGCCCTTCCCCGCGCTCCGCGTGGTCCTGCCGCTCGGCATCTCGTTCTACACGTTCAGCGCGATCGCGTACGTCGTCGACGTCTACCGCGGCACGTGCGCGCCGGCGAAGAACCTGATCCACTACTCGGCGTTCATCGCGATGTTCCCGCGCGTCACCGCCGGGCCGATCGTGCGCTACACCGACATCGACGACCAGTTCGCGAACATGGAGCCGCGGTTCACCGCCAACCTCGCGGCCACCGGCTTGTACTTCTTCGCCTGCGGTCTCGCGAAGAAGCTGCTGGTCGCCGACGTCCTGCTACCTCACGTCGACAACCTCTTCGCGACGTCGGGGTCGCTCGGCTTCTTCTCAAGCTGGGCGGCGGCGCTCGGCTACACCCTCCAACTCTACTTCGACTTCTCCGGCTACTCCGACATGGCCGTCGGCGCCGCCTTCTTCCTCGGCTTCCGCCTCCCGCAGAACTTCGACTCGCCGTACAAGGCGACGAACGCGTCGCAGTTCTGGCGCCGCTGGCACATGACGCTCTCGTTCTGGCTGCGCGACTACATCTTCATCCCGCTCGGCGGCTCGTGGGGCACTCTCAAAATGACGGTCCGCAACCTGATGATCACCTTCCTGATCGGCGGGCTCTGGCATGGCGCCGGCTGGACGTTCGTCATCTGGGGAGGGCTCTGGGGCTTCTACCAGTCGGCCCACCTGGTTGCCCGCCGCTACAAGCTGACCCCGTCATGGGCGTGGCTCAATCGGGCGATCACCTTCGTCTGCGTCGTGGTCGCCTGGGTCTTCTTCCGCGCTCCGTCCGTGAAAGTCGCCGGCGGCATCCTCAAGGCGATGGTCGGCCTGCACGGCTTCGAGTCGGCTCATCGCCTGAGTGCGCTCGTCGGCGTCAACTTCGCGCTGATGATCTTCGCCGGATTACTCTGGGTGAACTTCGCGCCGAACACGTGGGAGATCAAGCTGCAGCCCAGGCTCCGCTACGCGGTTGTGCTCGGGTTGCTGCTCGGCGCGGCGATCCTGATGATGAGCAACCCGAGCCCGTTCCTCTACTTCCAGTTCTAGCGTGAGCGGCGGCGGGCAGATCAGCGACAGCCCGGGCGGCGGCGAGCCGACGCCGCGCAGCGAGCGCGGCGACGCAGCCGGGCAACCCATGGCAGCGGCAGCGCGCGACGCGATCACGCGCCCGCCGGCGAGCGCCGCCGAAACAAGCCTCGCCGGCGGCGGGCGCATCCGCCGCTTCGCCTTGGTGCTTCTGCTGACCGGACTCGGAATCGTGCTCGCCGTCGGCGCCCTCAATGCGATCGTCGACCCGTTCGGCATCGTCGGCACCGGCTTGTTCCCCACCAAGGTGATGGCCGACCGTCAGATCAAAGTCGACCTGGTCGCCGCCCTGCCGGAGGCGCCGCAGGTCGTGATCTTCGGCTCTTCGCGCGCCTGGAAGCTCAACCCCGAGTTCATTCGCGCGCAGACCGGCCTGGTGACGTTCAACGCGTCCGTCTCCGGCGGGCGTCCACCCGACGCCTGGGCGTTCGCCAATCTCATCCACGACACGTTCCCCGCAGCGCAACCGAACTACATCTGGATCCTCGACGTGTCGGAGCTCACCAAGGTGCAGCTCGCGGCCGGGCTGCTCAACGTGCCCGAGCTGCGCCCGTACTTCCCGTCCTTTCTCGTTCTGAGGTCGCGGCTCAAGGACGTCTCGTGGCTGTTCTCGGTCACGACGGCGCGCGACTCGCTCTCCATCCTTCACCACCTGAGCACGATCCGCGCCAAGGCCGCGCTCCAGCGCAAACACTGGTCGACCTGGGGCTGGTTCACCGATTCCACACGAGATGTGAAGCTCGACGCCAATCCCGGCCTGCCCAACATCCGGGCCGATATCAAGGACAAGAGCGCAATCTATCGCGACTACTCCGGTCCTGACCCGGAGGCGAAACGCTACCTGGAGAAGACCTTGGCGCTCTTCGCCTCGTGGGGCGGCCACGGCATCATCGTCATCCCCCCTTCGGAGCCGGCGCTGATCACCGCGCTGCTGCCATTGGGTTGGAGCGACCGCCACCAACAGGTGGTGGACTACCTCGCCACGTTGCACACCACGTACGACTTCACTGTCGTCGACATGACATCGCTCAGCTCCTACGGGGGTTCCGCGACGGGCTTCATCGACGGCGTGCACCTGCGCACACCGGAGATGAAGAAGATGATGACGAAGGTTCTCGCGATCGCCGGCAGTCAGCTGCGCTGAGCGTGAGGCGCCGGCGGCGGCGCCGCCCCCGGCGCCTCACGTCAGGGCGACGATGAGGTCGCGGGCGGCCGGATAGTCGCGCAGCAAATCCTCCCGGCCACCCAACTCGAGATCGGCGGCCTCGAAGCCCGGCGTCACGAGGCAGCCCACGAGCGACCACGCGCCCTCGGCGCAGCCGTGCAGACGCGCTGCCTGCCAGACGCCGGCCGAAACGAGCACCTGGGGGGCCGCCGGCGGTTCGCCGCCGAGGAGCACGGTGTCGGCGACGCGACGGCCGCTCAGCCGGATCAGCTCGAGCGCTTCGCCCCCTTGGTACAGCCAAAGCTCGTCGGCTTTGAGGCGGTGGAACCGACTCGGCGCCCCGCTCGTGACGAGGAAGAGGATGGCGGTCGCCGCGCAGCGCCGCCCGCGATCCGTCTCGATCTGCGCGGTCGACCGGTAAGTCTCGCGGAAGAAGCCACCCTCGGAATGCGGTTCGAGGCCCAGCGTGGCGATGATCTCGGCGGCGGTCGGTCTCACCTCTCCAGCCTACCCGA
This sequence comes from Actinomycetota bacterium, assembly GCA_003132585.1. Taxonomy (GTDB): domain Bacteria; phylum Actinomycetota; class Thermoleophilia; order UBA2241; family UBA2241; genus PALSA-647. Next base: position 31,059 of record PKYG01000106.1, read on the forward strand.
TCTCCCCGCCGGCAGACATGGGGACGGAACTGGAGAAGCCCCGCCGTCAGCTGCGCGGCGGGGCTTCTCTGTAGCAAGCCTGTAAGCCGGATTCTGTCGAGGATGGCCATCCATCTCGCCTGCGCGTCGCCGCGCAGATCATGCGACCGAAACCCGGAAGCCGGGGCGAGCAACCCCATCGCTCCCCTATTTGGTCTTGCACCAGGCGGGGCTTGCCGAGCCGGCCTGTCACCAGGACCGCTGGTGAGCTCTTACCTCACCGTTTCACCCTTGCCCGCACCTCCGAAGAGGCCGCTGGCGGTCTGCTCTCTGTTGCGCTTTCCCTCGGGTTTCCCCGGCTGGACGTTATCCAGCGCCCTGCTCTGCGGTGTCCGGACTTTCCTCGGCGAGCGGCCTCGCGCGCTCAGAAGAGGCGCGCAACGCCGGAACGCCGCGGCCACCCGGCTTGCCTTCGCATTGTACCACCAGGAGATCAGTCGGGAACCGACGCGGCGCGCCGAGCCGGGCTCAGCTCGGCCGCGGCCGCCTCGTCAAGCAGCCATGTGAGCACTCCGGCGGACGGCGCGACAGCCTGTGCAGGCACGGCGACCGGCATGCGCAGACCCTCGAGGACCTCGGCGACCATCCCCGCCTTCTCGCCGCCGGTGACGACGAAAAACACGCGGCGGGCGGCGTCGATCACCGGCAGGGTCAAAGTGAGACGCGAGTCGCCGTCGGGTGCCAGGTTGACGACCACCAGCCGATCCTGCTCGGTCACCGCGTCGGTGTGCGGGAACAGCGAAGCCGTGTGCCCGTCGGCGCCGAGACCGAGCAGCACCAGATCGAACACCGGCACATCGGCGGAGTGGGCGGCGGCGCGCGCCGGAGGCGTGAGGATCTCCTGCTCATAGGCGCGCGCCGCCGCCTCCGGCTCCTCCTCACCGTGCATGCGATGCACGTTCTCCGGCGGGATCGGCACCTTGCTGATCAGCGTGTCGCGCGCCATGCCGTAGTTGCTCGCGGGCTCCTCGGGCGGCACACAACGCTCGTCGCCCCAGTAGAGGTGCACGCGCCGCCAGGGGATCTTGACGCTCACCGTCTGGCGCGCGAGCTGCCCGTAGAGGGCGCGCGGCGTGCTGCCGCCGCTCAACACGACAGTGAACGCGCCGCGCGCCACCGCGCTCTCTTGCGCGGCGAGCACGAAGAGGCTCGCCGCGCGCTGCGCGACGGCGTCGGCGTCTGTGAGTACTTCGATCTTCACGACCGCTCGGCTACAACTTCTCGAGCGCCTCGCGCCCGCTCATGCCGGCGGCGATGCCGCGTGCGGCAGCGGCCTCGTTGACGACCGTCACCTCAGCGACGAGCAGGTCGTCGACGGTCGCGATCGCATCCCCGCGCGTCGCCTTGGCCTTGGCCGCCGGATACTCGAACCGCTCGAGCGCGAGCACGTCGAAGGCGCCGCAGGCGAGCATGCCGACGGCGGTCATGACCGCCACGAGGTTGACCGGCCCGAGCGGGATGACGAAGCCGTCGGCGCGCTTGTCGCCGAGAACGACGATCTCGTGGCGGGCACCGATCACGGCTGCCTCCAGCGACGCCCGTCGCGCGCCACAAGCCCGTCGGCGGCCTCGGGACCCCACGTGCCGGCCTCGTAGATGCCGAGCCCGTGACCCGGAGTCGCCGCCCACCGGTCGAGGATCGGCATGACGATGCGCCACGCCTCGTCGACTTGGTCGTCGCGGTTGAACAGCGTCGCATCGCCGGTCATGCAGTCGAGCAGCAGCGTCTCGTAGGCGCTGAACGGCAGCTCACGCAGCGCCGAACCGTAGCTGAACTTCATCTCCACCGGCTGCAGGCCGATCACCTGCCCCGGTGTCTTCGCCTCGAAGCGCAGCGAGAGACCTTCGTCGGGCTGGATCCTGATCACGAGCAGGTTCGGTGGGATCTGGCCGCCGAGCTTCTCGGCATCGCGGAAGAGCAGATGCGGCGGCCGCTTGAACTGCACGGCGATCTCCGTCGCCTGGTGCGGGAGGCGCTTGCCTGTGCGCAGATAGAAGGGCACGCCCTGCCAGCGCCAGTTGTCGACAAGCAGCTTGACCGCGGCGTAGGTCTCCGTCGTGGAATTCGGCGACACGCGGTCCTCACGCCGGTAGGCGATCACCGGCTGCTCATCGATCGTGCCGTCCACGTACTGGCCGCGAACGGCGAACTGATCGACATGCTCAGGTGGTATGGAGCGCACGGCGCGCAGCAGCTTCACCTTCTCGTCGCGCACGGCATCGGCGCTGAACGCGACGGGCGGTTCCATCGCCGTCAGCGCGAAGAGCTGGACGAGGTGGTTCTGGATCATGTCGCGCAGCGCGCCGGCCTCTTCGTAGTAGGCGCCCCGGTGTTCCACGCCGAGCGCCTCGGCAGCGGTGATCTGCACGTGGTCGACGAAGCTCCGGTTCCAGACCGGCTCAAAGATGCCGTTGGCGAAGCGAAAGACGAGGATGTTCTGCACCGTCTCCTTGGCCAGGTAGTGGTCGATCCGGTAGACCTGGTTCTCGGCGAACACCTCGCGCAGAACGACGTTGAGCTGGTGGGCGCTCTCGAGATCGTGACCGAATGGCTTCTCGACGACGATCCGTGTCCAACCCTGGCCCTCGGGCGCCGCATGTTCGGCGACGTCACCGGAGGCGCCGCGCCGCGCCAGGCCCGCCGCGCCGAGTTTCTCGATGATCACCGGGAACAGGCTCGGTGGTGTCGCCAGGTAGAAGATGCGATTGCCCGCCGTGCCCTGTTGCTCATCGAGCTCCGCCAGCAAATCGGCGAGGCGCTGGTAGGCCTGCAGGTCGTCGAAGTCGCCCTGCAGGTAGCGCGCCTCGCGCACGCAGCTGCCACACGCCTGGTCGATGCGGCTGTCGTCGCCGTAGAAGCTGTCGATCGCTTCCGTCATCGCCGCGCGAAAGTCCGTCTCGCTGAGCGCACGCCGGCCAAAACCGACGATCGCCATCCGGCTCGGCGACACGTTGTGGCAGGAGAGGTCGTAGAGCGCCGGCACGAGCTTGCGGTGCGTCAGGTCTCCGGTCGCTCCGAAAATGACCACGGCGCAGGGATCGGGCGGGCGCTCGAGACCGAAGGGGTCGAGCGGCGACGCGCTCGGCCGCGGACGTTCGAGCGCGTCGTCGAGCTGCTCGTACTCGAGCGCCATCACTTCTCCTTGACCGCGTGGCCGCCGAACTCGTTGCGCAGCGCCGCCAGCACCTTGGCGCTGAAGGAGTCGGACTGCCGCGAGCGGAAGCGCGTGAAGAGCGACATCGCGATCACAGGCATGGGCACGGACCGTTCGATCGCCTGCTGTACGGTCCAGCGACCCTCGCCGGTGTCTTCTACGTAGCCGGCGATCTTCTCCAACCCCGGGTCTTTGGCAAACGCGTCGACGGCGAGCTCGAGCAGCCACGAGCGCACCACGCTGCCCTGGTTCCAGAGATCGGCGATCGCGGCGAGATCGAGGTCGTAGCCGCTCTCCTTGAGCAGCTCGAAGCCCTCGCCGTACGCCTGCATCATGCCGTACTCGATGCCGTTGTGNNCCGGCGCCGTAGCCTCCCATGTAGCCGTAGCCGTGGCCCGGCGGGGCGAGCGTCTTGAGGATCGGCTCGATCTGGTCGAACGCGCTCTTGTCGCCGCCGACCATCAGGCAGTAGCCCACATCGAGGCCCCAGACCCCGCCGCTCGTGCCCGCGTCGAGGTAGCGGATGCCTTGCTCGGCGAGCTTCGGGCCACGTTCCTGATCATGTGTAAACGGCGAGTTGCCGCCATCGATGACGATGTCACCCTTGCCGAGATGCGGCAGGACGGTGGCGATCGCCTCGTCGGTCGGCGCGCCGTAGGGCAACATCACCCAGACCGCCCGCGGCGCCGCGACCGCGGCCGGCAGCTCGGCGAGCTCCCGCACCGCTTCCGCGCCCTCGTGCGCCAGCTCCTGCGCCTTTTCGAACGTGCGGTTCCAGACCACGACGCGGTGGCCACCGCGGAGCAGCCGCCGGGCCATGTTGGCGCCCATCCGGCCGAGACCCACCATCGCCACATCCATCGTCTTCCTCCCTCGCTCGGACTCGTTCGCTGTCGGCGCGCGCGTCGCGCCGGCAGCCTACGTCGCTGCTTCGACCAACTCGAGCAGCTTCGCGACGGCTGCCGGTACGTCATCGCCCAGGCAGATGCGCAGCGCGCGGCACCCATGCGCGCGCAGGGCGGAGAAATCGCCACGCGCCTGCGCCCGCTTGAGCACGCTGAAGCTGTACGGCTGCCCCGGGATGCTCGCGTCTTCGCGATCGTGACCGACAAGCTGCAGGAAGAGACCCGTGTTGGGACCGCCCTTGTGGAGTTGGCCCGTGGAGTGCAGGAAGCGCGGCCCATAGCCGAGCGTGGTCGCCGCTCGCAGACGGTCGCGTAGCACGGCGCGGACGCGTTGTAGCGCGTCCCATAGTGCAGGGTCGGGCGCGACATACGCCTGCAGAGCGACGTAGTCGCCGGCGGCGGTCTGCGCGAGGAACTCGCGCAGCACTGCCGGCAGACCGTCGTCGGCGATCGGCAGCGAGAGCTTGGCGTCGGCGCCGCCCGGCACCTCGGTCATGAGCTCGCCGGAGGCGACGAACCCGGCGAGCAGACGCTTGGTGTTGTCCTTGCTCTCCTGCACGTTGGGTTGATCGAACGGGTCGATTCCGAGCAGCGCACCGGCAGCCGCCGTGGCGATCTCCCAGCGCAGGAACTCACCGCCAAGGTCGAGCGGATCGTCGAGATCGATCGTGACGACCGGCTGGCCGGCGTCGGCCAGTGCCGCCGCCGCCATGTCCTGGCCGGCGTCGGCCGCCGCCGCCAGCCTCACGTAGACGAACAGCCGGTCGTCGCCGTAGCGCGCCGGCTCGGCCGGCGGCTCGAGATCGACCGGCACGATTCCCATGCCTTCCTTGCCCGTGCTCTCAGCGACGAGTTGCTCCACCCAGGCGCCGAACGAGGCGACGCCGGGCGACGCGAGCAGCGTGAGCTTGTCGCGTCCGGCTCCAGCCAACCCACCGAGTACCGCGCCGAGGTGCGCGCCGGGGCTCTCCACGGCCGCCTTTCCTGCGGCGCAGGTGTCCGCCATCGCCAACGCGCGCCCAAGAAGCGCATCGAGGTCGAGCCCGATGAGAGCGCCGGGCACGAGCCCGAAGAATGACAACGCCGAGTAGCGGCCGCCGATGTCCGAAGGGTTGACGAAGACGGCGCGGAAGTCCTCGGCGAGCGCCTCTCGCTGCAACGACGTGTCCTCGTCCGTGATCGCCACGAAGTGCCGCCCAGCGAGCTCACCGCCGAGGTGCTCGAGGGCGTGATAGAAGTAGGCGTGAAAGCTGGCCGTCTCGGTGGTGCCGCCGGACTTGCTGGCAACGACGAACAGCGTGCGCTCGAAGTCAAGCGAGCGCTCCAGGTCGAGCACCGCCTGCGGATCGGTCGAGTCGAGCACGTGCAGGTCGAGGTAACCTTCGGCAACGCCGAACGTGCGCCGCAGCACCTCGGGCGCGAGGCTCGACCCGCCCATGCCGAGCAGCACGGCGTCGGTGTAGCCCTCGGCGCGCACCTCGTCGACGAAACCGACAAGCTCGGCGACCTGCTCGCGGATGTCGGCCGGCACGCTGAGCCAGCCGAGCGCTTCGGCGATGATCGCTTGATGGGCCGGCGTGCTCTTCCACAGAGTGGTGTCGCGCTCCCATAGCCGGCGCCCGAAGTTCCGCTCGTCGAGACCGCGAAGGGCCTGCTCGACGAGCGCCTGCAGCGCCGGCGTCAATTCAAGCTTCATGCGCCCGCTCCGTCGGCGGCGAGCAGCGCCTGCCGGCGCTTGTCGACGATCCCGACAACGCCTTCGTAGGCCTTGGTGAAGAGGTCGACGCCCTCCTTCTGCAGTCGCTCGGTCGCGGCACTCACGTCGATGCCCACTTCGGCGAGCTCACGCATCAGGCGGCGGGCATCGTCGTATCCCGTGTCGATGGTGCGCACCGGGCGGCCGTGGTCACGGAAGGCATTGAGCGTCGCCTCCGGCAGCGTGTTGATCGTCAGCGGCCCTATGAGCTCGTCGACGTAAAGGACGTCGCTGTAGGCGGGATTCTTGGTGCCGGTGCTCGCCCAGAGCAGGCGCTGCACCTTCGTGCCAGCGCCGGCGAGGCGACGCCAGCGAGCCGAGGCGAGGATCTGCACGAAACGTTCGTACACGAGCTTCGAATTGGCGACGCCGAGCCGGCCTTTCAGTCCGTTGAGGCGCTCCGCTTCAGCGCCCATCGCGATCTTGTCGTCAAGCAACCGATCGACCAGCGTGTCGACGCGCGACACGAAGAAGCTGGCCACCGACGACACGTTGCGGAGCGTGACCTGGCGCTTCGATCGGGCTTCGAGGCCGAGCAGGAACGCTTCGGCGACGCCCTCGAAGTGCGCCATCGAGAACATCAGGGTGATGTTGATGTTGAGCCCCTCGGCGAGGCACTCGCGGATCGCCGGGATGCCTTCGCGCGTGCCGGGGATCTTGACCATCACATTGGGTCGGTCGACCGCGGCGAAGAGTCGGTGCGCTTCGGCGATCGTGGCGGGGGTATCGTAGGCCAGCTTCGGCGATACTTCGATCGAGACGAACCCGTCTTCGCCGCCCATGCCGAGGTAGACCGGCGCGAACACGTCGCAGGCGGCGCGCACGTCATCGATTGCCAGCCGATCGAAGATCTGCGCCGCGTCGAGCCCCTCGCGCGCCAAGCGCAGGATGTCGTCGTCGTAGCCTTCGCCGGAGCCGATCGCCTTCTCGAAGATCGACGGGTTGGAGGTGACGCCGCGAACGTCGTCCTCGTCGATCAGCCTCTGCAGACCCCCGGAGCCGATCAGCCCACGACTGATGTAGTCGAACCACACGCTTTGTCCGAGCACTCCCAGCTGGTGCAGCCGATTGACCTTGTCGTTCATACGGTCCGACTCCTTCCGGTCGTGGCACTCACTGCACGCGCGGCGATGTGTCTCCGCCGCTGCATGTCGCACTTATGTACCCGCGGCGGGATGAGGCTACGCGCTCCCGCCGCCGGCGAGCCGCTTCGCCGTCTGGTACACGTTTTCCGCGGTGAACCCGAACTCGGTCATCAGCCGGTCGGCCGGAGCCGAAGCGCCGAAGTGGTCGAGTCCGATGACCTCGCCGGCATCGCCGACCCAGCGCTCCCAACCGAAGGGGCTCGCCGCTTCGACGGCGAGGCGGGCCGTGACGGCAGCCGGCAGGACCGCCTCGCGATAGGCCGCCTCCTGACGCGCGAAGAGCTGCCAGCTCGGCATGCTCACGACGCGTGCGGCGATGCCGTCGGCGCGCAACCGCTCGTACGCCGCCACCGCGTGCTGCACCTCGCTGCCGCTGGCGATGATGATCACCCGCGGGGTACCGCCGGCGTCGGCGAGCACGTAGCCGCCGCGCGCGACTCCGGCGGCGGCGGCTTGCATCGTCGGCACCTTCTGCCGTGTGAGCACGAGCCCCACAGGACCGTCCCCGTGCGTGAGAGCGATCTTCCAGGCAGCGACGGTCTCGTTGGCGTCGGCGGGCCGGATGATCGTCCAGTTGGGCGTCGCGCGCAGGATCGCCAGATGCTCCACGGGCTGGTGCGTGGGGCCGTCCTCGCCGAGCCCGATGCTGTCGTGCGTGAACACGTAGATGACCGGCAATCTCATCAGCCCGGCGAGGCGCAACGACGGACGCATGTAGTCGGTGAACACGAAGAACGTCGCCACGTAGGGCATCACGCCGCCGTGCAAGACCATGCCGTTGGCGATCGCCGCCATCGCGTGTTCGCGTACGCCGAAGTGCATATTCGGGCAACCCGGGCTAGAGGACTGGAAGTCGCCGCACTCCTTGAGGATGGTGTTCGTCGACGGCGAGAGGTCGGCCGACCCACCGATCAGCGCCGGGAAGAAGGGCGCGATCGCGTTGAGGGTCTGGCCGGAGGCGGCGCGCGTCGGCACACCGCCGTCCTCCGGTTTGAAGATGGGCAGCGCCGCCTCCCAGCCTGGCGCCGGCTCGCGCCGCTGCGCGCGGTCCCACGCGGCGGCGCGGTCGGGGTCCGCCGCCCGCCAAGTCGCGAACCGCGCCTCCCAGTCCTTCGCGATCTGCGCGCCTTTCGCCGCGAGCGGCGCATAGAAGGCGCGCACCTCGTCGGGCACGAGGAACGTGGGCTCGAGCGGCCACCCGAGGTGTTCCTTGGTGAGCCTCACCTCATCGGCGCCGAGCGGTTCGCCATGNNCGCGGTCGTTCGCATCGGCGACGCGCTGCGTGTGCCACTGGTACGCGTCGAACCGCGCGACCACGTCCTCGGTGAAGTCGAGCGCCGTGCTGCCCTCGATGTGGATGTGATTGTCGTCGTACAGGACGATCAGCTTTCCCAGCCCCAGGTGCCCGGCAAGCGACGCCGCCTCGGAGGAGACACCCTCCATCATGTCGCCGTCACTGGCGATCGCATACGTGTGGTGGTCGACGATCGCCGGTCCGTCGCCGTTGAACGTCGCCGCGAGGAAAGCTTCGGCGATCGCCATGCCGACCGCGTTGCCGAACCCCTGGCCGAGCGGGCCGGTGCTCGTCTCGACGCCGGGAGTCAGGCCGTGCTCGGGATGGCCGGGCGTCTTGCTTCCCCACTGGCGGAATCGCCTCAACTCTTCGAGCGGGAGGTCGTAGCCGGTGAGGTGCAGCATCGCATAGAGCAACATGCTGCCATGGCCGGCGGAGAGCACGAAGCGGTCGCGGTCGACCCACGTCGGATCGTTCGGGTCGTACTTCATGTGCCGCGTCCAAAGGATGTGAGCGACCGACGCCATGCCCATCGGCATGCCGGGGTGTCCCGAGTTGGCCTTCTGCACGGCGTCGACGGCGAGGAATCTGATGGTGTTGATGCAGCGCTCCTCGAGTGCGCTCGAGCTGCCGGAAGCCACGTCTGTCATGATCCCGCCCTCGTCGGATGTGATGGCCCCTACGCCTCGGTACTCAATGACAATGGGGGCCGCTTTTCAAGGATGCGCCGGCACGCCGATGTCCAAAAGGCGCCGGCGCTCTCCTGCCTACATGTCGCCTTCCGCCGGGACGATGCAGATGAAGGAGAACACCGCATCGCCGTCGTTCGCGAACTGATGCTCGGCGCCGGCGGGGATGAACGCATACGAGCCGGCGCCGACCGGATGGTCCTGCCCGTCGAGGTGCAGCAATCCACGACCGGAGACGATGTAGTTGATGTGCGGCCACTCGTGCATGTGCCGTGGCGTGTGGCCGCCGACGCGCAGCTGGAAGAGGCGCATCACCCAACCGTCCCACCCGTCCGCGGGCGAGATCAGCACCTTCTTGGTGACCTCAGCGATACCGCGGCCCTGTATCTCTGCCGTCGCCGTGCGATCGATATGCCGAACTGTCACTCTTCACCTCCTGCCGCAGCCGAAACCCTACTGCTTCGGCGGCCAGGGCACGAATGCACTCGTCGTGCGCTGATAATCCCGGTAATCGTCGCCCCGGCTTGCGACGGCCTGCGCTTCGGTGGCCGGGATACCGGTCACCTTGAAGAGGAAGAACGCCATCAACGCCGGGCCGACCAGCGTCGCCCACCAAAAGGTATTGCCGATCGCGATCAGCACGTACGTCCACCAGTGCAGCCACTCGAAGAAGTAGTTCGGGTGTCGCGAGTAACGCCACAGCCCGCGGCGGCATGTCGTGCCCCGGTTCGCCGGGTCGGCGCGAAAAGCCGCCAACTGGCGATCGGCAGTCGTCTCGCCGGCCACGGCGATCACCCAGAGACCGATCGCCACATACGCCCAGATGGTGAGCTCTCGGACGTCGATGTTGACGACGACGACAAACGGCAACGACAACAGCACGTCGAGAAAGCCCTCCGCCTGGAAGAACACCATGAATCTGGACTGCGCCTGGTCGCCCCACCGCGCCCGCAAGGTCTGGTACCGGCCGTCTTCATCCTTGCCACGCACGCGGTTCACGTACACGAAGAGCGCGAGACGTACCGACCAGAGTCCGGCGAGCACTGCGAGCAGCACGCGATACGCCGGAGCGCCGTCGCCGATCAGAGCATAGAGCACCGCCAGCAGGCCGAGGCCGGCGGCCCAGCCGACGTCGACGACGCCGGCGTCGTTGCGAGCGCGCTGCACGAACCAGAGGGACGTCATCAACACGGTGACGACGAGCCAGCCGAGTCCGAGGAGCGCGAGGCACTCCACGTCAGCCACCCACCTGTTCCAGGGCCTTCTGGACCGCTTTGCGCACCGGCTCCTCGGGGTCGCGAAGAGCGCTCCGCAGCGCCGTCGCCGACCTGAGGTCGCCGATCTTGCCGAGCGCGTCCGCCGCCAGCGCGCGCAGCAGGGCGTCCGGGTCGCGCAGCTCCCCGATGAGCACATCGACGGCCGCAGCAGCGCCCGCTTCGCCGAGCACGAATGTCACGTCCTGACGCCGATGCAGGCTCTGGTGATCGGTGATCACAAACATCATCGCGGCGATCGCCGGCTGTCCGGCGGCAAGCAGTCCGGCGCGCGCCAGCCGCACGTGGCGCAGATTGAACGACTGCAGATGGGTGATCAGGAGGTCGGTCATGTCTGCCAATGCTGCGGCGGCGGCGCGGCGCACAGATTCGTCCCTCTTGTACCTGGCGGCGCGCAGCAGCCCCTCGAGGTCGCCGCGACGATCGAGTCTCTCCACGTTCGGCGGTCCGAACAGCCCCATCGTCTCCCTCTCTCGAGCCGGTGTGTGCCGCCTAGCTTAGCTAGTCGGAGAAGCGCCCGTCCACTCCGAGCGCCGCCGGATCGTCGAGACTCCCCGGCGACGCTCGCCAAATCGAGGAAGAACACCCCATTCGACGCGGGAAACGCGTCACCGATGACTTGCAACGAGCAACGGGAAGCGCCGCCACAGCCGGCGCACGGCGGAAGTAACTGGAGGAAGTCATGAAGCGTCATGTCGTTCTCGCACTTTCAGCGTTCGCACTTTCCGGTCTGATCGCTACGCCGGCCCTCGCGGCCAAGGGCGGCGGCGGCAAGCAAGGCAAGTCCCCGACGCCGGCCAAGATCCATCACAACCACGGTCACAACACGGTTCTGTGATCTGAGTCCAGGCTTCGGGATCACATAGTTCGAGCGCCGGATACGGTTCGGCGCTGGCAAGAGGGGGCGGTTCTGGAAGAGGAACCGCCCCCTCTCCTTTGTAAGGGGCGGCCCCGAGCTCGGGGCCGCCCCTTACTCACATCGCTCTGTCCCCAGCATCTGCGCGCCGGAGCTAGCTAGCGCAGCACCCGGTCGGCGACATCGAGCATGCGTCGTGGCAACTGCGCGAAGCTCTTCACCGGGAAAACGTCGCCGTGCCCGAGGTCGGCCATCTGCCGACAGAGACCGGGATTCATCTTGTAGTCCTCGGTAAGCAGCACGAAGAGCCGGTTGAAGCGGGCGGCCAGCGGCAGCGGGTCGCCGCCCGCAGTGGACACGCCGTCCGTGACCAACAACCCCGCCTTGCGCGGGTTGCGGCCGCGAGCCAGCTCCTCGGCGCCGACGCGCAAGGCCGCCTCGATGTTGGTGTAGCCGCGCACGGGCTGCTCGAGCATGCGCTCGACGACGAGCGCAGGCGGGGCCTCCTGTTCGAGATGACTGACCGCCCGCGCCTGATCTTCGAACACGACCACCGACAGGTCCCCGCGGTGCAGCTTCAGCGCCAACACAGCAGCGGCAACGGCCGCCATCGCCATGTTCTCGCCCGACATCGAGAGCGACGTGTCGACCATCAGCACGACCTGCTGGCGACGCTCCTGGCGGCGCTCGACGACCCAGTCCTCGGGCTCGGGCAACTCCTTGGCGCCGATGTTCTCGAGAGTGCGTTCGAGATCGAACTCGCCGGAGAACGGGTCGCAGAGCGGTTCGCGGACGCGCTCGGTGGCGCCACGGATCGGGCCGACGAGATCGGCCGCGCGGCGCAACACGGCCCGCGCCGCCAGCCTCTCCGCGTAGACCTGGAGCTCGCGATTGAAGATGCGCCGGTCGCTGCGTGTGAGGTTGACGGCGATCGTCCAGCCGTCGAGATCACCAACGGGCACCGCATACTTTTCGGCAAGCCGCGCCAGCGCCTCGCGGCGGTCGGGTCCGGCACCGCCGGAGCGGCCCTCGACGATCTGTGCGCTGCGGCGCCGTGGCGCCGCAGCGGCGGCGCTCAGGCTTTTTTTTGGCCGGCGTCCGGATCTTCGGCGCCCCACGCGTCCGGGTCCTCGCCGCGCTCGACGACGGCCGCGTAGATCTCGTCGAGCGCAGACTCGAGGTCGGCGTCGATGTCGTCGCGCAGGTCGACGCGCGTCGCCAAGGCGGCCGCGGCGGCGCGGCGCAGAGCGTCTCCACCGTCAAGTGCAGCGGCGATCGCGACGGTGGCGATCGCGGCACGCACGGAGGCGCCCTTCTTGAAGCGCGCGTGCCGGCGCGTAGCGCGCGCCAGGGCGACGGCGTGGCCGATCAGCTCGGCGTCGGTGCTGCCCGTCTCCCGCGCGACGATGGCGCGCTCCTCGGCGGCACTCTGATACTCGAGCACGATGTGCTCGAAACGATCACGCAACGCCTCGGACAGGTGGCCGGTGGCGACGTACTCGACCGGGTTCTGGGTGGCGACCACCTGAAACCCGTCGGCAGCCAGCAGCGTGCCGATGTGTGGGACGATCACGATCCTCTCGTCGAGCGCCGGCAGGAGCACGTTCTGCACCGACTCCGGCATGCGGTTGAGCTCGTTGATGAAGAGCACGCTGCCAGCGGTCATCGCCTGCACGAGAGGGCCGGCGAAGAACGAGCGCTCGCCATATCCCTGCTTGAGCACCAGCGGCGGATCGAACCAGCCGGTGAGCTTGGCTTCAGAGTAGCGGTCGTCGCCGTCGACGCGCACGGTCTGGCGACCGAGATGCCCGCAGACGGCGAGCGCGACGGTGGTCTTGCCGACGCCCACAGGGCCTTCGAAGAGGATGTGACGGCCGGTATTCAGCACGGCGAGCGCCATCGCCAGCTCGCGCTCGCGCCCGACGATGCCGTGCTGCTCCTGGATCTTGCGGATCGGCGTCACGGCCTCATGTTACCAGTACGAGCCCGTAGAGCCGGAAGTCGGCGCTGGTCGATCGCGCGATCTCGATCGTGAGTCCGGCCTCCCGCACGGTCGCGAACGTGTCGATTCCGCAAGCCTGCATCGACGGCCGCACGTCAGCGGGCTGCCGACACGGCGCCACGAGGTCGCACCTGTCGCAGAGGTGGCACGGCCCTTGCGCCAGACCGAAGGCTTTGTGGTGGCCGGCGAGGAACAGCTCGCGCTCGAGCGCGAGCACGACCGTGTGCAAGCGGGTGCGCCGCGCCAGCTCCACCGCGTCGCCATCGCCGGCCCCTGCCGCGCCCGCCCCAGCGCGCCCCCCGACAAAGACGAGCAGCGCCTCGCCGTAGCAAGCGAGCGCTGCCCGGAACTCGGCAAGCGATGGGCCGTGCGGTGGACACGTCCTGCAAAGACCGTATTCGTCGCATCCGTAACGACACTTGAGGCTCACCCAAGCTGCCGTCTCGACTGCGGCGGCGGGCAGCGGGCGGGCGCCGTCGGCGCCCAGCGCCACGGCGCGCGCCGCCCAATCGACACCGTCAGTCACGCCGCATCCCCGACCGTCCTGCGATCAAGTAGACGAGCAGCCCGACGAAGTGCAGCCAGAGAAGCACGATCAGCCAGAAGACCTTCATGCCGACAGTGAGGTCGTCGCGCACAACGACCTCAACGATGAAGTAGATGTTGATCACGAGGATCAAGGCGGCGACCGCCAAGCCGACAACGAGGGCCACGCCGGGGAACAGCGCCAGTGCCGTGACCTCGTTCACTGAAGATCTCCTCTCGGATGACGGAAGGGGGCCGCCGTTTCCAAACGGTACCCTATCCCGTCGCGGCGCGCTTCAGCGCGCAAATGCGAAAGCGAATCCAGGCGCCTGATCGAGCGGCATCAAGGGGCTGCGCGGCACGCCCGGGTGCGGCTCGCCGTGATAGTCGCGCGGCGCGACGTCGTTGGGGCCGCGCGGGTAGAAAAGGCTGGCCAGCGCCTCGATCTGGTCGCGGCCGACGGAGAGCTCGAACTGGCCGCCGCCGTAGAGCGTGATGCCGGCCGCCCGAGACCTCTCGATGCAATCGAGCAGCGCCGCGACCGAACCGAACCGGGAGGGCTTGATGTTGAGAAACCGCGGTCGTAGCGGCAGCGCCTCGACGTCGGCCCACGAGTGGACCGGAGCGTCGAAGCTGAAGCGGCTCTCGGCGCCGGCAAGAGCGGCGCGGTGTTCGGAGGCCAGCGACGGGTCTTCGAGGATGGCGCCGGGAAAAGCCGCGGCCACCGCCCGATACTGCCCCGCATCCGGCGGGTTGTCGACCGGCGTCCCTTCGTAGAACGACTTGAAGTCGAGCGCGCACACACGGCCGGTGGCAGCGATGCGCGCCATCGTCGCCGCGTCCCAATCCGGCGTTGGATCGAGTTTGAACTCCAGCCCCGGGTCGATCGCCAACCACGGGTCGATGTCGAGGCGCGTCGAGACGACGAAGCGCACGGCGCGGTAGTCGCGGTCGAGCGCCGCGCCCAGCGACCGGCCCTGCTGACGCAGGGCGAGGTCAAGCGCGGCACTCTCGAACGCCCAGCGCCGGTACTGGCGGGCGACGGCCATGCTCGGCGGCTTGGCCGGGAAGAGATCGAACTGCCCGAGCCGCTGCGACAGGCCGTCCAGTGTCCATTCGCCGGCAAGCGGAAGCGCCAACGGGTAGTCATCGTGCTCCTCGGCGAGGTAGGTGACGTCCTCCCCGCGTCCTTCATGCCCGCCGCCGCGCACTATGACATCCGTCGTCACGCGGCGAAAGCCGCTCGACACGTCGAGCTCGTGACGCTCGATCGCGTAGCTCTCCACCTTCAGGTCGCGCGTCGCCAGCTTCGCGTAGACGCTGCCGAACCTCTCCTGCACCGTTGTGTCCATGCCCATCACTCTTCCCCGGCGGCGGCCCGGCTACGCCCGCCGCCGCCCACCCCTGTCGGCGACTAGAGCAACGGGAAACGATCGATGCGCAGCGGCGTGAGATCAATCGCCGGCTGGTCGCCGGCGATGATCTGGGCGACCAGCTTGCCGGTCACAGGGCCCATCGAAAGCCCCAGCATGCAGTGGCCGGCGGCGACAACGAGATTGTCGTGGCGGGGGCTGCGTCCGATCATCGGCAGTCCGTCGGGCGTGCACGGTCGGAGACCCCGCCAGATCTCGAGCGGCTCCCACTCGGCGGCGCCGGCGAGCACCTGCCCGGCGCCGCGACGGATCGCCGCCACGCGCCGCCAGCGGATCGACAGGTCGAGTCCGGCCAGCTCCAGCGTGCCGGCGAAGCGCAGCCGATCACCCATCGGCGTAATCGCCACGTAGCCCTCGCCGTTGTAGAGCGGCAGCTCGGCCAAGCCCTCGGGCCGCGCCACCGTCACACTGTAGCCCTTGGCTCCCTGGATCGGCAGATCGAGGCGCAACCGCCGACCGAGCGGCGGCGACCACGCACCGGCGGCGAGCACGACGCTGCCGTCGACCGCGATCGCGCCGCGGCTCGTGATCAGCCGGGTCACGCGGCGCCCGCTCGTCTCGACATCGAGCACCTCGGTTTGCGCGCGGAACTCGGCGCCGCGCTCAGCCGCGAGGCGGGCGACCGCCTCGACTGCACGATTGGGGATCGTGTGCCCGTCTTCCCGGTACATGACGCCACCGATCACGGCGTCCGTCGCCCCGGGCACGAGCTCGCGCACGCGGCCGGCGTCGAGCACCTCGCCGTCGACGCCCAGAGGCGCCGCCTGCGCCACCTCCGCGGCAGCGGCCGCCAAACCTTGGCCGCTCGTAAAGAGTCGCAGCCAGCCGTTCTGGTGGTAGCCGAAGTCCACATCGGCGGCGGCGGCGATCTCCGCCCACAGATCGGCGCTCGTCCGATTGAGCGCGCGCTGCACCGGCATACCCGCGCGCATCGGCGCCTCGCGGCAGTTGCGCGCGAAGAGCACGAGCCAGCGAAGCAGCGCCGGATCCGGACGCGGCGCGATGTAGAAGGGGCTGGTGGCGTCGAACAGCCACTTCATGCCCTTGCCGAGCGCGCCGGGCGAAGCGAGTGGAAAGACATCGCCAGGCGTGAG
>PKYG01000076.1:0-1178 GCA_003132585.1 Actinomycetota bacterium
GCCGGGCCTTAGGCCGTCGCGTCGGTCGGCGCCGGCGGCGACACGTGCGCGGGCCTCGTCAGCGAGGCGATGGCGCCGATGATCGCCAGGCCGGCGCCGGTGAGCATCGCCAATCTGTAACCCGTCGCATAATGGCCGGCGGCGATCGATGCCAGCGCGTGACTGCCGACGTTGTGACCGTGAGTGTAGAGGAACCGTCCGCCGAGGCGACCCAGTTTGCTTGCAGCGATACCCCCGAGCACGGCCACGCTGAGTGCCATGCCGGTCACGCGCATGGTGCCGACAAACGCGCTCGCCACACCAAGCTGGCGGCGGCTCACGCTGCCCATGATCGCCGAAGTGTTCGGCGCGCTGAACGCCGCCAGCCCGACGCCGACCACGGCCAGACTGCCGACCACGCGGGGCATGCCGGCCGCGGACGGCATCGACGCCAACAGCACCATGCCGGCTCCGGTGATCACCATGCCCGAGGTGCTCAGCAGGCGCGAACCCAGCCTGTCGCTCAAGCGCCCACTCAAGGGGCTGAGCGCCGCCTGCACCGCCGGTTGCCCGAGCATCAGCCAGCCAGTCAGTCCGGCCGACCGGCCCTGGACCACCTCGAGGAACACCGCCGTGAGGATGCTGATCGCATAGAGTGCCATGTAGTTGAGCAGCGCCGCCAAGTTGGCGCTGGCGAACAGGCGGTTGTGCAGGACCAGGTCGAAATCGAGCACCGGATCCCTGACGCGAAGTTCCGTGACCGCGAACGCCGTGAGACTGACCGCCGAGACCACGAGCAAGGTGATCGTGCGCGCCGCCGCCCAACCCCATTCCGACGCGAACGTCAGCGGCACGAGCAAGCAGATGAAGGCACCGCCGAGCAACACCGAACCGGCGATGTCCGGGCGCAGCGCAGCCTCTTCCCGCTCGACGCGCGGCAGCAGGAGCCATCCCCAGATGGCCACCGCCAGCCCGATCGGAAGGTTGACGAGGAAGATGGATCGCCAGCCGAGGTGCTGGACGAGTTGGCCACCGAGCACCGGCCCGACGCTGAGACCCACGTACACCGCCATCACGTTGATGCCGAGAGCGCGTCCCCGCTCCTGCGGCGGGAACACGGCGGTGACGATCGCCGTCGAAGTGGCGCTGAGCAAGGCGCCCCCCACACCCTGGACGATGCGGCTGCCGATCAGCCAGGC
>PKYG01000076.1:1186-8523 GCA_003132585.1 Actinomycetota bacterium
GCCGAGCGGCCCAGCGGGATGAGCAGCACGGCGACGGCGAGAAGGTAGGCCGCCTGCACCCAGATCGAGGCGCTGAAGCTCAGGTGGAGCTGGGGGCTCATCACGGGCAGGGCGACCGACACGATGGAGCCGTCGAGCGGGGTCATGAAGGCACCCACGGACGCGAGCGCCAGCAACTCCCAGCGGCGGTCGTACAGTTCGTCGGCGGTGATACGGTGGAGCGTGGGCATCGGGGGAGTTTACAGTAACCTAGAACGAGGCAACAAAGTTGTCGATCAGTTGTCGACAGAGCTGTCGCGATTCGGCGACGACGTGCGGCATCAGTTCGTGCAGGCACGCAAGCAGCTTCGGATCGCGCTGCCGGAGCCCCTTGTTGTCGCGCCTGATCCAGTAGGTCAGCATCGACTCGTCGACCTCGGCGTGGAACTGCACACCCCAGGCGCGGCGACCGACCCGGAACGCCTGGACTCCGGGGTCGTCGCCGCGCAGAGCCAGTATGGTCGCCGCGGCCGGCACCGTGAACGAATGCGCGTGCCACTCCAGTGCGTTGAACGGCGACGCGATGCCGTCGAAGAGCAGGTCGCGCCGCACGATCTCGACGGGCAGCCAACCGACCTCGGGCTCGCGGCGGGCATAGACGTCGCCGCCGCAGGCGGCAGCAAGCTGTTGCCCGCCGAGGCACACNNCCCGCGTGCAACTGGCGCACGTCGACCGTCATGCCGGCGTTGACCAGCGCCTCGAGCAGCGTGCCGGCATGCGCAGCGGCCTCATGCTGGACGATCAGGACGGGTTTGTCTGTTGGTGCGTTGAGCATCGATACCTGTGCGGATTCTACCCAGGTATGCCGTGATCGCCCCCCGGCGCAAACGTCATCGAGGACGGCGGAGACCGCGCCACACCAGCTGCTGCCGGATCCCACGAAGCCCGAGCGCGAGCCGCCGCTCTCGACGCCGGCCACATGGGACTTGGGGGGCGCCCGCACGAGACGGGACCCGGCAGGGGCCGCGACGAGCTCCGCGATCCGCGCCTCGGAAGATGGTTGATGGTGGGCGACGTTGGGATCGAACCAACGACCTCTAGCTTGTCGAGCTAGCGCTCTCCCAACTGAGCTAGTCGCCCACGGGGGCGAGAGTATACCAGACGTCGCAACGCCCGACAGCCTCGGGGATGGCCGACCCAGGGTCGGGAACGAATCCGCCGGCGGATGCATCTGCAAGTGGTAGCGTTGACCCCGCAGCGGCACCTCCAGGTCGGGTGCCCTGAACACGACGGCTGAGGTGCAAGCAGGTGGCGATTCACGGGAGACCACATTCGAGGGCGAGGGCGCTGAGCGCCGTGGCCGCGCTCGCCCTCGCCGCCTCCCCGCTCGCCGCCTGCGGTGCGAGCAGCTCACCTACCCCCGTTGTCACGGTCACGGTGACGAGATCGGCGACGGCTTCGGCCACGGCGACGCCGTCGCCGAAGCCGTCGACCGTCAGGCCCTCGCCGACGGCGACCGCCACGCCGTTTCAGAGCACGATCTCCTCAGTCGACTCCGCAACGCGCGCGACGATGCTCGCTTCAGGCTCGTGGAGGCCCGGTTGCCCCGTGCCGATCGACGACCTGCGCGTGCTGACGGTCACGTACTGGGGCTTCGACGGCCGCGCGCACAGCGGCAAGCTCATGGTGAACCGCGACGTCGCGACCGACGTCGTCACGGCCATGCGCACGCTCTACGATGCACGCTTCCCGATCCGTCGCATGGAGCTCGTCGACAAGTACGGCGCCGATGACGAGCGGTCGATGACCGCCGACAACACCTCCGCCTACAACGGCCGCAAGGTGCCCGGGTCGACGGTCTGGTCGCAGCATGCCTACGGACGCGCGATCGACATCGACCCGCTCGAGAACCCCGAGGTGCAGGGCGCCGTCGTCGACCCGCCGGCAGCCGCCCGCTTCGTCGACAGATCGCTCGCGGCAACGGGCATGATCCACCCCGGCGACATCGTCGTGAGAGCGTTTGCGGCGGTCGGCTGGAAGTGGGGCGGCTACTGGCACTCGCTCAAGGACTACCAGCACTTCTCGCAGAACGGGGATTAAGCAGCGCGGGAGGCTGTTTGGCTAGCTCCGCCAGCGCTTCAGGGTGGTGATCGACTCTCGCGCCGCTACCTCAGCCTCGTCGGTGGACAAAGCAAGATGGGTCGTCATGTGGTCGATCGACATCCCGATCATGTCTTCGACATCGAGATCAGGCATCGTGAAGGCGCCGCTTTCGTAGCAGAACGCGCAGTACTCGTCGTTGCGCGTCCCGTCGACGTACGTACCGTAGTTGTCGGGATCGTCCGTCAAAGGCATGCCGCAGCTTTGGCACCGCGGTTCTTCGTCCATCGCCCCCTCCTCGCCAGCGGAATCTACCTCTTCTTCGTCTCCTGACCATTGCCTGCGCGCCAGACCAGGAATGAGTGTACGAAGCCGTCGAGGTCGCCGTCCAGCACTCCCGGCGCATTGCCGACTTCGTGGCCGGTGCGCAGGTCCTTGACCATCTGGTACGGATGCAACACGTAGCTACGGATCTGGCTGCCGAAATTGACGTCGCGCACCTCGCCGCGCTCGCGCGCGAGCTCGTCGGCCAGCTTCCGCTCCTCGAGCTCGAGGAGCTTGGACTTGAGCATCCGCATCGCCGTTGCGCGATTGCTGATCTGCGAGCGCTCGTTCTGGCACTGCACGACGATGTTGGTGGGGATGTGGGTCATGCGCACGGCNNAGCGGGCTGACCTCGACCGCGGCGAAGCTGGTGTGGCGCCGGTTGGCGGAGTCGAACGGCGACATGCGCACGAGACGGTGCACGCCCTTCTCCGACGCGAGAAGACCGTAGGCGTTGTCGCCTTCGACCGTGAGGGTGACGCTCTTGATGCCCGCCTCGTCACCCTCTTGCGTGTCGTTGATCTCGACCTTGAAGCCGCGGTGCTCGAACCAGCGGAGGTACATGCGCAGCAGCATCTCGGCCCAGTCCTGCGATTCGGTACCGCCGGCGCCGGGGTGGATGGTGACGATCGCACCGCCCTCGTCGTAGCGGCCACTGAAGAAGCGCTGCTCCTCGCTGCGCTCGAGCGCGCGCTCGAGCTCCGCTACGCCGTGCACGAGCTCTTGCAGGAGCTCGTCGTCGACGGCGTCCTCGGCCAGCTCCTCACGGACCAGCTCCTCGGTCGTCTGCAGATCGCCGAAGCGCTCTTCGAGCGCCGTGAACTCGGCTAGGCGATGCTTGAGACGGCTGTACTGGGAAGAGACGACCGGCGCCTGCGCCTGGTCGTCCCAGAACCCGGGCGCGCGCATGCGCTCTTCGAGGGCGGCGATCTCGGCAGTCAGCTTGGAGGGGTCAAAGATAGCTCCGCAGCCAGCTCAGACGCTCGGTGGCGTCTCGGAGCCGCTCGCGGAGCGAGTCTGCCTGGGCAAGCGCTTCTGTCGTGCTCTGTGCCATGTCTCCGGGATTATACCTGAGTACGGCCGCGCCCACCGTGAAATGAGAGGAACGCACGCGCAGCGAGCGTCAACGGCATTGCACGGCGCCCGACGTAGTCACTTAGGCGCCGTGAGATGAGCGGGACGCTCGCGCAGCAAGCGTCTACGGCGTTGCACGGCGCCTAGACGAAGTCGACTAGGCGCCGTGACAACGCTTGTACTTCTTCCCGCTCCCGCACGGACACGGATCGTTGCGCCCGACCTTCTCGACGACGACGCGCTGCTGCACGGCGACCGGACCGCCGGCCTGGATCGCCGGTGCTTCCCCCGACGGCCCCGGCGACGCCCCGGGCATGCCCGGGGCGTCGCCGCCGGTCGGATACCCCAGCTGCTCGCCGGCAGCCATCGCGGCACCGGCGAACGACGTTTCGTAGATCAGGTCGTCGCCGCTGGTGTAATTGAAGGCCATCATCGGCTGCTCGAGCGTGATCGCCGTGAAGACCGCAAGGTCTTCGGCGCGGTTCTTAAGCAGCGTCGTGACCGTGCTCTGCTTGATGCCCTCGAGCATGTCCTGGAAGAGGTCGAACCCCTCGGACTTGTACTCGACCAGCGGATCGCGCTGACCAAGCGCGCGCAGGTGGATGCCCTCCTCCAGGTAGTCCATGTCGAGCAGATGGTCCTTCCAGCGCGTGTCGATGACCTGGAGCATCACGGCGCGCTCGGCGGCGCGCATCTGCGCTGCGCCGAGCACCTGCTCGCGCTGTTCGTACTGGGCCGTGGCGTCGGCGGCGGTCAGCTCGATGACATCTTCGACCGTGGCCGTCGCCCTGTCGATCTTCTTCGCTGCAAGCGTCGCATCGAAGACTGTGCGCAGACCGACGAGCATTGCGTCGAGGTCCCAGTCCTCGGCGTAATCGGTGCCGCCGATGTGCGTGCGTACGACGTTCTCGACCTGCTCGGCGATCATCTCGCGCACCTGCTCGCCGAAATTCTCACCTTCGAGGATGCGGTTGCGCTGCTCATAGACAACGCGCCGCTGCTCGTTCATGACCTCGTCGTACTTGAGCACCGACTTGCGGCGCATGAAGTTGAGCTCTTCGACCTTCTTCTGCGCCTTTTCGACCACGCCCGTGAGCATCTTGTGCTCGATCGGCAGGCCCTCTTCGGGGCCCAGCCGATCGAGGATGCGATACATGCGGTCGCCGGCGAACAGGCGGATGAGATCGTCTTCGGCCGACAGATAGAAGCGGCTGAGACCGGGGTCACCCTGGCGACCCGAACGGCCGCGCAACTGGTTGTCGATGCGGCGACTCTCGTGGCGCTCGGTGCCGAGCACGTAGAGGCCGCCCGCGTCGGGCACGCTCTCGGCGAGTTTGATGTCGACGCCCCGGCCGGCCATGTTGGTGGCGATCGTCACCGTGCCGCGGAGACCGGCGTTCTTGATGACCTCCGCCTCGCGCTCGTGCTGCTTGGCGTTGAGCACGTTGTGCTCGATGCCGCGCCGCTCGAGCAGCCGCGAGAGGTGCTCGCTGACCTCGACCGACACGGTACCGACGAGGATCGGCTGGCCGGCCGTGCTGCGCTCGACGATGTCCTCGACGACGGCCGCGAACTTCTCCGTCTTGGTCTTGAAGATGAAGTCGTTACGGTCATCGCGGATCATCGGCACGTTGGTGGGGATGGTGACGACCTCGAGCCCGTAGATCTGGCGGAACTCGTCCTCCTCGGTCTTGGCGGTGCCGGTCATGCCAGCCAATGTCTCGTACATGCGGAAGTAGTTCTGCAGGGTGATCGTCGCCAGCGTCTGGTTCTCCTCGCGGATCGCGACGTGTTCCTTGGCCTCGATCGCCTGGTGCAAGCCCTCGGAATAGCGCCGGCCATCGAGGATGCGACCGGTGAACTCGTCGACGATCAGCACCTCGCCGTCCTTGACCACGTACTCGACGTCCTTGTGGAAGAGCGACTCCGCACGCAGCGCCTGGACGAGGTGATTGACCAGGGAGCCGTTGGATTCCTTGTAAAGATTGTCGACATCGAGCGCCGTCTCGACCTTGGTGACGCCTTCTTCGGTTATCGCCGCAGTGCGCTGCTTCTCGTCGACTTCGTAGTCGGTGCCCGGCTTGAGGCGCGGCACGACACGGGCGAACTTGCGATACGTGTCGGCCGCGGTCTCGGGGGCACCGGAGATGATCAGCGGCGTGCGCGCCTCGTCGATGAGGATCGAGTCGACTTCGTCGACGATGCAGTAGTAGTGACCGCGCTGGACTTTATGCCCGAGGCGCATCGCCATGTTGTCGCGCAGATAGTCGAAACCGAACTCCGAGTTGGTGCCGTAGGTGACGTCGGCGCCGTAGGCGACGCGGCGTTCCTCCGGAGTCATCGCCGCCTGGATGACGCCGACCTCGAGGCCGAGGAAGCGGTAGACCTGGCCCATCCACTCGGCGTCGCGCTTGGCGAGGTAGTCGTTGACGGTCACGAGGTGCGTGCCCCGTAGGGCGATCGCGTTGAGGTACATCGGCAACGTCGCGACGAGCGTCTTGCCCTCGCCGGTCTTCATCTCGGCGATGTCGCCCTCATGCAGCACGACGCCGCCCATGAGCTGCACGTCGAACGGGCGCATGCCAAGGGCGCGGCGACCGGCTTCGCGGGCGACCGCGAAGGCTTCGGGGAGCAGGTCGTCGAGATACTCGCCGCGCGCATGCCGCTCGCGAAACTCGATCGTCTTGGCGCGCAACGCTTCGTCCGAGAGCTTCTCGATATCGGGCTCGAGCGCATTGATCAGCACGACCTGCTCTTCGAGCTGCCTCATGCGCTTGCCCTCGCCGGCGTGCAGCAGCTTGTCGACGATGCTCACCATCTGGTGCTCACTCTCGAATCGTGTGCGACGGAAGCGGCGATCGTCACGCCGTCGGCTCGATCAGACCGTAGTGGCCGTCGCGGCGACGGTACACGATGTTGGTGGCGTTTGTCTCGGCATTCGTGAAGACGAAGAAGTCGTGACCGATCAGCTCGAGCTGCAGGGTCGCCTCGTCGACGCCCATCGGCTTGAGCGCGAACTGCTTCGTCTTGACGATCCGGCCGTGGCCATCCGCCGGCGGCGGCGTGATCTCCTCGGGGGCCGCCGCGGTCGCCGCCGCCGGCGGCTCCTCCACACCGGGCGACGCCTCTACCTTGGCGTGCATGTGGCGCTGGTTCTTGTGGTAGAGCTTGTCGTGGTACTTCTTGACCCGGCGCTGCAGCTTGTCGGTCACCAGATCGATGGACGCGTACATGTCGTCCGAAGACTCCTTGGCCCTGATCACCGGACCCCGCGTGAAGATCGTCGCCTCAGCGACGTTGGGGGCGGCGATGCTCGGGTTCTTCTCGAAGATCAGTTCGAGCTCGACCCGACTCACCTCGTCGATGTGACGCTCCTGGAGGAGGCGATGCACGCGCGCGAGCTTCTCCTCAGCGTAGTCCTGCAGAGCTTCGGTCACAGCGACGTTCCGGCCTTTGATCTGGATCTTCATCGACCTCGCTCCTTCTACCTATAGTTTCGCCGCGTCGGGAACGACGCGAACGGCACGTGCGAAAGTGAATACATGGGGTTCACAACCGACAACGACAAGCGCTTTGGAGCACTCGCTCAACGTTTCACCTGTGGTGTAGACGTCGTCAACGATTACTACCCGCTTTAGCTCGCCCGCTACCCTGCGCGCCACCGGCGCGGCGCCGAAGGCGCCGCGCACATTGGCGCAGCGCTCGTCGGCGGCGAGCTCGCTCTGCCGGCGGCCGTGACGCGTGCGCACGAGCAGGTCGACGAACGGCAGGTCGGCGGCGCGGGCGAGCTCGCGACCGAGCAGCTCGGCCTGGTTGAAGCCGCGCTCGAGACGGTGGCCGCGGTGCGCCGGTACGGCGGT
>PKYG01000016.1 GCA_003132585.1 Actinomycetota bacterium
ACCTGGGCGCTCGACGAGTCGCCGCTTGCTTCGCTGGCGGCGACGAGCACGGTCAGTGTGCCTACACCCTCGATCTCGACGGGCTGATCCGTGACCGTCACGGCCTGCCCGTCGACCGTCAATCCACAGACAACGCTCCCTGAGGTCGTGGCGGCGGGAGAGGAGTGGCCGTCGACCGTGGCCGCGGCGACGACGGTGACCTGCGTCGCGGTCACGAGACCGTCGAGCAGGCTGACATCGGCGAGTGTCGTCGTGGCTCGCGAGTTCAGCACACGGGCGACGACCTGCGCGGAGACGGCGGTCGATCCGCCGGTGAATGCAAGTGCCGGTGGCCTGGCCGGTGCGGAAATTTGGGTGGCGTTCGCCTCGAGGCTTGCCGTGACCGCGACGCCGCCGGCGTAGCCGTTGCCCACGCGCGTCACGTAGCCGCTGGCGACGGAGGTCGTCGGTCCCGTGCTCCCGGAAGCGACGCCCAGAAAGGCGAGAGAGAGGGCGAGGGCGGCAAAGCCGGCGGCGATGAAAACGACGGCGCGGGCGCGACGGGCGCGTGCCAGTCTGCGTCGCGCGCCCGTCGCGCCCGCGGTTCCGCTCTTGTCAGGCTTGCTGCTCACTTGTCCTCGTGTGCCGCGGCGCGCATGTCGTGGCGGCCCGGCGCGGCCCGAGTATAGCACCCCGCTCACGTGTGCCGCGGCGCTTGCCTCCTCGGGGAGGGAGTCCTCCCCGCCTGCGAATAGGCTGGCCTTTTGTGTGCCGTTAGGCTAACCTATCAGAGGAACACAAAATGGGAGTCGTGACGGTGAACAAACGCAGCCAGAGCACCGAGGAGTACCTCGAAGCGATCTTCAAACTCGAGCGCACGCCCGCTGGCGCGACCGTCGGCCGGCTGGCCGGCGAGCTCGGCGTCGCGCCGCCGTCGGTTTCGGAGATGGTCGCGCGCATGGGCGGCGATGGATTGCTCGCACGGGGCGCGGCCGGCGAGGTCGTTCTCACCGCCGAGGGCGCGGTCGAGGCGGCGCGTCTCGTGCGTCGTCACAGGCTCAGCGAACGCTTCCTTGTCGATTACCTGGAGATGCCTTGGGACGAGGTGCACGACGAGGCCTGCAAGTTCGAGCACGTGCTCAGCGTAGAGGTCGAGGCGCGGCTTGCCGAGCAACTCGGCAACCCGCGCACATGCCCGCATGGGCAGGCGATCCCGGACGAAGACGGTACGTTCGAGGAGGAGCCGGCCATACCGCTCGCCGACCTGAAACCGGGGGAGCGGAGCACGATCACGCGCATATCCGATGAGCGACCCGATCTGCTCCACTACCTCGGCACGCTCGGCTTGCTGCCGGAGACGAGCATCGCCGTCGAAGGTGTGGCCCCGTTCGGCGGGCCGCTGCTCGTCCGTGTAGCCGGGGCCCAGTACGCCCTCGGCCGAGAGGTCGCCGGCAAGATCTTCGTGCGTGGGTAGTCGGATGGCGACCGGTTGCTGCTCCACGCCTGCGGACGGTCGCGTCGCCGGGGCGGCGTTCGTCGCCTGCCTGGCCGGCAACCCCAACGTCGGCAAGTCGAGCATCTTCAACGGTCTCACCGGGTCGAGCGTGGAGACCGCGAACTACCCCGGCATGACTGTGGCTCTGAACAGCGCCGCGGTCACGTGGGAGGGCACGTCGGGCGAGCTTGTCGACCTTCCTGGAACGTACGCCCTCGGCTCGGTCTCCGACGATCAACGTATCGCCCGTCGCGGTCTTCTGGGCCGGCAACCGCATGTGGTGATCGCCGTCGTCGATGCCACCAATCTGGCGCGCAACCTCTACATCGTGCTGCAACTGCTGGACCTCGGTTACCGAGTGGTTGTCGCCCTGAATCTCGTTGACGAGGCCCGGCGGCGGCGGTTGGCGGTCGACTCGCAAGCCCTTGCCGAGGCGCTTGGCGTGCCGGTCGTGCGCACGGTCGCTACCACCCGCACGGGTCTGGGCGAGCTCGCGACGACTGCGGCGACCGTCGCCATCTCCACCAACGGCGTCGGGCGCGGCCGTCGGCGACTGTACTCCGCCGCGGTCGAGGCGCGGGTGGCGGCGCTCACGGAGCGCCTGGACCCGCGCCCAGATGGCGACCCGTTGCCGCACGGTCTCACGGCGCGCGCCCTCGCCCTGGCGCTGGTCGAGGGCGACGCCGAGCTTGCCGCGGAGGCGGGTCTCGGTGAGGTGCTCGAGGAGCTGCGTGCCGAGAGTCCTGGCGACGCGCAGCGTGTCGTCGCCGAGCGTCACGCCGTCGCCCGGGCGATAGCCGTCGCCAGCACCGAACCGGGAGAACCGCGCGCGGTCGGTCGCTGGTGGCGAGCGACGACCTCGCCGGTGACTGGTCTGCCGATCCTGGCAGGTGTTCTCGTCGTGATGTTCTCCGCGCTCTTCTTCGTCGGCGGCCTGCTCTCGAGCGTGCTCACGAGCGGCTGGAACGCGACGATGTCGCCGTTGCTCAGGACGCTCGTCTTCGGTACGGCCGGCCACGGGGCGTTAGGCCGCACTCTGCTCTGGGGTCTCGACGGGGGCGTGCTCGCGGCGCTCGCCGTCGGCATCCCGTACATCCTCACGTTCTACTTCATGCTCGCGCTGCTCGAGGACTCCGGCTACATGAACGCCGCCGCGTTTCTCAGTGACAAGGTGATGCATCGGTTCGGTCTGCACGGCCGCGCGATGATCCCGCTGATCGCCTCGGCAGGCTGCAACGTGCCGGCGATCATCGGCACGCGTGTGCTCTCGTCGATGCGCGAGCGCGTGATCGCCAGCACGCTGGCGACGCTCGTGCCGTGCAGTGCGCGCACGGCCGTGATCATCGGCGCCGTGGCCCTCTACGCCGGGTGGCAGTGGGCGCTGCTTGTCTACGCGATCGTATTCCTCGTCGGCTTCGTCGCCGGGCTGCTGCTCAACCGTATGCTTCCCGGTGAGACCGACGGCCTGGTGATGGAGATGTTCCCGTTCCGGCGACCGTCCCTGCGGCTGGTTACGCGTAAGACATGGCGCCGCTTCCGCGATTTCGTCTGGGCGGCGGCGCCGATCATTCTCGGCGGCAGTCTCCTTCTCGGCGCGCTCTACGAAAGCGGCGCGATCTGGCATCTGTCGGCGCCGCTTGCGCCGGTTGTCGAGGGCTGGCTCGGCTTGCCGGCGGTCGCCGGTCTCACGCTGATCTTCGCTGTGCTGCGCAAAGAGCTCGCCCTGCAGCTGTTGGTCGCCTTCGCCGTCGTCCGCTATGGCACCGCCGGGCACAATCTGCTGTCCTTCATGACGCCACACCAGATCGTCGTGTACGCGCTGGTGAACTCGATCTACATCCCGTGTGTGGCGACGATCGCGATGCTCGGCCACGAGCTGGGCTGGCGGCGGGCGGCGCTGATCTCGTCGGGCACCGTCGTCACGGCGCTGGTCGTCGGCGGAGTCACGGCCCAGATC
>PKYG01000015.1 GCA_003132585.1 Actinomycetota bacterium
GCGTCACCCCCAGAAGGTGAACCATCCGCGTGGAAAGCTCGATAGCGAACAGGACAGAGAAGGTCTTCAGGCGAAGCGTTTCCACGGTCAGGAAGTCGCAGGCTAGGATGCCACGAGCCTGGGCGCTCAGAAACTCCGCCCACGAGGGGCCGTTGCGACGCGGTGCTAAGTCCCAGGCCCGAGTGCCTTCAGGATGCTCGCCACCGTGGTGGCAGATACCGTGATGCCGAGCTTTGCAAGCTCGCCCCGGAGGCGCTGGTAGCCCCAGCGAGGATTCTCCTTGGCCAGCCTTCAGATGAGTCGAACGGTCCCCTCCTGTAGCGCTGGCCTGCCTGGCTTGCGGCCCTGCCGGTAGGTCCACGTGCGGCGGACCGACTCCCGGTGCCAGCGAAGCAGCGTCTCCGGAGAGACCAGAAACGTCTTCCAGCACGCTTTCGGCAGCATCCGACTCGCCGCGGCGAGCAGCACGCGATCACCTCGACGGAGCGCAGGACGAGGCCTTTGCCGGTTGAGCACCCGCAGCTGGTGGCGCAAGACCAAGAGCTCGACTTCCCTGGCGCGGTCATCGCCACTGGACGGGGCCAGTGCCCGGAGCAGCTGGCGCAGGGCGAAGTAGATGAGCGAGAGCAGCATCAGGTGCCTCCTCGGAGGGCTTTGTAGACTCGGCGATGCTACCTGAGGCTGATGCTCAGCGAAGACATCGGGTTTTCTGCACCCGACAGGCCTCCGCGAGTGAAGAGGCCGCCCCGCCGGCGCCTTCTCGGCCCACCCGTGGTCCCGTCAGAGGTCACGGCGTGACGGGACCACGGAGTCGGGCCGGGCACAGAGGCGACCGGGAGGTCGTGCGCTCATCGTCTTCGTGCCGGCGGCTTGAGCTGACCGCTGTTGAGAGCCGAATAGCCTTGGCGAATCACGATTCGTCTTGCTGCTCGAAGAAGCCGGTCGGCGAAGGCTGTTTCACGGCTGCTCCTAACATCACGCGTTCACGACTCGTCCGCAGGCGATCTCCCGTCCTCATCGTCCATCAACCTTTCGCGCTTCACCACGCGTACCGTGCCGCATGCCAGGCAGTTGCGCAGACCACGATCCGCCGAGTGCCACGTGCTAGTCACCTAGCGGAGCGTTTCTCGCCCTCTGTAAGCCCAACGTGATCTTTGAAGAGCTCCACGCAGTTAATCGGGATGTCGAGCGTCTTAGCGATGTTGAACTTGGCCTCAATCATGCCGGGGTGACCGGGGTGCACCGCTGATGTGAACGGCAGCGTCCCGAGTCCCCTCTCGATTCTGATCTGCTCCATGGCGATCGGATCGGACAGATCGCGGCACGTGCAGCCGAGCCTGTCGGCGACGTACTGCTTGGCCTCTCTGGTTCGCATCCTCCGGGTCATCTGCATGCGTGCCACGAGATCTCCGGCGGTCCGCATTCCGCCCATGCCCGAAGCCTGCGTGTGGGCAGACTCCATGCCGAGGGGGTCGCCCGTGCCCACCTAGTAACCGTCAATCCGCAAGATCTCGACGAAGGCCTTGGAGGCCCTCGACGTTGCATCGGCTGGCGGGTAGACACTCATCGGGACGCCACCCACGCCCATGCCCACATTGACATGGATGGGGATTTCGGCGATTCCCACGGCGGGCTTGATCAACGTGATCGCCCGGGCGATGTTCCAGGCGGTTGACTTGCCGGTGTTGATGTTGACGGCCGGGCCAAAGATGGATGCCCCGGCCGCCTGTACCATGCGCAGCTGATCTTTGGGCCACATGCCGGCGAGCCGTTCGCCGTCGAACGTCAGCTGGCCGTGCATGCCGAGCACGAACTCACCGGCCATGCCAATCTCGATGCCGATCCACGGGTACTTCTCGCGAAGCATGCGACAGGCGGTGAGGCCAGCGAGGAAGTCGGCATCACCAGCCGCCCCGGTCGTGTCCATGTCGATACCATCGGTGCCAGCCTCGACCATGTGGTCGGCGACGAAGTTGATATCGGAGAGGAGCATCTCCATGGCCTGCTCTTGGGCGGCGCGGGCTTCGTCGATTCTGCCCAGCGGGAGGAGCTCGGACCAGTTGTCAATGGGTCCATCGGGCTTGGAGTAGCGGCCGAGGTCGGGCATCGCGCCGTACTGCACGGGACTCGTGCACAGCATCTGGGCGATCTTCATGGACTGCCCCTCGTAGGCGACGTTCGTCTTGACAGCCTTGTAGGAGTAGTCGATCTGCCACAGCTCGAGGAGGTCAAGTCCCAGCAGCTGTTCGTAGGTCTGCAAGTCCTGCACCCGGTTGCCGACGTGCCCTGTCCCGGAGCCGTCGTTGCTCATCACGACCTCGTCACCGAGGTCGACGGCGGTGAAGCGCGCCGACGAGGCGTAGATGTCGAGCAAATGATCGAGCTCGTTCGGCGTGAGCGGGTCGATCTTGGCCCGCTTGGCGGCTTGCTGGGTGCCTGACTCCAGGTCGGCCTTGATCTCGGAACGGGTCAACTCGACAAGCGAGCCGTCACCCATGCGGGTGACGATCTTGGGTTCAGATGTCAAGCGGCTGCCCTCCGAATCACCCTGTTGATGGGAAGAAGCTCGCCAGGCACGCGATACGGCAAGTCCCTTTCTGCTTGCTTGCTCGGTCTTGGCGAAACTCGCGATCAGCTGTGTACAGTACGTGCATGAGCTCCTCGCGGACGGCGTTCTCAAGCGACTCGGGCCGGTAGTCGGCCAGAATCTCGGCCGCCCGTTCCCGAGCTACCTCCACGGGATTGCAGTAGCCGCCCGATTCAGCCGGGTGATGGACAAGGCCTAGGAGCACCGAATCGCGCATGTGCCTTCGTGTGTGTCGATGAGCCAGGCCGTGCCCTCCGGGGCCTACCGAGGCGACCACGTCCAAGGCAAGCGACTCCGTCGCGGTGGTCAACGGCGGTGGCCCGCCCGCGGATGGGAAGCGCTTGCCCCGGAGTCGACCATCACGCAAGCCTGATGGGCCACCGCCCGCCCGTCTCGTAAGGTTGGCGATCATCATTGGGTTCCGCCTGACCACCTCTTGTGCCAGGAAGGCGGCGACCTCGAGCGGCGTTGTCCG
>PKYG01000136.1 GCA_003132585.1 Actinomycetota bacterium
GGTTCGGCGACGGGGGTCACTGGAGGCCTCCAGGATCGTCGCTCTTGTTGCCACTGCTGCCGCCGCCACCGCCGTCGCCGAGGATCGGCCGCAACGACGAGCCGGACGCGGTCACGATCCCATCGAGGGGCTGATCCAAACCTTCGCCCCCAGCAGTGAGCGGCCGATCCGTGTCGTGCTCTTCGCGCTTGCGCAGCTTGGGATCGAGGACCTCGTCGAAGGCCGTGCCCATGAACGTGAATGCGACCACGACGAGCACGATCGCGATGCCCGGCGGGATGATCCACCACCAGTCAGCCGTGGCGCCCGATTGCCAGGCCTTGTTGAGCATTGTCCCCCAGCTGAAGTTCGTCGGGTCGCCGAGACCGAGGAACGAGAGCGTCGTCTCGGAGAGGATGGCGACGGCGACCACCAGGATGGTGTTGGCGAAGATCAGCGGCCACACGTTGGGCAGCACGTGCTTCTTCATGACGTGCCATTGGCTCGAGCCGATCGCCTTGGCGCGCTCGATGAACTGCAGTTCGCTGACGCGCAAGGCGTCGGCACGCACCACGCGGGCGGTGCCCGGCCAGCTGGTGAAGCCGATGATCATGATGATCAGCCAGTAGTTCGTGCCCCAGAGCCGGGCCATGACCATCGCCAGCGGCAGCCAGGGGATGACCAGGAACGCGTCTGTGAGCCGCATCAGCACGTCGGCCAGCCAACGGCCGTAGTAGCCGGCGACGATGCCGATGAGGGCGCCGACGACGGTCGAGATGAACGTCGCCATGAGGCCGACGACGAGCGAGATGCGGGCGCTCCAGATGAACTCGGTGAGCACCGATTGGCCGGCGTCGTCGGTGCCCATCCATCGGTAGTACGAGGCAGTCGGCGGCCGGTTGTTCGGCCCCACGCCCTCGGTGATCAGCAGCTTGCTGTGGTCGGCGAGGAACGGCGCGAGCAGGGCGATGAACATGAAGATGCCGATGATCCAGAGACCCGCGGTGCCCTGCCAGTTGCCGCGATAGAGCTTCCAGATCTGATGGGTGTTCCAGACCATGAGCTCGGCACGCTCGGGACCAGCGCTCGCCCAGAACCAGGCGCACACCCCAGCGACGAGAAGGCAGAGGGTCTGGAAGAGCCAGCCCAGACCGCCATGCCGGTTGGTCAGAGCGAAGTGCGCCGGGTCGGCGGCGACGACGCCCCACGCGGCGAAGACGGCGGCGAGTGCAACGAGCGCACCGTTGAACCGCCGCTTCTTCGCGTCGCGGACGAGACCGACGACACCGCCGACCGCCAGCGCGAGGGCGACGAAGAGCATCGCCCAGGCCGGGTAGTTCGCCACGGTCGGCGCGATGAAGCCGCCGATGATGTGCTTGAAGCCCGTCGTGATCGGCCGGTCCTTGGGGTACGTGACCAGGTCAAGCACGAGCCAGGTGGCCGGCGTCCAGAAGAAGATCCAGTTGCGGAACCGGCGCGGGACGCCGGGTCGACGGGGGCTCATGCCTTCACCCGTGGGTCGACGTAGTACAACATGAGGTCGGCGAGAAGGTTGAACAGGATCACGAAGACCGAACCGAGCATGAACACGGCCTGCATGACCGGGTAATCGACCTTCTGCATCGACGTGTAACTGAGCAAGCCCAGGCCGGGCCAGCTGAAGACCGA
Source organism: Actinomycetota bacterium (assembly GCA_003132585.1). Classification (GTDB taxonomy): domain Bacteria; phylum Actinomycetota; class Thermoleophilia; order UBA2241; family UBA2241; genus PALSA-647. Next base: position 1,648 of record PKYG01000136.1, read on the forward strand.
TTCCGTGAGGATCGCGCCGCTCATGATGAACCCCAGGTTCATCATCACCAGGGTGATCGTCGGCAACATCGCGTTGGGCACTGTGTGCTTCCAGAGCACAGCGTTGTCGGAGAGCCCCTTGGCGCGCGCCGTGAGCACGAAGTCGTCGTTCATCACGCCGGTCAGCGAGCTGCGCATGATCAGCTGGTACTCACCGATGTAGGCGATCGAGAAGGTGAACACCGGCAACGCGAGATGTTTGAGGAACGACCCGAACGCCGCCATGCCGTGCAGGACCGTGCCGGGCTCACTCATGCCGCCCGATGGGAACCACTGAAGCTTGGTGGCGAACAGCATGATGCAGAGTAACCCGAACCAGAACGCCGGCATCGCGTACATGATCATGCCGAAGTTGGTTGAGACCACATCGAAGGCGCTGTTTCGTCGCCAGCCGGCGAAGACGCCGAGGAAGAGGCCGACGATGGTCGCGATCACCGTGCCGGTGCCCGCCAGGACGACCGTCGGCCAGACACGCTCGGCGATCACCGAAGTGACATCACGCTTGTAGAAGAACGACACGCCGAAGCGTCCGCGCAACAAGTCGAACCAGTAGTAGTAGGCGAACTGCTTCCACTTCGGCGCGTCGAGATGGAAGTAGTGACGCATCGCCTTTACCCTCGCGGCGCTCTGCTGCTGTCTGGGAATGAGCAGTCGGGCGGGATCGCCCGGGATCATGCGGAAGAGAACGAAGTTGAACGACGCCACGATGATCAGCGTGAGGACGGCGTTGGCGACCTTTCTGAGGAAGTATCTTCTCTTGTCCACAGCTCGTCTGAAGCGCAGGAGAGCCTCTCGCTAGGGATGCGCCCCGTTCCTCCTTTGCAAGTCCGCTGTTGCCGTGCCCCTCGCACTGCCGACGACCGGCACGCGAGCCGGTCGCGGACGAAGTACGCTTCGCTCTTCCTGGCGTCTCCAGCTGCGGGGCCGCGACGGCGAGCGCTCTGGAATACTGCTGACAGGTCGCTCATGTTCTGACAGGCGGCTGGGCTCGGGACGAGCCTCGATACGAGTGACGACCATCGCCCTAAAGTACGTCCCACGTCGTGCCAGCCAGCCTGCGTCGGACTCTGGTCGCTCAACACACCAAATGCTTTTATAACCTCTCCCCGCACGCGGGGCAAGCCCATGGGGGGCCCACCGCGGCGACGTCTGTAGCAGCGG
>PKYG01000028.1 GCA_003132585.1 Actinomycetota bacterium
TCGGCGACGGGGGTCACTGGGGGCCTCCCTTGTCGTCCGAGTCGCCGAAAGTGGGATGCCCGGTATCGAGGCCGTCGGTGATCACGACGGCGCCCATGGGGCCGACGGGGATCGCAACGTCGGGCGACTTGGCGAAGCGGTTGTCGCCGCCACTCTCCTCGCGCTTGCGCAGCTTGGGATCGAGGATCTCGTCGAAGGCCGTGCCCATGAACGTGAACGCGACCACGACGAGCACGATCGCGATGCCCGGCGGCAGCAGCCACCACCACAGCCCCGACGCACCCGAGTCCCAGCAGTACTGGAGCATCGTCCCCCAGCTGAAGTTGAACGGGTCGCCGAGACCGAGGAACGAGAGCGTCGTCTCGGAGAGGATGGCGATCGCGACGACGAGGATGGTGTTGGCGAAGATCAAGGGGAAGACATTCGGCATGATGTGCTTGTTCATGATGTGCGAGTTGCTCGAGCCGATCGCCTTGGCGCGCTCGACGAACTGCAACTCGCGCACTCTCAGCACGTCCGACCTGACGACACGCGCGGTACCCGGCCAGCTCGTGAGGCCGATGATGAGGATGATCATCCAGAAGTTCTTGCCCCAGATGCTGGCGATCACCATCGCCAGCGGCAGCCAGGGGATGACTAGGAACGCGTCGGTGATGCGCATCCAGATCTCGCCGATCCAGCCACCGTAGAAGCCGGCGATGATGCCGATACCGGCACCGAGGATGGTCGAGATGACGGTCGCCAGCAGACCAACGACGAGCGAGATGCGGGCGCTCCAGATGAACTCGGCGAGCACGGACTGGCCCATGCGGTCCGTGCCCAACCACCTATAGTAGCCGGCGGCCGGCGGACTGAACGGGTTGCCCACGTACGAGTTGGGGTCGAGCTTGGCGTGGTCGGCGAGAAACGGTGCGAACAAGGCGACGGCGGCGAAGAAGAGCAGGATGTAGAGACCGGCCATGCCCTGCCAGTTGCCGCGAAAGAGCTTCCACATCTGGCGAGTGTTCCACACGGTCAGCTCGGCGCGCTCGGGACTGCCGGCCGCCCAAAGCCACGCCACCACCGCTGCGAGCAGGATGGCGATGGTCTGGAACAGCCAGCCCACGGTCGCGTGCTGCCCCCTAAGCGAGAACTGGGACAGGTCTCCGGTGACCAGCGTCCACACCCAGAAAAGGATCGCCATCACGAGCAGTGTGGAGTACGACCTGCGCTGTTTCGCATTGCGCAGAGCGCCAACGGCACCGACGGCAGTCAAACAGATGGCGATCGCGCCGGTCATCACCGCAGGGTAATTGGCAACGGTCGGCGCGATGAAGCCGCCGATGATGTGCCCGAAGCCGCTCGTGATCGGGCGGTCCTTGGGGTACGTGACCAGGTCAAGCACGAGCCAGGTGGCCGGCGTCCAGAAGAAGATCCAGTTGCGGAACCGGCGCGGGACGCCGGGTCGACGGGGGCTCATGCCTTCACCCGTGGGTCAAGGTAATAGTAGCTGAAGTCGGCCAGCAGATTGGCGACGATCACGGCCACGGAGGCCAGCAGGAAGACGCCCTGCATCACCGGGTAGTCAAGCGATTGCATGGACGTGTAACTGAGCAAGCCCAGGCCGGGCCAGCTGAAGACCGTCTCGGTGAGGATCGCGCCGCTCATGATGAACCCCAGGTTCATCATCACCAGCGTGACCGTCGGCAGCATCGCATTGGGCACCGTGTGCTTCCACAGCACGGCGTTGTCGGAGAGCCCCTTGGCGCGCGCCGTGAGCACGAAGTCCTCTTTCACCACGCCGGTCAGCGAGCTGCGCATGATCAGCTGGTACTCACCGATGTACTCGATCGCGAACGTGAAGACGGGCAACGTGATGTGCCAGGCGACCGACTTGACCAGCGCCAGGCCGTGCACGTTGGAGCCCGCCTCGGTCATGCCGCGGGCGGGGAACCAGCGCAGCTTGGTGGAGAAGAGCATGATGCAGAGTAACCCGAACCAGAACGTGGGCATCGCGTACATGACCATGCCCATGTTGGTCGAGACGACGTCGTACACTCCGTTTCTTCGCCACCCAGCGAAGACACCCATGATCATGCCGACCACTGTCGCGATGATCGTGCCGAAGCCGACCAGCATCACGGTCGGCATGACGCGTTCTCCGATCACCTGAGTGACGGGGCGCTTCTCGGCGAACGAGAAGCCGAAGTGGCCCTCGGCCATGTCTCGCCAATAGTAGATGAACTGTTGCCACTTCGGCTTGTCGAGGCTGAAGAGCTTGCGTTGCTTGTCGTACTGCTCCTTGTTCATCTTGTTGCGTGGCAGAAGGAGGCGCGCCGGGTCGCCGGGCAAGATACGGAAGAGGAAGAAGTTGAACGACGCTACGAGGAGCAGCGTGAGGACGGCGTTGGCGATCTTCTTGAGAAAGTATCGTCGTTTGTCCACAGCTCCGTTGAGACGCAGATGTACCCCCTACCGCGGCTGCGCCCGACTCCTCCTTTTCGCGTTCGAGGTTGTCTTGTCTGCAGCAAGCCTGCACGTGTTCGCGGGCGAGCCCCACATCGGCTGCCGGACGCCGGCGACCGGCCACATGTCTTTCTAACCCCTCCCCGCTCGCGGGGCAAGCTCATGCCCACTGAGTTTTCGCGCGACACTATTCTCGCCGGGTGTGAGCGTCATCGCACGGCCTTGGGCGAGCTCGTCTCGACCGGCCCGCCGCCACGACCGTACTTCGCCATCGCCGCAGCCAGCCGGTCGAGCGGGATCGCGTGCACCGTCGTTCCCTGACGACCGATGGTGGTCTGCGCCGCGCACAACGAGTTGATGACCGCTTCGGCGGTGGCGTCGACAGCGGCGACGAAGAGATCGGTAAGCGCATCGTCGCCGAGACGCGATGAGACGAGCGGTGCCGACGATTCTCGCGGAATACGCTCGGCGGTGCTGAACGCAAGCATGATCTCACCACTGCCGTCAGATGCGTACGAGCCGGTCGCCGCCAACCCGAGAGAGCAGCGCTTGGCCATACGCTCGCATTGCCGCCCGCTGAGCGGTGCGTCGGTGGCCAAAACCACGATGCACGAGCCTTCGTGGTGGTCGTTGGGCAGGAGGTCGGGGATCTCGCGACCGACCGGCACCCCGTCGACCGTCAAGCGCGGCCGGTCACCAAAATTGGTCAACACCAAGACGCCGGCGACGTAAGACCGGCCGTACGCGTGCACGATCCGCGAGGACGTGCCGATGCCACCCTTGAAGTCGTAGCAGGTCATGCCCGCCCCGGCACCGACGCCGCCCTCGGCGACGGGCCCGTCGGCGGCGGTATCGAGGGCGGCGAACACGTGCTCGGGGAGGATGTGCATGCCGCGGATGTCGTTGAGCATCGAGTCGTCGCACTCACCGACGACCGGCATCGCCGCATCATCGAGGCCGACCTGCGGATCGCGCGCCATCATCCAGCGCACGGTGGCGTCGTACACCGCTCCGACACTTTGCGAGTTGGTCAGCATGATCGGCGTCTCGATCAGACCCCACTCGCGGATCGCCGTGCTGCCGACGATCTCACCGACACCGTTGGCGGCGAAGACACCGGCGGCGACCCGCTCGTGGAAGGGGTCGCCGCAGGGGACGATCGCCGTGACGCCGGTGCGCGCCGGGCCCTGCCCGGCCGGCAGCTGGGGCTCGCCCCAGCACACGGTCGCGTGTCCGACGCGCACACCGGGCACGTCCGTGATCGCATTGAGCGGGCCGACCGGTTGTGTCCCAATCGCGATCCCGAGATCTCGCGCCCGTACCCTGCGATCGTCGTCCAAGTCGCTACTCCAGCAGTCCGGCGCGGTGAGCCTTGAGGTAGCGGCCGCAGAAGGCATCCTCGGCACGCAGCGCCTCAGCCGCCTTGACCATCGCGATCATCTGCCGGTTGCGCACGTCGAGCACGGCTCCGTCGATGCCGATGCCGATGCACATCGCCACGAACGTGCGGTTGAGCAGCGGGCGGTTGGGTAGGCCGAAACTGACATTGCTGAGGCCGCCGGTCGTACGCACGGGCAAGCGGTCCTTGATCATCTTCAGCGTCTGCATCGTGAGCACACCCGCGTTGCTGTCGGCAGAGACTGCCATGACCAGCGGGTCGATCCAGAGGTCTTCGCTCGGCAGACCCGCGCCGATGCACAGGTCGTGCAGGCGGCTGGCGACGGCGAAACGATCCTCGGCCGTTGGCGGAATGCCCTCGTCGCTGAGACAGAGGCCCACGACCGGGCACTTGTACTTCTCGATCAGCGGCAGCACCGTGCCGATGCGCGGCTGCTCCCCGCTGATGGAGTTGATGAAGGGCACTTTGCCGCCGGCGTCGATAATCGCCTTGACACCCGCGTCGAGCGCCGCCGGGTTCGCCGAGTCGACCATCAGCTGCATGTCGGTGGCGCTCATGACGACCTCGATGAGCCAGAGGAGGTCGGCGACCTCGTCGCCGCCGGCGACGCCGCCGTTGACGTCGAGCAACCCGGCGCCGGCGTCGACTTGGTCCGTCGCGAGTAGCTTGATGAATTCTGCGTCACGCGCGGCGATCGCCTCGGCGACCTGCTTTCTTGTCCCGTTGATCGACTCACCCATGAGCAACATGGAAACAACCTCCACTGCCTGTACGCGGGACTGATCCGGAGCGGCAATCATATCCGGCGACCAGACCTCGTGCAAAAACCACGACGGGAGTGCACAGATGGCCGGCAAGGGATCGGGAATGGGGCGCCGCAGCGCGCCCCAGGTCGTCAGGCGCGCTCGGTGGAACTCTCGGGCGCGACGCCGTCGTGTTGCTTGAGCTCGCCCCCCTCGCGCAACGCACCGAAGTACGCGACCCGATTGCGCCCGTGGCGCTTGGCCCAGAGGAGCGCCTGGTCGGCGGCGGTCACGAGAATCCTCGCCTCCTGCCCGCACACCGGGAAGTCGGCGACCCCCGCCGAGGCTGCGACGTGAAAACGATGGTGCTGTTCGACCGGGATCTTGTTGATCTCGATGCGGATGCGCTCTGCCAGGTGGCAGGCGTCCTCGCTCGACGTGCGCGGCAGGAGCACGACGAACTCCTCCCCACCGTAACGCGCGGCGTAGTCGGCGTCGCGCGAACACTCGCGGATGACGGCGGCGACACGGCGCAGCACCTTGTCGCCGGCGGGATGTCCAAAGCGATCGTTGACGGTCTTGAAGTGGTCGAGGTCGAGCATGATCATCGAGAACATCTCCTCGTAGCGCGCCGAGCGGGTCACCTCGCGCGCGAGTGTCTCCTGGAAGTCGCCGTGGTTGAAGAGGCCGGTCAGGCTGTCGCGGATCGCCCGCTGCTGGATCTCCTCGTACAGCGAGGCGTTCTGGATGGCGACCGCCGCCTGACCGGCGAAGAGCTTGGCGATGCGGAAGTCCTCCTCGAGGAAGACGCGGCCGCCGAGGCGGTCGATGCTGAGCACGGCGATCACGCGGTTCTGGATCTTGAGCGGCAGAACGATCGACGCCTGCGGCTCGACCGGCGTACCGGGAACCACCGCGCCGCGCGGATCCTTCTCGGCTTCGTTCAGGAGGAGGGCCTCGCCGTGCTCGGCGACCCATCCGCAGAGGCCCTCGCCGATCTTCCGTTCGAAGGCGAGGACTTCGTCCTTCCACTCATCGCGGGCGAAGATGCTGGAGAGCTTGCGGCCCTCCCAGTCGATCTTGTCGATCGACATGTCGTCGAAGTCGAGGAGCAGCTTGAGCTGGTCGGCGATGACGTCGAAGACGGCTCGCTGGTCGAGCGTGGTAAGCATCGACTCGTTGACCTTGAGCAGGTTCTGCTGGGAGCTGATCTGGTGTTCGAGCCGCTTACCTTGCGCCTGGAGTTTCTCGTACTGGATCGCGTTGTCGATCGCCGCGGCCGCCTGGTTCGCGAAGAGTTCGAGCGTGCGGATGGCCTCGGGCGTCGGCAGCCGCCGATCGGCGGGGTCGTAGGCATCGATGACGCCCATCAGCCGGCTGTCGCGCGTGAGTAGCGGCACGATCAGGCAATCGCCCGATTGCCATTCGTCGGGAGAGCGGTCGCCCAACTCCGTGTACGGGATGAAGTCGTTCTCTTCCTTTGTCGTCGGCGAGCGCAGCATGCTGCGGAAGTAGGAGTTGCCGAGGCGGAACTCGTCGCGCATGAAGCCACTGAAGATCCGCATCGGGATGCGCCGATTGAGAAGGGCGGCGTTGGTCTCCGGGTCGCCGCCTAGCGATACCATGACGACCATCACGTCGTCCTGCTCGTCGTACAGGAAGAGCGCCGACTCCCGGTAGCCCAACGACTCGACCAACGCCCGGCAGACGCGGCGCAGCACGTCGTCGAGCTCGTAGCTGGCGCGCAGATCGTTGCCGAGGCGCAGCAGCGCCTCGGTCGCGAGCGACCGGTCGCGTAGCTGCCCCGCCAGCTCCGTCTGACGGTTGAACACGCGCGTGCCCTCGACTGCGAGCGCCGCAAGGGCACCGGCCTGCACCAGTGAGCGCGCCTGTCGCGGTGTGAGCGGCGCGCTCAGACCGGCGCGGTCGAGACACGCGAGACCGACGATACCGCGACCGCCACGTAGCGGCAGGGCCACAAAGCGGATCACCCCGGTGGCTCGCAGAGCACCGGCATCGACACCGGGGTCGGAAGAGGTCAGGACGGTCGGCTCGCGCAGCTCGCGCAAGCGCGCCACGCTGATGAAAGCGGCAGCCTCCTGCACGGCGCCCCGCGGCGGCGCTTTGGGGCCGCCGGTGGCGACCCAGCGCAATTCTTCACCTTCGAGCACAAAGAGCGTACAGCGCTCCGCCGACGCCGTCCGGCTGAGGCGGTCGGCGGCGTCGGCGAGGAGCACCCCGACATCGTGCGTCTGGGCGACATCGAGAGGCTCCTGATCGGTGATCGTCACGCGGCCGGTCGCCAGATCCGATCCCGACCTCGGTGCGTCCCTCCGCCGAAGCAGCGCCAGCGCGATGACGATGGCGAACACGAGCCCGATCCAGGGGAGCGTCCGCAGCGCGCTCATGTTCGGGTTGCGGGCGATCGTGAATGCGAACGCCGCCAGGGCGATCGTCGCGAGCGCTGTCGCCGATCGCCATGACAAGACCAGCACGCCGGCAAGCGGACCGAGGGCGAACAGCAGTGGCACGATCGACTCCTCGCCGATCGTGCCGGCGAAGTGAGCAGCCACCAGGACGATGGCCACGAGCAACGCCAGCACCCACAATCCCGGGCGCGACAGCGCGCTTCGATTGCTAATCAAACAGTCCCTCCACTTACCTAGCCGCCTCGCGCATGCATGCCCCGCGAGCACATCTCTGCTCTCTATGCATCGGTCGGAATCGCGCTAGTCTGGAGGAAACAGCCACGTTGCTCGCCGGCGGCGCTCGCGGCGGCGGCGGTCGGCCTCGGTATGGCGCTCCCGGCGGCCATCGACCTCTCGCCTGTCCTTGATCACGACCACGTCCGACCGGCCTGCGTAGAGACGCGTGAAGTGCTCGAAGAGCCGGTCTCTCGCAGGACCGGTGACAATCAGTTCGTGAACGTCGTTTGCGAGTGGGTCGGCCATACGTCGAAGTGTATTCCCGACGCCTCCAGAATCAATCCGCACGGCCGATGGAACATCCGTCGCCGCACAGCAAGGACCGGGGGTGTGCGACGGGCGGCCCGAGGGCCGCCCGTCGCAAACACGAACGAAGTGTCTCTCCGTCTCTTACATCATGCCCGGAGGCATGCCACCACCCGACATGCCGCCACCCTGGCCCGCGGGCTCAGGTTTGTCGGCGACGATGCACTCGGTAGTGAGGATGTTCTTGGCGATCGACGCCGCGTTCTGCAGCGCTGAACGGGTGACCATGGCGGGGTCGATGATGCCGGCCTTCACCATGTCCTCGTACTTGCCGGTGTCGGCATTGAGGCCCTGGCCCGCAGGCAGGTGCTTGACCTTGTCGACTACGACCGAGCCCTCGAGCCCGGCGTTCTCGGCGATCTGCCGCAGGGGCTCTTCGAGCGCGCGCACGATGATCTGCTTGCCGGTGCGGAAGTCGACGTCGTCGGACTTCCTGTCGACCTTGATCGCGGGAACGGCGTTAACGAGCACCACACCGCCACCGGG
>PKYG01000041.1 GCA_003132585.1 Actinomycetota bacterium
GATACAGAAGCGCACTGCCTGCGTGATCTCCTCAGGCTTCACCAACCGCTTAAGGGCGGTGCGTTGGGCGGCCCGTTCGGTGGCCTCACGGCGCGCGTCGTCGGGAAGGTCGAGGGGACCCGGCGCGACGCCGCAGACGCGAACGCCGTCGGCCGCCCAGGCCTTCGCCAACGTTTGCACGAGAGCGATCTGCGCCGCCTTGGCGGCCGAATGGGCGGCGAAAGCCGCCGTCGGCCGCACACCGAGCACGTCCGTGATCGCGACGATCACACCAGCCTCGTCGTGATCGTCGCGTCGCGCACCGCGGAAGTGCGCGAACGCGCTTTGCGCGCAGAAGAAGAAGCCGGCGGCGATGGCGCCGATCGACGCCTCCCACTGGCGCGCGTCGATTTCCTCAGGCCGTTGTGGCGTGAACGGGCCGCTGGCGGCATAGACGAGGATGCGCAGGCCGCCCAGAGCGGCGGCCGCCTCGGTGACGATGCGGCGGGCGTCGGCGGGCACCGTCAGATCGCCGGCGGTGGCGAACGCGTCGCCGCTCAGCGCGCGGATGGCGGCGCACGTCTCGTCCACGGCCGGACCGGGCGTGTGGTACGAGATCGCGACGCTGGCACCCTGCGCGGCGAGATCGAGCGCGATCGCGCGACCGAGCTTGCGCGCGCCGCCGACGACGAGACAGGGGGCTCCTTTCACTTCCATGATCCGATTCTCCCTCTCGTCTTAATTTGTCCTTGCTGAAACACCGTGTCGCCGCTGCTGTTGTCTGCTCCCATTATGATAGACGGAGAGCAGTCGCGGCCGGACCGACCGTTGCCTGGTGGGTCGCGGAAAAGCCGACGAAAGGGTGGTGAGCCGGTGAGGCCCAAAGTCGATGCGCTCGACAAGCAGCTGATCGGCCTGTTCAGCGACGACGGCCGCACGGCGCTTGCAGACGCCGCCGAGCGCGCCGGCGTCTCTACGCCCACGGCGCGCTCTCGTCTGCGCAATCTGGTCGACCACGGCGTGATCCGTATCGCCGGCCTGATCGACCCGTTCCGCGTGAGGGGGCTCACCGTCGCTCTCGTCGGCCTGACGCTCGACAAGTACAAGCTGGAAGAGAAGCTCGAGCAGATCGCCGACCTCGATGCGGTGAGCTGGGCTGCCGTCGTCACCGGCCGTTACGACATTGTCGCCGAAGTCGTCACCACCGAGGGCATGGCCGGGCTCTTCCACTTCCTCAGCGTCTCCTTGCAGAACGTCGGCGGTATCCGCGCGAGTGAGATGTTCGTCGTGATGAAGGCGAGCAACAAGTGGGTGCTCCCTCCGCGCGGGATCAAGCGCGAGTGGGCGGCACCTGAACCGGCCGAGTGAGCAAGAAATCACCTCATACGGTAAACATGGCATGACGATTCTTTCCGAACAGCATATTCTTGATACATGATTGTGTTAGAATGCCAAGCGGTTCGATGAGGCAACAGGTGCCGTCGAGAGTCGCGAAAGTGCGTGAGGAGGAGCCATGATCGTCGGGGTCCCGAAGGAGATCAAGAACGAGGAGTACCGCGTTGCCGTGACGCCGACAGGTGTGCGCGAGTTCGTCCGCGCCGGCCATACGGTCGTCGTGGAGAAGGGCGCCGGCACGGGCGCCGGCTTTCTCGATGAGGCATACAAGAAGGCCGGCGCCGAGCTCGCTGCCGTCGCCGAGGTGTTCGCTCGCGCCGACATGATCGTCAAGGTCAAGGAGCCGCTGCCGGTCGAGTGGCCGAAGTTTAAGCCGGGCCAGATCCTCTATACCTATCTTCACCTTGGCGCAGCGTATGCCCGGGAGCTCACCGAGGGCATGCTGAAGGCCGACATCCGTGCCATCGCCTACGAGACCGTCGCGACTCCCAAAGGTCATCCCCTTCTGGCGCCGATGAGCGAAGTCGCCGGCCGCCTCGCCATCCAGGCCGGCGCTGAGGCTCTGTGCAAGTTCAACGGCGGCTCCGGCGTGCTGCTCGGCGGCGTCCCCGGCGTGCCGCCGGCCAAGGTCGTCATCGTCGGCGGCGGCACCGTCGGCATCAACGCCGCCAAGATGGCCGTCGGCATGGGCGCTCGCGTGGTCGTCCTCGACAAGGATGCCGATCGCCTCGCCTACCTCGACGACGTCTTCGGTGGCCGCATCGAGACGGTGCTCTCCAACGAAGCGGCCGTCGACGAGGAGCTCGAGCACGCCGACCTCGTCGTCGGTGCCGTCCTGCTGCCCGGCGGCGCTCAGGCGCCGCACCTCGTCAAGCGCTACATGCTCAAGAAGATGCGGCCGGGCTCGGTCGTCGTCGACGTCGCCATCGACCAGGGCGGCTGCTTCGAGACCTCGCATCCGACGACACACACGGATCCGACGTTTGTCGAAGAGGGCGTCGTCCACTACTGCGTCGCCAACATGCCCGGCGCCGTGGCGCGGACGTCGACGCTTGCTCTGACCGGGAAGACTCTGCCGTACGGCCTGCAGATCGCGACCAAGGGCTTCGAGCAGGCGGTCAAGGATGATCCCGCTCTGGCGCTCGGCGTCAACGTCTATCGCGGCAAGCTCACGATCGAGTCGGTCGCCAACGCGCACAACCTGCCGTACACCCCTTTGGCCAAAGCGCTCGCATAGCGGCCGCTTCGCCGGTTGTTGGCTCTAGTCCGCAACCGATAGACGTGCTTGAATTGAGCTGCGGACGGCCATCATGGCCGGCCGCAGCTCTTTCGTTTCAGCAAAGGAGCGGGCAATGGGCGACCTTCTGAGAATCGACCTGACGGCGCGCACCTCGCGCGAAGAGACGCTGGCGCCGGACTTGATCCGCGGCTACATCGGCGGCAAGGGTGTCGGCACGCATCTGCTGCTCGAGGAGGTCGGCCCGGAGGTCGAGCCGCTCAGCCCGCAGAACAAGCTCATCTTCGTCACCGGTCCGATCACGGGCACGACGATGTTCGGCGGCAACCGTTACGGGGTGCACTTCCTCTCGCCGCTCACCAACGGGTACGGCGAGTGCACGTCGGGCGGCAAGCTGGCGCCGCAGTTCGCGAGGACCGGCTACAAGGTCATCATCGTCGAGGGTGCGTCCGACACGCCCGTGTACCTGGAGATCGCCGAGGACGGCGCGCGGATCCATGCCGCCGACGACCTCTGGGGTCTCGACACGTACAATGCCGAGGAGGCGATCGTCGCGCGCACGGCGGCGCCCAAGGCCCAGGCCTGCGTCATCGGCCCCGCGGGTGAGCGGCTCCTGCGCTTCGCCTGCATCGAGAACAACAAATGGCATAGTCTCGGCCGCGGCGGCGCCGGCGCGGTGATGGGCTCGAAGAAGCTCAAGGGTATCGTCTTCCACGGTGAGAAGAAGGTCGCCGTGGCGCGCCCCGACGATTTCAGCGCGCTCGTCAAGGATCTGGCCGCACGAGGCAAGGACGACGCCGGCGTTGCCGCGTACAAGGCCAAGGGCACGGTGCAGATGGTGCGCCTGCTGAACGGCGTCAACGCATTCCCCACCCGCTACTGGACGAAGGGCCATCTCGACGACTTTGAGCCGCTCACGGCCGAGACGATGATCGAGAAGTACCTCGACAAGAACGACCTCTGCCCGCCCTGCCTGATGCAGTGCGTCAAGCACTGCAGCGTCAAGGAGGGACCACTCGCGGGGCTCGAGATCGACGGTCCGGAGTACGAGACCATCTACGTCTTCGGCGGCCTCTGTGAAATCGTCGACTTCGCGCAAGTCATGCGCATGAACGACATCTGCGACCGGCTGGGCATCGACACGATGACGGCCGGCAACCTGTGTGCTCTGGCGATCGAAGCTTCGCGCCGGGGGCTCATCGATCTCAAGCTGGACTACGGCGACGCCGATGGCGTCGCCGCCTTCCTCGAGATGATGTGCCGGCGCGAGGGCATCGGCGACGTGTTCGCGGACGGCATCCTCCGCGTCGAGAAGGAGCTCGGGCTCGAGGGCGTCGCCGTCCACGTCAAGGGCATGGAGCCCGCAGGTTACGACCCGCGCAAGCTCAAGGGGATGGCGCTCGGCTACACTACGACGTCGCGCGGCGCGTGCCACCTGCGCGCGACGTTCTACAAAGCCGAGCTCGCCGGGTTCATCGACCCCGCCCAGATCCAGGGCAAGGCGGCGATGTTCGTCGACTGGGAGAACCGGCTGTGCATCATGGACGCACTGATCTACTGCCGGTTCTACCGCGACCTTGTGCAGTGGCCGTTCATCACCGACGTCGTCAACGCGGCGATCGACACCGACTTCTCGATCGAGGAGTTGCAGGCGGTCGGCAATCGCGTCATCACCGAGAGCCACCAGTTCAACGAACGGCGCGGCTTCGGTGCCAAGCAGGAGCGGCTGCCGGCGTGGCTCACCGAGCGAGCGACCGACGACGAGGCGGCCTTGCGCGTGACCCAGGACGAGATCGAGACGATGCAACGGGATTACTACGCGCTACGCGGCTGGGGTGCGCCGCCGGCGTGACGCGCCGGCGGCGCGAGACGACTACTTGCTGACGTAGGAGCGCACGCGCTGGTAAGGAGCGCGGCCCTCATGCAGTGCCGCCGCGACGAGGTTCAGGCGGGCGAGGGAGGCGCGCAGGCGAGCGACCTGGGCGGCGATCTCTTCGCCCTGTTGGGAAAGACCGGCGGTTCGCTCGGCGGCGAGCGCCGAACCAGCTGCGACAGGCCCGGCCGCCGCCCTGGTCTCCCTGACGACTCGCCTCACCGTCCGGTAGAGGCGCCAGAGCCTGGCGACCAGGTAGCCCAGCGCCGCCAGGACGAGTGACACGCTGCCGATCAGAACAACCCAGAGTACGGTCGCGTTCATGGGCCTAGTCTACCCCTGTGTGACGGCCGTGGACAGGCTCCGCGACGGTTAGTGGAGCGTGAGTGGGTAGCGGCAGGCCAGGCAGGGCGCGTCGCGCCCTGCCAACGAGCTGACCTTGACGACGTCGCCGGTGTGGGGCGCCTCGATGAAGAGGCCGTCGGCGATGTAGATGGCGACGTGGTGGATCGGCGCCCCCCAGAAGAGAAGGTCGCCGGGCTGCAGGTCGCCGGTGGCGACCGGGAGCCCGGCCTGCGCTTGCCAGGCGGCGAAGTGCGGCAGATTGACGCCGAACTCGGCGAACACGTACATGACCAGGCCCGAGCAGTCGAACCCCGACGGAGTGGCGCCGCCCCAGACGTAGTTCAACCCCAAGTAGCGCATCGCCTCACGCACGGCGGCGATCTGCGCCGGGCTGCCCTGGGCGCGTTCGAGGCTGACGCGGGCGATCTGGGCGAGGCGCCCCGCGTCGGCTGTGGCGACGCGGCGTTGCCGGTCGAGGACGGCCTGGATGTTGGCGTCGATGCTGGTGCTGACTGCCTGAAGTTGCGCCAGCTTGTCTTCAACGGCAAGGCGTTTCTCCTCGGCGCTCTGCGCCAGCGAGAGCGCTTGTTGGCGGCGAGTCTCGATGCTCTGCTCGAGAACGGAGACATTGGCGGCCAGCTGCCCGACGCGGTCGGTCGTGAGCTGATCCTGCTCGCTCAGGCGGCGCAGGAACTCGACTTGCGCCTCGACGTCGGCGAGGTTACCCGACGAGAGCAGAGCGTCGACGACCGAGTAGCTCCCCGCCTTGTAGATGTCTGTGATACGTCCGCCGAGGATCGCTTGCTGGTAACTAAGCGCTGCTTGAGTGCGTGCGAGCTGCGCGCGTGCATCGGCGAGCTCGACGTTGATCTGGTCGAGTTGCCAGCGGGCGACGTTGTAGTCTTCGATAACGACCTCGACCTGATCGTTCAGCTTGGCGATGCGCGCGTCGACGGCGCGCGCCTGGGCCACCAGGCCGCTGAGACCGTTGACCTTCTTCGTGAAAGTGAGGACCTTGGCCGGCTGCTTGGCAGTGGGCGCGGCGCCGGCGGCGGCGGCGACGGCGAGCGCCAGCACGACACTCCCGGCGAGCGCCAAGCACCAGCGTCGGATGTTACTGCGTACGGTCATCGTCGTCACGACTCAGTATCGGCGTGTTTGCAGGGTACTTGATGCTCCAGACGATACACGAACTGGGGGGAGGGGTCACAACCCCGGCGGCCGGCGTGCCTTTACATTCGTTTGGTGTCGGTAGTACAATCCCTCTTCGCTGAGCGTCGCGGGGTGGAGCAGTCCGGTAGCTCGTCGGGCTCATAACCCGAAGGTCGCAGGTTCGAATCCTGCCCCCGCTACCAAGCCTTCCAGGGCGCCCGTTCGGGCGCCTTTTGTTATCCTTGGTGAGCTAACCGCTCAAGGAGGCTGCATGGCGACGACATCGGTTGGCGGCGAATCTCCCTACGGCTGTGAAGGCCTCGCGAACGCCTTGCGGCTTGCCGAGGCCCGGATGCCGGTCCGGCAACTGGGCAGGCCGTTCCTCATCGGCGATGGCGCGCGATCGAGCACGGGCCACGGTCCTATCCGGTCCGTGCACATGAGCCCCTACGTCCCCTTTTCTTAGCCGGCGCGACCGCGCAGCCGACCGACGCTATGACCAGCGACCGCACCTGTCTGCAGATCGAGCGCCGAGTCTGCGCGTTCGTCGCCGAGCGTGAGCTGCTGCGGCACGGGCAGAAGGCGTTGCTGATGCTCTCCGGCGGCGGCGACTCGATGGCGCTCTTGGCGCTCGTGCGCAGGTGTGACCGGGCGCTCGCGCTCGGGCTGACCATCCACGCCCTGCACGTGGACTACGCCACCCGTGGTGCCGACTCCGAGCGCGACCGGCTTATCGTCGAGGCGGCGTGCGCGGCGGACGGCGTGCCGCTGCACGTTGTCCGCCGCGCACGCAAGCTGCAGGGACCGAACTTCCAGGAGCGCGCCCGTGAGTTGCGATACGGAGCGGCGGAGGAGATCCTCGTGGCCGAGGGCCTTGATGTGATCGTCACGGCCCACAACCGCGACGATCAGGCCGAGACCGTGCTCTACCGGCTCGCCAAATACGCGGCGCCGCTGTCGGCGGCGGGCATGCGCGTCCGCGAGGGGCGCGTCGTCCGGCCGCTCCTCTCCATCGGCGCCGCCGAGATCCGGGACTACTGCCACCGGCGCGGTATCGCCTACGGCGAAGACGTGACCAACGCGGCGCCGGTCTATGCTCGCAACGCCATCCGACTGGCGGTGCTGCCGGCGCTGGCGGCGATCAATCCGCGCGCCAGCGAGGCGCTCACGCGGTCGGCCGAGATGGCCGCGCTCGAAGGCGAGATCGTCGCCGAGGCGGCCGCCGGGGCGTGGCAGCGCGTCGCCCTATCGGCCGGAGACGCGATCGACACGGCGGCGCTGGCGGCGGAGCCGGCTGCTCTGCGGGCGCTGTGCGTGCGCCGGCTGCTGCGCGTCGCCTACGGACCCGGCGCGCTGATCGAGCGGCGCGTCGTCGCCGCTGTCGTGGCGCTGGCCGCCGGCAGCGGCGGCAGCGCCACGGTCACGCTTGGCAGGGGCTACGAAGCCGTGCGCGAGTACGACCGGCTCGCCGTCAGGCGGCGGACCGCGCGCCACCAGTGCTCTTCCCTGGCCGTCGACGTCGGGACGCCCGGGGGCCCTGGCGCGTCGATCATCTTCTGCGGGCGCCGGTTCGCTCTGCAGCTGCTGACCGGCGCGCGTCGTAGCGCCGATCCGCACGAGGCCTATCTGGGGCTCGGCGAGCGGCCGCGGAGCGTCGTGCTCCGCCATCCGCGGCGCGGCGAGCGCTTCGCCCCTCTCGGCATGACCGCCGAAACCACGGTCGCGGCCTTCCTCAAGAACGCCAAGGTGCCGGCCGCCGCGCGCGGCCGGGCCGTGGTCGTCGAGGTGGATGGTGCTGTCGCCTGGCTGGCACCACCGGGCGGCCGCCCCGCGCGGGTTGCGGAATCGCACCGCGTGACCGAAAGTAGTGACTGCACCCTGCACATCGTCGAGGAGGCCCGGTGAAAGACGCGATCGACCAGACCCTGATCCGGGGTGACGAGCTCAGCAAGCGCGTCGGGGAGCTTGCCCGCGAGATTTCGGCCGACTATGCGGGCAGGGAGCTCGTCCTCGTCTGCGTTCTCAAGGGCGCCGTGTTCTTCCTCGCCGATCTGGCGCGGCGGCTCACCGTCCCCTGTGCGCTCGATTTCATGGCCGTTTCGAGTTA
This sequence comes from Actinomycetota bacterium, assembly GCA_003132585.1. GTDB lineage: Bacteria > Actinomycetota > Thermoleophilia > UBA2241 > UBA2241 > PALSA-647. Next base: position 8,089 of record PKYG01000041.1, read on the forward strand.
CGGCTCGGCGACCGACTCGTCGGGCACGGTGCGCATCCTCAAGGACCTCGACATGGACATCGGGGACAAGCACGTGCTGATCGTCGAGGACATCATCGACTCAGGTCTCACCTTGAGCTACCTGACGAAGAACTTGAGAGCGCGCAAGCCGGCCTCACTGGAGATCTGCGCGCTGCTCACCAAGCCGTCCCGGCGGCGCATCCATCTGGCCTGCAAGTACGTCGGTTTCGAGATCCCCGACGAGTTCGTGATCGGCTATGGTCTCGATTTCGCCGAGCGCTTCCGCACGCTCGACTACATCGCCACTTTGAAGGCCGATGCAGCCGCCGATCTGGCCGATTCCGAAGGTTCTTTGCTCTAGTACCGGGGTATGGTACTCTCGCACGACTGAGATTCTCGTTGCTGCCGCATTCCCGGCGGCCGACATCCGAAGGGCGAATTTGAGCAGACTAGTCCGCAGCGCCGTCTTTCCCATCCTGATCGTCCTCGTTCTCGCCTCGCTCTGGGTGCTCATGACGCGCGGCCCGAGCGTGGCCGGCAAGAGCTACAGCGACCTGCTGAACGACCTCAAGGCCGGCAAGGTGCAGAAGGTGGCGCTCAACGTGAGCAACCAGACCGCACAGGTCACGACGACCGACAACCAGACTTACAAGGTGACCTACCCCGACACCGGATCGCTTACGCAGACCCTGCAGAAGGACTACTCCAGTGTCGCCTTCTCGGCGACCAAGCCCGGCCCGTCGTGGTGGGGAAGCGCGCTCGGCCTGATTCTTCCGTTCGCCCTCATCATCGTGTTCTGGATCTTCATCATGAACCAGATGCAGGGCGGCGGCTCCAAAGTGATGAGCTTCGGCAAGAGCCGCGCCAAACGAGTGAGCGTCGACGCCCCCAAGGTCACGTTCAAGGACGTGGCCGGCGTCGATGAAGCGGTCGAGGAACTCGAAGAGATCAAGGAGTTCCTCGAGAACCCGAAGAAGTTCCAGCAGCTCGGCGCGCGCATTCCCAAGGGCGTCTTGCTCTACGGCCCTCCGGGCACCGGCAAGACGCTGCTGGCGCGCGCCGTCGCCGGCGAGGCCGGCGTGCCGTTCTTCTCCATCGCGGGCTCCGATTTTGTCGAGATGTTCGTCGGCGTCGGCGCCTCACGTGTGCGTGACCTGTTCGAACAGGCCAAGCAGAACGCGCCCTGCATCGTGTTCGTCGACGAGATCGACGCCGTCGGCCGTCATCGCGGCGCCGGCTTGGGCGGCGGCCACGACGAGCGCGAGCAGACCCTCAACCAGTTGCTCGTCGAGATGGACGGCTTCGAGATGAAAGACAACATCATCCTCATCGCCGCCACCAACCGGCCAGACATCCTCGACCCGGCGCTCCTGCGGCCCGGTCGCTTCGACCGGCAGATCGTCGTCGACCGACCCGACCGCGCCGGTCGTCGGCAGATCCTCGAGGTGCACTCCCGCGGCAAGCCGCTGGCGAAGGACATCAACCTCGACGCACTTGCCGGGCAGACACCGGGCTTCACCGGCGCCGACCTCGCCAACCTCGTCAACGAAGCGGCGCTGCTCAGCGCGCGCTACGGCAAGAAGACGATCGAGACCAAAGAGCTCGAAGAGGGCATCATGCGCGTCGTCGCCGGCCCCGAGAAGAAGAGCCGGCTGATGTCCGACAAGGAGAAGGCGATCACCGCCTACCACGAGATGGGCCATGCGCTCGTTGGCCACTACCTGCCCAACACCGACCCGGTGCACAAGATCTCCGTCGTCAGTCGCGGCCGATCCTTGGGCTACACGATCTCGCTGCCCACCGAAGACAAGTTCCACACGACGATGAACGAGCTCAAGGACAACATCGCGATGATCCTTGGCGGCCGCGCCGCCGAAGAGGTGGTTTTCGGCGAGATCACCACCGGCGCCTCCGACGACATCGAGAAGGCGACCTCCACAGCCAAGCAGATGATCATGCGCTGGGGCATGAGCGAGGAGCTCGGCCCGCGCACCCTCGGCCACAACCAGGCGCTGCCGTTCCTCGGCCGTGAGTTCAGCCAGGAGCCCGACTACTCCGAGGAGATCGCGCGCCAGATCGACGCCGAGATCCGCCGCATCATCGAAGAGGCGCACGAGCGCGCCAGGGATCTGCTTGTCGAGAAGCGCGAGCAGCTCGATGCGATTGCCACCATCCTCATCCAGCGCGAGACGCTCGAGCGCATGGAGTTCGAGGCGCTGCTCGACGGCACACCCGCAGAAGACGTCTTCCGCGAGCGTGACGAGAAGCTCGCCAAGCGCGGCAAGGCGCCGCGCGCCAAGGAGCGCGCGGAGCGCTCGCCGCGCCCGAAGGTCTCCGCCCCGGCCCACGTCAATCCCGTCAACCCCGAGACGACCTAGGCCTGCAGCGGCGCGGGCCGCGGTGCGAGGACTGCCCGATGGATCACGCGAAGATCGAAGAGGGAGTTCGTCTTATTCTGAGCGGCATCGGTGAGGACCCCGACCGGCCGGGTCTTGTCGAGACACCGCGACGCGTCGCCGAGATGTACGAAGACATCTTCTACGGCATGACCGACGACGGTTCCGCGATTCTCAAGTCCATGCCGGGTGACCACCATCGTGAGATGGTGCTCATCAAGGACATCGATTTCTTCTCGATCTGCGAGCACCATCTCTTGCCATTCGTCGGTACCGCCCACGTCGCCTACATCCCGTCCATGTCCGGCAAGATCGCCGGGCTCTCCAAGCTCGCCCGGCTCGTGCGCACGGTCGCCGCGCGGCCGCAACTGCAGGAGCGCATCACGAGCACGGTCGCCGACCAGATCATGAGATCGCTCGAACCGCTCGGCGCGCTCGTGCTGATCGAGGCCGAGCACCTCTGCATGTCGATGCGTGGCGTGCGCACGCCGCACGCCAAGACGGTTACCAGCGCTGTGCGCGGGATCATGCAGACTCACGCTGCGACCCGGGCCGAGGTCCTCTCGCTGATCAACGTCCACGACTGACGGCGACGGCATGCCCGACTACGGCGCACTCACGCTCGACCTGCAGCTTCCCTGCATCATGGGCGTGCTCAATGTCACTCCCGATTCGTTCTCTGACGGCGGCCGGTTCGCGGCGCGCGATGCGGCAATCGAGCAGGGCATCGTCCTGGCGCGCGAGGGCGCCGCGATCGTCGACATCGGTGGCGAATCGACACGTCCTGGCTCCGATCCCGTGTCGAGCGACGACGAGCTGCGACGCGTGCTGCCCGTGATCGAGGCGTTGCGCGAGGTCGTGCCGGCCGTGCTCTCGATCGACACGTCCAAGGCCGAAGTCGCGCGCCGCGCGCTGGCCGCCGGCGCGCGGATCATCAACGATGTGACGGCGTTGCGCGGCGACCCGGCGATGGCCGAGGTCGCCGCGCAAGCCGGTTGCCCGATCTGCCTCATGCACATGCAGGGCGCGCCCAAGTCGATGCAGGAGCACCCGCTGTACGACGACGTCGTCGGCGAAGTGCTCGCCTTCCTCGAGGAGCGCCTGACTTTCGCCGTATCGCAGGGCATCGCCGAGGAGCAGGTCATGCTCGACCCCGGCATCGGCTTCGGCAAGACCGTGGAGCACAACCTGTTCCTCATCAAGCACCTCGACCGCTTTGCTGCGCTCGGCCGCCCCGTGGTGCTCGGCGCCTCCCGCAAACGCTTCTTGGGGGCGATCCTGGGGGCGGAGCCGCCGCAGCGCGTCGTCGGTACGGCAGCGACCACGGCGATCGCGGCGCTGGCAGGCGTCGCCGTGTTCCGCGTCCACGACGTCAAGCCCAATTTCGAGGCCTTGCGCGTGACGCTGGCCGTGATGGAGGCCGGACGGCCGGCCTGAGTGGCCGCGCCGTCCGCAGAGGGGCAGCGATCGTGGCCGACCGCATGACGATCACCATCGCCGGTATCGAGCTCCGTGGCCGCTGCGGCGTCACGGCCGAGGAGCGGGCGGTCGGCCAGACGCTCGTCATCGACGTGCGTCTCGTGCCGCTCGCGGTCGGCGGCGCCGTCAGCGACGAGCTCGCCGACACCGTCGACTACGGCGCCGTGGTCGATCTCGTGCGCGGCGTCGTCGAAGGGCACGAGTACCACCTCATCGAGCGGCTGGCGACGGTGATCAGCGACCGGCTGTGGGCGGCGTTCTCGCTCGTCGAGACGGCGGTGACGGTGCAGAAGCCTGCCCCGCCGGTGAGCGTGGCCGTCAGCGAAGCCCGGGTGGAGGTCGTGCGCACGGCATGAGCACGAGCCCGCGCCGACGCGCTTTTGTCTCGCTGGGGTCGAACGTTGGCGATCGCGAGGCGCAGCTCCGCGCCGCCGGCGAACGCCTCGCGGCGTTGCCGCTGACTACCATCCTCGCCGTCTCCGCCATCTACGAGACCGCACCCCTGGAGCTCACCGCGCAGCCGCTGTTCCTCAACCAGGTGGCGTGCATCGAGACCGCTCTGGCGCCGTTCGAGTTGCTGCATCACTGCCAGGCGATCGAGGCCGCCGCGGGACGGACGCGCACAGTGCGCTTTGGGCCACGCACGCTCGATATCGATATACTGCTGTACGAAGGGGTCGAATCGAACGACCCCGAGTTGATCCTGCCGCACCCGCGCATGTGGCACCGGGCGTTCGTGCTCGTGCCTCTGGCTGAGATCTGGAGCCACGCGAAGGGCATGCCGGAGGTCGACGTCGCCGGTCTGGCGGCGGCGCTCTCCGGCGAGCAGGGGGTAGAGCGCCGCGGCGCAGTCCGGGAGTGAGAGTGGCGACTGACTATTCAGACCAGCAAGCCGAGCTCAGGCGTCTCGCAGCGGAGCGCGATGCCGTGATCCTCGCGCACAACTATCAGCGGCCCGAGGTGCAGGACGCCGCCGACTTCGTCGGCGACTCGCTCGAGCTCGCGCGCAAGGCGGCGGCAACGCCGCAGTCGGTGATCCTGTTCTGCGGCGTCCACTTCATGGCCGAGACGGCGCACATCCTCTCGCCGCAAAAGACGGTGCTGATGCCCGATCCGCGCGCCGGCTGCCCGATGGCCAACATGGTCACGGCCGAGGGCCTGCGCGCGCTCAAGGCGCAGCATCCCGACGCGGTCGTCGTCGCCTACGTCAACACGACGGCCGCGGTCAAGGCCGAGACGGACGTGTGCTGCACGAGCTCGAACGCGGTCGAGGTCGTGCAGCGCTTCGCCAAGGACCAGCCAATCATCTTCGTACCCGACAAGAACCTCGGAGACTGGGTCGAGCGCCAGACCGGACGCAAGATGATCCTCTGGGACGGCTTCTGCCCCGTGCACGCCGACATCAAAGCGGCCGACATCGAAGCGCGCAAGTCCGAGTATCCCGAGGCCAAGGTGATGGCCCATCCGGAGTGTCCGCGCGCCGTCGTCGATCTGGCCGACGTCGTGACGAGCACGTCGGGCATGCTGCGCTACCCGGCCGGCGATGCTGCGAGCGCATACATCGTCGCCACCGAGACGGGCCTGCTGCACCGTCTCAACCAGATGTACCCCGACCGCCGATTCGTCGCCGCCAGCCTGCGATCGGTGTGTCCGAACATGAAGCTCACGACGCTCGACACGGCGATCACGGCGCTTGTCGAAGGCCTCAACGAGATCACCGTCCCGCCCCAGATCCGTGAGCGCGCCGCCCGGGCGGTCGCGCGGATGATCGAGTAGGAGGCGGCTGTGACGCGACCGTACATCGCCAGCCTCGGCGGCGAGAGGCTCGCCCGGCGCCAGTTCGACGTGCTCGTGCTCGGCGGCGGCATCGCCGGCCTTACGGCCGCGATCTCCGCCGCTCGCCGCTGGCGCGTCGGCCTGCTCACCAAGGCCACATTTGACGACACGACGACGTTCCTCGCCCAGGGCGGGATCGCCGCGGCGCTGGGCGAATCGGACTCGCCCGACCTCCATTTTCAGGACACGATGAACGCCGGGGCCGGGCTCTGCGACCAGCGCGCCGTTCGGGTGCTCGTCGACGAGGGCCCCGATCGTGTGCGCGAACTGATGGAGATCTGCCCGCACTTCGACCGCCAGGACGGCGAGATCGTCCTTGGCCGCGAAGGTGCCCATTCGGTCGCGCGCGTCCTGCACGCCGGCGGCGACGCCACCGGCAGCGAGGTGTCGAGCGCTCTCGCCGAAGCGGCGCGCATGGGCAGTCGGGTGCAGCTCTACGAAGACGAGTTCGTGATCGATCTGCTGACCGTCGACGGTCGCTGCATCGGCGCCCTCTCCATGGACCTGCGTGACGGCCAGATGACGCTCAATTTCGCGATGGTGACAGTGCTCGCCACCGGCGGTGCCGGCCAGGTGTACGAGCGCACCACCAACCCGCCCGTCGCCACCGGCGACGGCGTCGCCATGGCCTACCGTGCCGGTGCCGCCATCCGCGACCTCGAGTTCGTGCAATTTCACCCGACGGGCCTAGCGGTCGGCGGACGACCAACGACGTTCCTGGTGACGGAGGCGCTGCGCGGCGAAGGCGCCTACCTGCGTAACGCCGCGGGGGAGCGGTTCATGACGCGCTACGACCCCAAGGCCGAGTTGGCGGCCCGCGACGTGGTCGTTCGCGGCATGGTTGCCGAGATGCGTCGCGAAGGCACCGACACGGTGTTCCTCGACGCGACGCATCTCGACCCCGCCATGCTGCAGACGCGCTTCCCCACAGTCACCCAGGGCCTGGCGCAGCACGGTCTCGATCT
>PKYG01000019.1 GCA_003132585.1 Actinomycetota bacterium
GACTCGAACTACCTTGGGGTCAACAACGGGCTGCAGGCGATCACCGGGGTGAACGGCATCGCCGTGATCGCCGCCGTGCTGGTCGTCACCGGGTTCCTCTTCAAGATCTCGGCGGTGCCCTTCCACGGTTGGGCGCCGGACGTGTACGAAGGCGCCCCGACGCCCGTCACCGCGTTCATGTCGACGGGCGTCAAAGCGGGCGCCTTCGCCGGGTTCCTCAAGCTGCTCACGATCGCCGACCACTTCAATGCAGCCACGTGGGCCAACGCGCTCGTCGTCTTCGCCATCCCGACGATGATCGTCGGCAACGTGCTCGCCCTGCCGCAACGCAATCTCAAGCGCATGCTCGCCTACTCGAGCATCGCCCACGCCGGCTACATCCTGCTCGGCCTCATCGCCGCGGGCAAGTCCGGCAGCGACGCCGGCTTGCACGCGGTGCTGTTCTACGTCGCCGTGTACGCCTTCATGAACATCGGCGCCTTCGGTGTTCTCGTGTGGATCCGCGTTCGCCGGCAGTACGACTACTCGCTCGACGGTGTCGCCGGCCTCGGCCGCACGATGCCACTGGCTTCGCTGGCGATGACGGTGTTCATGCTCTCGCTGACGGGCATCCCGCCGGCGGCGGGGTTCTGGGGCAAGTTCTATCTGTTCACGGCCGTCGTCAACGCCGGGTACTGGTGGCTGGCGCTGATCGCCGTGATCATGAGCGCGATCTCGGCGTTCTACTACCTGCGCGTCGTCTGGTACATGTTCTTCCGCGAGGCCGAGCAGGAGTTGCCGGCGGCCGCGCTCGACGCCGGTCCGTCGGTAGGTATCAGTACCGCCCTGGCGATCGCGGCGGCGGCGATCGTCGCCATCGGCCTCTACCCGACGCCGCTGATCAGGTTCGCCTCCACGGCGATCAGGTCGCTGGTCAGCTAGATCGCCGGTGTCCGCGCTACTTGCGCGGGATCTGCTCGACCGTCCAGCTGTCTCCCACCGTCGTCGCCCCCGTGGTCGGATCGACCTCGTAGGATGTGCCGGTGAGCGTGCCTGCCCCGTCGGAAGTGAGGATCGTATAGCCGTAGGCGGAGCAGGTGACGACGTCGTGCGCGTCGACGGGAACCGTCGAGACGGGGTACTTGGGAGCGCCGCCGCCTCCCTGAGTGAGATAGGTCATCGTCAGTGCGGTGCCGGGCATCGGCTGCTCGTGACGGCGGTAGTTGTGGACGTGGCCCTGGACGACCACGTCGACGCCGTAGTCGGCGAAGAGCTGAGCGAGCGCATCGCGCTCGGGGCTGGTCGCCCACGGGTCGGTCGGCTTGGGGTCGAAGATGGGGTGGTGGAGCAGCACGATCGTCCAGCGGGAGGTGTTGTCTCTGAACTCCTGCACGAGCCACTTGGCCTGTGCTGAGTTGGCGGACGAGTCCGGGGTGACGTAGCCGATCGTGCCGTCGCCGTTGACACCGGAGCTCGCCAGGACGATGACGCGCACGTCACCGGTGGTGAAAGAGTAGTAGCGCTGATCCGGGTCGCTGGCGGACGGCATGCCGAGCCAGCGGCGCCACGCCGCGAGCGCCGCGGGGTAGGAGAGGTCCTCGTGGTTGCCGGCGGTGAAGGCGACCGGCAGCCGCCGGCCGAGCCGGTCGGCCACGGTGAGCATGCTCTCGTACTTCTGGTCGAGTCCCGCTGCCGTGTCGCCCCAGACCACGTTGACGAGGTCGCCGCCGGCAAGCGCCAGTGATGGGCGCGGCTGCCGCTGCAGTATCGAGCTGACGATCGCCGTGAACGCGGCCGGTTGCGCGGCGCCGGGCGCCAGCGAGTTCGGCCGCGAGTCGCCCCAGATGGCGATCTGCAGCGGCTGCGACGGCGTGGGCGGCACGCGATAGGCGTACCGGCCGGAGGCCGGGTAGCGGACCGTGCCGCTGCTATCGGCGATCTGCACGTCGTAGTACAGCATCGCGCCGGCGGCGCCCGTCGCCGGCAGCAACACGCGATGCCCGACGGCGCTGCCGTAGTCGGCGACCGTGCCCGAACCGGGCGTACGCCCCGGGCCGGCGCCGACACGCAGGGTGCTGGCCGCCGGCCTGCCGCTGCCGTCGACGGCGACGACCACGAGCCGCAGTCGGCTGGTCGCCGCCGGGCTGAGAGCGAGCGTGCCGGCGCGCAGATGGCCGGTCGCTGCCACCAGTGTGGCGGCGGGCGTCGGTCGTGACCGTACCGGTGTGGCGGCGGGCGTCGGCCGTGACCGTACCGGCGCGCCTCTGGTCGCCGCGCCGTGGGCCACGGCGACGGCCGCCACGAGCACCATGCCGGTGATGACGAGTGCCGCGGCGACGATCGATTTGGAGGTGTGTCGAGCCGGCCTCATGAGCCGAAGGTAGGACCGCAAACGGCGGCTGTCAACGAGTCGCCGGGGTCGCGGCCGGTCGGAGGCGACCGGCGACCTGTATAATCCGGACCCGTGAACATCCTCTTCATTGGTGACATCTTCGGGCAACCCGGACGTGACGCGCTCGTCGACAGGCTGCCGACGCTCATCGACGAGCGCGCCGTCGATTTCGTGATCGCCAACGGCGAGAACGTCGCCAACGGCGCCGGCATCACGTCCAAGCTTGCGGCTCGGTTGCTCGCCGGCGGCGTCGATGTGATCACCACCGGTAACCACGTCTGGCGGCAACGCGAAGTGTTTCCGTTCCTCGACACGAGCGACCAGATCGTGCGACCGGCGAACATGGCTGCCGCCTGCCCCGGTCGCGGGCTCACTGTGCGCGCCGCCCATGACGGCGATCCGGTGGCCGTCATCGACCTGCTCGGCCACCTCTTCATGGACTCGGGCCTCTCGCCGTTCCGTATCGTCGACACGCTCGTCGATGAGGCCGGCGCCATGGCCGAGACGATCGTCGTGGACATCCACGGCGAGGCGACCAGCGAGAAGGTCGCGATGGGCCACTACCTCGACGGCCGCGTGACGGCGGTGCTCGGCACGCACACGCACGTGCAGACCTCGGACGCGCGCGTGCTGCCTAAAGGCACCGCCTACATCACCGATGTCGGCATGACAGGGCCGCTCGAGTCGGTGATCGGCGTGCGCACAGACATCATCATCCAGAGGTTCATTACGGAGATGCCGGTTCATTTCGAGGTCGGCGACGGCGCCGTTCGCTTGAACGCCGTCGTGATCGCCGCGACTGGCGGTCGGGCAACGGCGATCGAGGCGATCGAGGAGATACTGTAGCATCGCGTTCGCAGGCCGGCGCCGACAGGCGACGCCCTCGCGGGGACGCACAGGGGGTTACCGCCGTGAGATCACCGACCAGGAACCGCCACTTCCATTCCACCGGTGTGCTGCGCGCCAGCGATCTGGCCCATCCGGTGGCGCGCACGACGCCGCTCGCCGTCCTCAAGGAATAATGGCGACCGGCGAACTTGGATTCCGCCGCAACGCGGCCGAAGTCTTCGTGGCGCGCGTGCTGGTGGTGTTCATCCTCGTAGCGACCAACGTCGTCGTCACGCGCAAACTGTCGACCAGCGCCCGCGGCGTGTATGCGCTTGTCGTGGCCTTGCCGGTGATGCTGCAGATGTTGGCCGGTCTCGGCATCAATCAGGCCAACATCTATTACGTCAGCCGTGCCACGCGCGTGCGCGACGTGGTCGTCAACTCCTTCTACCTTTGCTTCATCATCGGCGCGGCGCTGCTGCTGCTCGCCTGGGGGATCCACCCGCAGCTCCTGCGCACGCTGCTCCGCGGCATGGGCGTCGGGTACTTCTTCCTGATCGTCGCGCTGATGCCGCTCAGCTTCATGGACCTGTTCTTCACGGGGGTCATCCAGGGTCTGCAGAAGTTCCGCCTGTTCAACACGCGGCGCGTGTGGGTGGCGGGCGTCAACTTCGCCGCCGTGATCGTCGGCGTCGTGATCCTCGGCCGCGGCCTCACCGGCGCGATCGCCGCCCTCGCCGTGACGATCTTCGCGACGGCGGCGATGTTCTTCGTCATCGTCGTGCGCTTCGACGGGTTCGACCTGCGACCCGACCTGCCGCTGGCGGGCAAGATGATGCGGTACGGGGGTAAGTCGTATCTCGCTTCTCTGGCGAGCTACTTGAGCTACAGGCTGGACGTATACCTGCTCACCTTCCTCGTCGACCTCAAGAAGGTCGCCTACTACGCCGTCGCCGTGTCGATGGTCGAGATCCTCTGGTACATTCCCGACTCGATCGGCGTCGTGCTCTTTCCGCGGCTCTCGGCGACGCAGAGTGAGAGTGAGGTGCACGAGTTCACCGCCCAGGTCTGTCGCCTCACGCTGCTGATCACGGTCGCCTCGGCGGCCGTGATCGCCTTGCTCGGCCGGCCGCTCATCGTCTTGCTCTTCCACAAGCGCTATCTGCCCTCGGCCGACCCGATGTGGCTGCTGCTGCCGGGCGCCGTCTCGATGGCGGTCTACAAGATCCTCTGGCGCAACTTCTCCGGACGTGACCGCCAGCATGTCACCGTGGTCGCGTCGGCGCTGGCGCTGGCGATGAACGTCGGCATCAACCTGTGGCTGATCCCGCGTCTTGGAGCTTCGGGGGCGGCGATCGCCTCGACCTTCTCGTACACGTTCGGAACAGCGATCCTGCTCGTCGTCTTCGTGCGCCAGAGCGGGCTCGGCTATCGCGACACGCTGGTCGTGCGGCGCGCCGATCTGCGCGAAGAGTGGGCGTGGATCCGCGGCCGTTTGGCGAGAAGCGGCGGAGGCGGGGTATGAACTCCGGGCGGGCGACGCCCGCCGCCGCCGCGGGCGGGGCCGTTCGGCGATTATAACCGGTTCGCCCGTGTGCGCAGTGAGCCGTTGGCCGGGAGTTCGGGTATGGCGGCGGTCGGCGGCAAGCTGGCGAGGCGCCAGAGGGCGACGGCGAACGTTGCGACGAAGACCGCGTTCCTGACGGACACGAGCATGAGCACGCCCGGCTTCAGACCGACGAGCCGTCCGTAGAGGCTGGGGAACTCCACCTGGGTGAGAAGCAGCACGGCGAAGCCGAGAGCGCCGAGCAGCCGGTCTTTGACGGCGACGAGCGCCAGCGCCGGCAGTAGCCAGATCACGTATTGGGGCGAGAACACCTTGCCGAAGACCATGATCGCCACGGTCAGGGCGAACACCACGAGGGGCACGTGACGCAGGTCGCCGACGATCGTCTCGCGCCGCCGCCAGATAAGCGCATAGGTCACGGCGACGGCGAGCACGGTGAGGGGTCCGGAGAGCGCCGCGAGAAGGTGCGCCGAACCGGCCTCGATGTAGTGCGAGCCGTAGCCGTAGCCGACGGCGACCGGGATCAATCCGAGCGCTTTGCCGACGAGCAGCGGCGTACCGAGCACGCTCTCGATCTGCAGCGGGCGGTCGAGGTGGTAGAGGAAGACGTGTTCGACGCCGGCCGGCGACATCAGGAGATACGGCACGAACGGCAGAACGGCGGAGAAGGCGAAGGCGAGTGTGGCCAACACGACCCGGCGAGGTCGGTGAAAGACGAAGAGCAGGACGAGCGGCAGCAACGCCACAGGTGTGAGCTTGAGCGCGAAACCGATGCCGAGGACGAAGGCCGCGAGAGTGATCTGCCGCGTGAGCAACAGCCCGATCACCGCGGCGACGACGAGAGCCACGGCGACGTCGTAGCGGTTCTCGATGATCGCGCCGGTGGCGGCGACGGCGGCGGCAAAGAGGGCGACGGCGAAGTACGCGCGGCGGTCGCGCGGCCAGAGCCGCACGGCCGCCGCCGCGACGACCATCGCCGTCGCCAGCGTGAAGAGGAACATCTCGAAGCTGAACCAGCGCGTGTAGGCGGTGATGTCGTACGTGTGCCCGACGGCACGCATGAGCGGCACAGCGAGCGGCGGGTACTCGATCGCGAAGTCGCGATAGGGCTGGGCGCCGTCGGCCATCCAGCTCGCGTACTCGTGGTAGATCGCGATGTCGGTGACGTCGTGGACGTGGTACCAGAGGTGGGTGAAGACGAGACCGAACACGAGCGCCTGCAGGGCGACGGCGAGCGCTGCGACGGCGGCGAACCGGCGCCAGTCGAACCGCTCTTCGGCGAGGTCTAGCGGAAGCTCCACAGCTTGTTGGCGACGTAGTTGACCGGCATCACGCAGAGGATCGCGACGAGCTGGCTTGGGATCGGCGCGACGTGCGCTTCGGTGCGCAGGAGCCAGAACACCAGGAGTTGACCGGTGTAGGCGATGACGCTGACCGTCGCGAACCGGCCGAGCTCGGCGCCGACACGGCCGCTCGACCGGAACGTCCAGCGACGGTTGAGGTAGTAGTTGGTGAGCACGGAGACGACGAACCCGGCGAGATTGGCGAGGTAAGCGGCGCCGTGGGGGATGCCATGCGTCTCCTTCTTGAAGACGAGGTCGCGGACCGCGTGCGTGAGGTCCGGGAACGTCTGCAGATGGCCGGCGAGCGCCAGCCAGAGGAGCAGCACGAACGTGAAGACGGCAAGATTGACGACGACGCCGCTACCGCCGACCAGAGAGAACTTCACGAACTGGGTCAGATTGCGGCGGAGGGCGCCGCGCGTCTCGGCAGGACTGGTGCTCACACGGTCTTTCGCGTCATGGCGGCGAGGCGCACGCCAGCTTGAGGACTGCCGCCAGAGCGGCGTCGTATGTCGAAAGGTCATGATAGTCGATGCCGGCGGCGGCACAAAGCACCGCGAGGCTGTCGCGCGCGAAGACGGAGTCGGCCTCGCGCGCGAGACAGAAGTCGGAGACGCCGTCGCCGAAGGCGATCACGGTGTCGCCGGGGCGCCGCAGACGATGCAGCACGCCGGCCTTGCAGCCGCCGGGGCCGCAGCGCGGGCAGTCGCCGAAGTGCGGGTTGTAGGCGATGTCGTAGCCGGAGCGCGCGTCGCCGAGCAGCTCGCTGGCGTACACGTCGACGGCGGGCAGCGCGTCGCGGCGCCACACGGCGGCGATCGCCGCGCGCAGGCCGGCGCTGACGACGGCGACGCGGGCGCCGCCCGCCGTCAGCGCCGCGACGAACCGCGCGAAGCCGGGCCGCGGCGCGGCGGCGGCGACCATCGTCGCGAGGATCTCGCGGCGCGGCGCTTTCAACATGCCGATCTGCTGCCGCAAGCAGGCGGCATGACCGATCTCGCCGCGCCGCACGGCCTCCTCCAGCGGCAGCCAGGCGTCGCCGGCGAAGTGCTGGAGCGTGACGGCGATACACTCTTCGGTGGTCACGGTGCCGTCGTAGTCGATCAGCGCGAGGACGTGACGCAGGGGCGCGGTGACGGGCGAGGGGCTGTGGCCGGCGTCGGTCTGCATCGCCGCCATTCTAACCCAGTCTGGTACAATCGGTGGCTGCGCGGTCAGGTTCGAAGGCTCGCGCCGCGGGCGAAGCAGAGTGGACGGTCACGTGAACGACAAGGCAGCCCA
>PKYG01000083.1 GCA_003132585.1 Actinomycetota bacterium
GGTCGCTGCGGTGGTCGCAGGTGGACGGGCGACGGCGTTCTCCAGCCTCGACCTCAGCGGCCGCAACGCCCTGCACACAGTGCGCGCCGAGCTCGACGGCGCTACCGGCTGCCTCTGCGCGCCGCTTGCCCTTGGCGACCAGATAAGCGGCGTCGTGGAGATCTTCGATGCCCGGCCCGACCGGATCTACTCGCAGCGGGAGATAGAGTTCGCCCAGTCCATCGGACACCTCGCGGCGATCGCCAGGAGGAACGCCGATATCTCCGACCGGCTCGCCGCCCAGACCGTCGATCTGACGGCGCTCTCGGCGATGGTGACCACGCTCGCCGAGAGCGCCGCCGTCGAAGCCCTGCTTCGCTCCAGCGCTCGCCACCTGACCGCGCAGACCGGTGCCAGCGGCTGCATCATCAGCAGGGTCGAGGATGAGGTTCTGACGGTTCTCGTCGACTGCTCCGTGGGCGGCGACCCGCGGTCCGAAGGGGTCGCCGCCGATCTCGCCTTCGTTCCACCCGCTGCCCAAGCCGCCACCGAACGGGTCGCGGTCGTCCTCTCGGGGCCCGAAGATTCGCGCGTTCCCGCGCCCGCTCGCGAGGTGCTCGCGCAACGCCACGGGGACGGCGCCATCGTCATGCTGCCACTCCTCTTCGGCGACCGCACCGTCGGGCTGGTCGAGCTCGGCGGGCTCACCGCCGACGCGGCCGCGTCGGCGGCCGAGAAGACGCGTGTGGCCGACACCCTCATCGCCACGGCGATCGCGGGCTTTGACGCCGTTACGCACCTGCGCCGCCGCACCCGCGATCTCGAGATCGTCGTCACCGCCGGTCTCGAGGACACTTCGCGTCTCAACACCGATGAGGTGTTGCACGCCGTCGTGCAGCGACTCGCGGAACTCACCAACAGCCCCGTCGCCGACATCTACGCAGTCGAGAACGACTTGCTGCGCGCTCTCGTGAGCTATGACGCAGGCCGGTTCGATGCGGATTGGGAGGGCGTCGTCGTTCCTCTCGGCCGCTACCCGTGCAGCGTCAAAGCCGTCGAGTCTGGCCAGATCGTCGTCGCGGCGAGCCTCGACGATCCGGTGCTCACGACGGAGGGACGCTTCTCGCTCGAGAAGTGGGGCTATCAGTCGCAGATCTCGATCCCGTTGATCGCCGGCGGCCGTGTCGTCGGCCTTGCCGAGCTCTCGGACTACGTGCCGCGCGACTTCGCCGAGGATCTCGAGCTCATCCGCGGCCTCGGGCTGGTCGCCGCCCATGCTCTCGAGAACGCATCGCTCTTCGAACAGATCGAGCGTCGCAGTCGCGTGCTCCGCGAGATGGCGTCGCTCGGCACTGAAGTCGCGCAAGCGACCGACCTGGACGCCGTCTTGCGGACCGCGGCCGAGCGTTTGATGACGGTCATCGACGCCGCCGACTGCGACATCTACCGCCTGTCGGGCGGCGCCTTGCGCTGCGTCGCGAGCTACGACCGCTCGGGGTTCGACGCCCGACCAATCGGCAAGGTCTTCGACATGGACGCATACCCGACGACCGCGGCGGCGATCTTCTCACGTGAGCTACTGATCGTCTCGGACTTCGACGACCCGCGCCTCTCTCCCCGCGAACGCGACGTGTACCGCGAGTTCGGGTTCGCCAGTGAGGTGTGCATCCCGCTCGTCGTCAACGATGTCCTCTACGGCCTCGTCGACCTCTACGACACGCGGCCGCGCGACTACGGTGAGTATCTCGACTTCCTCAGAAGCATGGGCCAGCTCCTTGCCGGCTCGTTCCAGAACGCATTGCTGGTCGACCAGCTCGAGCACCGCGGCAAGGTGCTGAGCGAGCTGGTCGACCTCGGGGCCCTGCTCTCCCAGACGCGCGACCTCGACTTGCTGCTGCGCACCGCGGCGCAGAAGCTGCGCCAGACGATCGAGGTCGCCGACTGCGACATTTTCACCCTGCAGGACAACGTGCTGCGCTGCCGCGTGAGTCTCGACACGAACGGCTTCGACCAGGAACCAGTCGGCCGGCTGGTCACCGTCGACAGCTTCCCGTTTACCGCCAAAGCGATCGAGACCCGCCAGCTGATCGTCGTCGCCGACTTCGCCGACTCCGAGCTCGGCGAGCAGGAGCTACAGGACTACGAAGAATACGGATTCAAGAGCGAGCTCTGCATCCCCTTGGTCGTCGGCGATCAAGTCATCGGACTGATCGACATCTTCGACACTCAGCCGCGCGACTACGCCGAGTACCTCGACTTCCTCAAGAGCATCGGCCAGATGATCGCCGGAGCGCTCGAGAATGCGCTTCTCGTGAACGAGCTCGAGCGCCACAATGCGGCTCTGCGAGATCTGGTGGAGTTGGGCACGGTGGTCTCGTCGTCGGGCAACCTCAACCTGCTCAACCGGGCAGTCGCCGAGAGTCTCGTCAAGATCACCGGCGCCATGGGAGTACAGATCTTCGCCGTCGCCGCCGAGACCATGCGGGCCCTTCTCACGCTTCACGAGGGCGAGTTCTCCGATCAGTCCGGCGACAGGGTTCTTGAACTTGCCGCGTTCCCCGCCACCGCCGATGCCGTCGCGACCCAGACAGCATGCGTCATCGCCGACATCCACGACGCCCGGTTGACCGAGGCCGAGCGGCAGAATTTCGCTGCGGGCGGGTGCCGCAGCGAGCTCCGCCTGCCGCTCGTTGCCGACAAGGGCGTCGTCGGCCTCATCGACATCTACGACAGCCGACCGCGCGACTATGCCGAGTGCATCGATCTCGTGAGCAGTGTCACGCAGTTGGCCGCGGGAGCGTTCGCCAATGCTCAGCTGCTCGAGCGTCTGGAGCGCATCAACCAGGAGCTCTCCCTATTGGTCGAGTCGGGCTTGGAGTTCAGCTCGACGCTCGAACTCGGCACCGTTCTCGACACGATCGCGCTCCGGGCGCTCGAAATCGTCGCCGCGTCCTGCTGCGACATCTACGCGGTCGAGGGCGACTCGATCCGCCTTCTGGTCAGCGTCGACCCCGAGATGCCCGACCCGGACGAGGTCGGATCAGTCTACCCGCTCGACAAGCTGGCGATCGCATCGTTGGCGATCACGACCCGACAACCCGTCACGTGTGTCGACGCCCTCACAGATACGCGACTTACCGGGTACGAGCGCGACCGCTGGGGGCACTGGGGCTATCGATCGAACCTGCGCATGCCGCTGATCCACCGGGGAGACGTTATCGGTCTCCTCAGTCTCTTCGATCGCCAGCCGCGCGAGTTCGAGCGCACCGACGTGCTGCTCGGCCTCAGCCAGATGGCCGCCAACGCGATGGCCAACGCCTCTCTCTACGGCGAGCTCGACCAAAGCGCCGACCGCATGGCGCTCGTCAACGAGCTCGGCATGGAGTTCTCTTCGTCGCTCGACCTGCGCAAGGTGCTCGAGACCGCCGCTCGTCGTCTGTGCGAGACGGCCGACATCAACGCCTGCGACATCTACCAGCTCATCGACGATGACCGCCTCGTTTGCGTCACGGCTCTCGCGGACGGCGAAATCGACCGCAGCTGGTCCGACCGCGAGGTCCCTCTCGCCGTAATGGGTGCGGTATCAGCCGCGGTCGAGAGCCGTACCGCAGTCGCGATCGAGAGTATCGCCGATCCGCGGCTCACTCCGACAGAGCTCGAGTACATGGCCGAATACGGAGAGAAGAGCGAGCTCGCGGTCCCCCTCATCGCCAAGGGCAGGGTGATCGGCGCGGTCGAGCTCATCGAAACGCGTTCTGAGCGCGTCTTCACCGCTGAGGAGATCGCCACGGCCGAGGCGATCTGCCGGGTGGCGGCACTGGCGATCGACAACGCCGATCTCTTCGAGGATCTGCAACTCCGCAACCGCGAGACCGAGCTCCTCAACGAGATCGCCCGCGCGACGACGGCAAGCCTCGACCTGCAGGAGGTCACGGCGGCCACGATCCGCAGCCTGCACGACCTCGTCGCCTTCGACGGCGCCCTGCTGGCGCTCGGCGCCGAGGGCGAGACCATCGAAGTCGCCTTTGCCACCAGCCCGTTCAAGGCGAGCCCCGGCGCGGCCATCATGACGGCCTCCAAGACTGCCATCAGGGACAAGCTGCGCGAGGACCACATCCTCCCGCTCGATGTAGCTACAGAGTTCCCGGCCGACGTCCGGCCGCGCCCAGACAAGAGCATCCGCTCACTGCTGCTGATCGCCTTGTGGTCAGGCGGAGCGGTCACCGGTGTCCTGATGCTCAGCAGCAAGAAGACCGGCGCGTTCGCGCACGTCGACCGCCACCTGCTCGAGAGAGTCGCCACCCACCTCAGTCTGGCGATCAACAACGCCAGCCTTTACGAGAACATCAAGCTCATGCACCTCGGCAATCTCAAGACGCTGAGTCAGGCGCTCAACGCCAAGGACTACTACACGCTGGGCCACGCGGCGCGTGTCGCGGCCTACATCGTGCTCCTCGGCAGGGAGCTGGGCTGGGACGAGGACACGCTGAGGCGGGTCGAGGAGAGCGCCTACCTGCACGACATCGGCAAGATCGGCGTCTCCGACCGCGTCCTGCTCAAGCCGGCCGGCCTCAACGCCAAAGAGTGGGAGCTGATGCGCCAGCATCCGATCTTCAGCGCCGACATCATCCGGCCGCTGTTCAGCGACGAGCTCGTGCTCGGCGTGCGCCACCACCACGAGCGCTTCGACGGGGACGGCTACCCCGACGGTCTTCTCGGCGAGCAGATCCCCGCGATCGCGCGCGCGATGTGCATCGTCGACAGCTACGACGCGATGAGCTTCCGGCGGCCGTACCGCCAGGGACGAAGCTACTCCGAGTGCCTGGCGGAGCTCGACCGTTGTCGCGGCGGCCAGTTCGACCCGGCCATGGTCGACAAGTTCAAGTGCGTTCTCGACCGCCTCGACAAGCTCAAGCACCAGGCCGTCGCCGTCGCCGAACAGGCCGCCGCGCGCATCGACATCAAGAAGCATGCTCTGATCAAGACCTGTGATGACGAGAGCCGGCCCGAGTACGCCGAGATCGCCGCCGTGCTGCGCGAGGTGCGCGACGCCAATCCGCCGACCCGATTCGTCTCGACCCAGCGGCGTGCAGAGAAGCGGTTCGTGATCGTCGTCGACGCCGAGGACGACGCGGCTTTTCACTCGCCCGTCGGCGAAGATGTCGCCAGCGACGAGGATCTCACGGTCGTCTACGCCGGGGGCACGCCGGAGACCAACATGCTCTACGTGGACGAGTGGGGCGTGTGGCTCAGCGGCTCGGTGGCGGTGAAGAACAGCAAGGGGCAGATCGTGGCGATGGTCTCCGCCGATCTACCCGCCTCTCCGGACGACCCGTACCTCGAAGGTCTGCGCAGCGACGTCACGCAGACCTTCGCCTCGATGCTGCACTCCGCCACTGCGCGCTTGGGGCGCGCCGAGCTGGACGCGATCACCGACGGTCTCACCGGCCTCTACAACCACCGCTACCTGCACGAGCGTCTCGGCGAGGAGATCGAACGCACGCACGAACAGAGCGGCACACTGGCGCTGCTCTTCTGCGACCTCGACCGGTTCAAGGCGTTCAACGACCGCCACGGGCACTCCGCCGGCGATCGCGCGCTACGCGCCGTGGCGCGCATCGTGGAGGA
>PKYG01000090.1:0-20772 GCA_003132585.1 Actinomycetota bacterium
GGTCGGAACTCCCTTCGAGGGTGGGCTGCCGGTGTCGCGACGATACCATGCTGCGCGACAGATCGAACAATGCGGCAACGCGCCCGACCCTGACGGCCGGCAGCGTCGCAGACCCCTGACTCAACGCGCCTCCTCAGGCCGAAGCGACACCCCGGCGATGAGATGCGGTGGGCGGCGGGGGCCGTGGACCCGCCCCGCCGCCCACCCCTGCGAACCTAGACCGTCTCCTGCACCGTCACCGACCCCAGCGACGAGGCGCAGAACGCGCACTTGCGCGCCTCGGCGGGGATGGTGCTGAGGCATTCGGGGCACTTCTTGACGCTCGGGTCGGGCGGCGGCTCTTTGCTGTATCGCGCGATGATCTTGTTCATGGGCTGCACGACGAAGAAGAACACCCCCGCAGCGACCGAGATGAAGTAGATCACCGCGTTGATGAAGGCGCCGTACATGAATTGGCCGTTGTGGATGGTGAACAGCAAGCTCGAGAAGTCGGGCTTGCCGATGATTGCCGCAATGATTGGCATGATCAGATCGTCGATCAGTGCCTTGACCACCGCGCCGAACGCCACGGCCACGACGATGCCAACCGCCAGATCGACCGCATTGCCACGCAACAGAAACGCCTTGAAGTCCTTCAGCATCGATCCCCCTCGCCGGGCCGTGCCTCGCGGCCACTTCGTCTCAGGTTGCCTGTTACTTCGCCGCGACCAGGTTCTTGGCGGCGAACTCCCAGTTCACCAGCTTGTCGAAGAACGCCTGCACCCAATCGGGGCGGCGATTCTGATAGTCGAGGTAGTAGGCGTGCTCCCATACGTCGACGGTCAGCAGCGCCGTTTGCTTGGGCGGCACCGGCATCTCGGCGTTGGCCGTGCTCACGATCTTGAGCGCGCCGCCCTCGACGACCAGCCAGGCCCAGCCGCTGCCGAAGCGGCCGACTGCAGCGGCCTTGAACTGCTCGACGAACGCGGGATAGTCGCCGAAGGCGGCGGCGATCTTGTCGGCGACGTCGCCGACCGGCGCGCCGCCCCCGCCCGGCTTCATCCCGTTCCAGAAGAAGGTGTGGTTCCACACCTGCGCGGCGTTGTTGAACACGGCCGTCTTGGCCGGGTCGCCGGCGACCGCGCCGATCACGGCTTCGAGCGACTTGCCCTCGAGGTCCGTGCCGTCGACGAGCTTGTTGAGGTTGTCGACATACGCCTGATGGTGCTTGCCGTAGTGAAAGCTCACGGTGCGTGCCGAGTAGACCGGCTCGAGCGCGTCCTCGGCCCACGGCAGTGGTGGCAGCTGGAATGCCATGGCTCCTCCTTCTTCGTTCGTTTGTTGCCTGATGCGAAGACCCTCGCCGCGCGAGAGCCTGGGACTACACGTCGACCTGGATGGTGTCGCCAAGCACCCGCGCCGGATAGGTGGCGAGATCGAGAAGCCGGATCTTCAATGCCAACCGGTGGTTCGCCCTGGCCTCGTTCGCCATCGCCGGCGACCGCGTCTCGTCGCTGTGATGGTGCGGCATCGGGTAGCCGGTCGCCTTGCCCGTCGTGATGTCGAACTGGGCGTCGTGAAGCGGGCACGTGAGGATGAAGCCGTCCAGGCTGCCGTCGTCGAGCGGCGCGTTCATGTGGCCGCAGCGGCGGCCGACCGCGTAGATCGTTCCGTCGTAGTTGCCGAGCGTGAGCTCGACCCCATTCACTCTCGCGTACTTCAGGCCACCGGGGGCGAGCTCGTCGGTCTTGGCAGCATCAGCCCACATCGTGCGCCTCCATCAGACCCCGTCCGGGGGGATCTGTTTGAGCGTGTCCGGGTCGGTGACGTCCTTGTGGACGAACAACCCGCACCAGCAGCGCCTCATCTTGTCGTAGTGCTCGCGGTGATACGGGATGCACGGGCAGATGATCTGCATGTCCTGCGCCCACGCGCCGGTGCGCCGTTGACACGGGCAGTAGGGCGCTTCGAACTTCTCTTCGAGCGCGACTTCCTGCTCGAGCAGGAAGTCGACGAGCTCCTCGTCGGGCGTGAACTTGTAGCCGATCTGATCGACGATCCGCTCCCAGAAGTGGTGCAGGGCCTGCTTGCGCGGCCTGGTATCGGTCATCACGACCCCCAGCCGACCTTGAGCAGGTCGGCGAGCTTGTCGGGGTCGTAGCCGACGACCACATCATCGCCGACCACGACGATCGGGAACACGCGTGCGCCGCTGACCTCGTAAGCCTTGTCGGCGATCGCGTCGGCCTCGTCATCCGACAGCAGATCGACATCAACGAAATCGAACTCCACCTTGGTGTCCGTGAGGAACTGCTTGGTCTTGCGGCACCACGGACAGGTGCTGAGGGCATAGAGGAAGACTCTGGGCTGGCTCATCCCGTCTCTCCGTCGAAGTCAATCAGCACGTCGCCGCCCTCGACCTTGGCGGCATACGTTTCGACTTTGATCTCCGGCGCGCGCACGAACGCGCCGTCGCGGATGTCGAAGACCCAGCCGTGACACGGGCAGGTGAGCTCGAACTCATCGACCTCGCCCTGCTCCATCGGACAGGCCATGTGCGGGCACTTGTTGCGCACGGCGAAGATCTCGGCGCCGCGTTTGATGAGGAGGATGCCGATGCCCTTGGGTTTGACGAGGAGCGGCACGCCTTCTTGTAGTCTGGCCGTCTCGGCGACGGCGATCCAGGTTGAGACCGGCACATTCACCGCCTCTGATCGTCGGGAGTCTGGGGGCTACGTACCCGCCGGAATCGGCAGGCAAACGGTGGTCGGCAAGGGCAACGAGGCGCGCGAGGCCAGCGACCGCTACCAGCGATCGCGGTGCACGCGCGCCTCGTCGTACCGGTCGGCCGGAGGCTTCTCCTCGGCCGGGTAACCGACCGGGACGAGCGCGAACGGCACGATCCGCTCGGGGATGCCGAGCAAGCGGCGCATGCCCGCGACCCGCTCGGGGCGCGGATGAATGCCGAGCCACACGGCGCCGACGCCGAGCGCGGCCGCCTCGATCAGGATGTTCTCCGTGGCGGCCGCACAGTCTTGCACCCAGTAGTCAACGGCGGGGCTCTTCTGCAGCTCCGGGTCGCCACAAACGAGTACGGCGACCGACGCTTGCCTGAGCATCAGCGAGTACGGATGAAAGCTCGGCACGGCGTCGAGCACGGCCCGCTCACGGATGACGACGAAGTGCCAGGGTTGCTCGTTGTTGGCCGAGGGCGCGCTCGTGGCGGCAACGAGCAGCCGGTGCACAAGATCGTCTGCCACCGGCTGCCCAGTGTACTTGCGGATGCTGCGACGGGAGAGTACGGGATCGTTCATCGGCGGTCTCACTTCACGTCGATGACGAGCTGATATTGGGGGATGGCCTGCTTGGCAGGCGTCAGAAAGTGCGCCTCATAGGTGGCGCTGAACTTCTGTGCGCCGGTCCGCGTGAACTTGAGCACCCACGTGCGCAGGCCGGCCGTCACGGTCGCGGCTGGCGAGGCGGACGGTGGGGCCGCGTAGGTCGTGTTGACGATCTTGATGCCGGGCGAGACTTTCGTCGTCCACCGGTAGCCCGCCGACTGGTTCTCGTTGAGCTCCACGGTCACCGTCTGGCCGACCGTGCCGGTGACCGTCGTCAGATTGTCGGCCTCGGTGTAGGTCGCCGAAGGGGCGGGTGTGGCGGAGCCGCTGCAGGCGGCGACCGTAGCCAGGCCGAGAGTCAGAGCACAAACCGCGATGCCGGTCGCCAGTTTGCTGCGTGCCATCGTCTTCGTTCCTTTCGCGCCGGGGAGCGGTTCGTTTGTCGGGGCGTTCGTCACCCGCTGCGAAAGGTTATCACTCGCGCCGCCGCAGACTGCGTTGCGGCGCGCCGCCGCCACTGCGCTACTTCGGGACCTCATCGGTGGTTACGCACGAGCGACCACAGAGGTTCGGGAGGGAACCCTCGCCATTTGAGTTTGGGGCCACCCGGCGCTATCATTGCCGTCGGGAACCACCACCCGGTCCCGACTCCCCCCAGACGCACAATGGCTGAATCACGCGTTCACAAAGTTGCCTCACCGGCGCCTTCCGCCGCGCGCCGCTTCGCCTACGATGTGATCGTCGTCGGCGCCGGTCCGGCCGGCATCTTCGCCGCACTTGAGCTCGTGCGCCGCAACGGCGCCAGGGTGCTGATCGTCGAGAAGGGTCCCGACATCACCAGGCGCGTCTGTCCGGCGCGCACGACCGGTGTCTGCAACAACTGCGAGCCCTGCGACGTGACCTGCGGCTGGGGCGGCGCCGGCGCCTTCTCCGACGGCAAGCTGACGCTGTCGTCGGCGGTCGGCGGCTGGCTGCCGGAGTTCGTTCCGGCCGCCGAGCTCGACGACCTCGTCCACTACGTCGACCAGGTGTGGCTCGACTACGGTGCCCCCACCAAGGTCCACGGCGCCAACGGCAAGCAGGTCGAGGAGATCCGCCGTGAGGCGCTCGTGCACGGCATGACGCTGATCGCCTCGCCGGTGCGTCACATGGGCACCGAGCGCTCGGCGGAGATCCTCAAGGTCATGCGCAAGGACCTGGAGCGCTCGGTCGACGTGCGCACGGGCACGTCGGTCGAGCGCATCGTCACCATTGATGCACCCGGCGCCGGCAGGCAGGCAGGCGCGCAGCGCGCGACCGGGGTGGTCTGCGACGACGGCACGGAGTACTCCGCTGCCGCCGTCATCCTCGCCCCCGGTCGCCAGGGCGCCGGGTGGCTCGTCGAGGAGTGCAAGCGGCTCGGTATCGGCCTGCACACAAATCCCGTCGACATCGGCGTGCGCGTCGAAGTGCCGGCCGCCATCATGGAGCCGCTCACCAGCGCCCTCTACGAAAGCAAGCTCGTCTACTACTCGCACACCTTCGACGACCCCGTGCGCACCTTCTGCATGAATCCATACGGCCAGGTCTCGTTGGAGAACTACGGCGACGTGATCACCGTCAACGGTCACAGCTACGCCGACCAGCGCACCGAGTACACGAACTTCGCACTGCTCGTTTCGACCGACTTCACCGAGCCGTTCGACGATCCGCTCACCTACGGCAAGTCGATCGCCCGGCTCGCCAACCTGCTCGGCGAAGACATCATCGTGCAGCGCCTCGGCGACCTGCAGCAGGGCAAGCGCTCGACGGCGGAGCGCATCGAGCGCGGCACGATCGGCCCCACGCTCGCCGGGGCCACGCCAGGCGATCTCTCCTTCGTGCTGCCCTACCGCCATCTGCTCGACATCCTCGAGATGCTCGAGGCGCTGGACGCGCTCGTTCCCGGTGTCAACGCCCGTGACACGCTGCTCTACGGGGCCGAGGTCAAGTTCTACTCGGCGCGGCCCAAGCTTGACGCCGGACTGCAGACCGAGATCGCCGGCCTGTACGCCGTCGGCGACGGGGCCGGCATCACCCGCGGCCTGGTGCAGGCGTCGGCAGCGGGTATAATCGCCGCTCGTTCCATCCTCGGGAACGGAAAGGGGTAGGAGTGCCGGCAACAGTGGTCATCGGCGCCCAGTGGGGCGATGAGGGCAAGGGCAAGATCACCGACTTGCTCGCCGAGCGCGCCGACGTGGTCGCCCGTTACCAGGGCGGCAACAACGCCGGCCATACGATCGTGCGCCGCGGCGAGGAGTTCAAGTTCCACCTCATCCCTTCGGGCATCCTCTACGCCGCCAAGACCTGCATCATCGGCAACGGTGTGGTCATCGACCCGCACATCCTCTTCGGCGAAATCGAGGCGCTGCGCGAGCGCGGCGTCGCTGTCGACAACCTGCGCATCTCGGCCAACGCCCACCTGATCATGCCCTACCACCTGCTGCTCGACGGCGTCAGCGAGCAGACGCTCGGGCGCTTCAAGATCGGCACCACCGGCCGCGGCATCGGACCCTGCTATGTCGACAAGTACGCGCGGCTCGGCATCCGCGTGCAGGATCTGCTCGACGAGAAGATCCTGCGCCGCAAGATCCACGCCGCGCTCAATGAGAAGAACCGCCTGCTCGAGCTCTACGACATCGGCATGCTCGACGGCGACCAGGTCACCGACGAGTACCTCGGCTACCGCGAGCGCATGGAGCCCTTCATTTGCGACGCGTCGCTGCTCATCAACAAGGCGCTGGACGAGGGCAAGACAGTGCTCTTCGAGGGTGCGCAGGGCGTGCTTCTCGACATCGACTTCGGCACCTATCCATTCGTGACGAGCTCAAACCCGATCGCCGGCGGCGCCTGCACCGGCACCGGCGTCGGCCCCACGCGGATCAACTACGTGATGGGCGTCGCCAAGGCGTACACCACACGGGTCGGCGAAGGTCCCTTCCCCACAGAGCTCGACGACGAGGTCGGCGCGGCGCTCTGCGAGGTCGGCCACGAGTTCGGCACCACAACCGGGCGCAAGCGCCGCTGCGGCTGGCTCGACCTCCTCGCGCTCAAGTACGCCTGCCGGGTGAGCGGCATCACCCACCTGGCGATCACCAAGCTCGACGTGCTCACTGGTCTGCCGACGTTGAAGGTGTGCACCAAGTACAAGGTCGGCAAGAAGCTCTTCGGCGAGTTCCCGCTGCACCAGACGGAGTTCCACCACGCCACCCCGGTGTATGAGGAGCTGCCCGGTTGGAGCGAGCCCATCAGCGGCGCGCTGCAATGGGGGCAGCTCCCCGAGACTGCGCGCGACTACATCAGTTTCATCAGCGAGTACACCAGGACCGAGGTGAAGCTCATCGCCGTCGGCCCTGGCCGCGACGAGACGATCGTGATGCCCTAGGCGGGCCGGCGTCCCGCCCCTCGTGATTGCTCCGCCATCACCACAGCAGTAGGGTCTGTCCAGAGGGGCTGGGGTCTCAGAGGGGGGCCCAGCCTGTGATGGCCAGGAGGTCGGGGACATGAAGCGTCACAGGTCTGCACTTGCACTCGTCGCACTCATCCTGGGGGTGATCGCGTGCGTGATGCTAACGGGCGGCGCCGGCGCGCAACGAGGCGCACCCGTCCTGCCGGCCGACACCGTCTACCAGAACGGGATCGTCTACACGGTCGACGCGACCCACTCGACCGCCCAGGCTGTCGCCGTGAAGGACGGACTCATCGAGTTCGTCGGCACTGACACCGACGTGCAGCAGTACATCGGTCCGAACACCACGGTCGTCGACCTCGCCGGGCGCTTCATGATGCCGGGCTTCATCGACAGCCACATGCACGCCAGTGATGCCATCTCGGACATCTACGAGGTGAGCCTGTACGGCCTGCCGACGATGAAGGCCTACCAGCACGCCATCCGCGCTTTCGTGGCCGCACACCCCAATCTCACAGCGATCGGCGGCGGCGGGTGGGCGAACCCGGTTGTGCCGGGCATCGGGCCGACCAAGTTCCAGCTCGACGCGGCCGTGAAGACCCTGCCGGCGGTCCTGTGGTCCGAGGACGGACACTCGGTCTGGTGCAACTCGCTGGCGCTCAAGCAGGCCGGCATCACGGCCACGACGCCGAACCCCAAGGGCGGCGTCATCGAGCGCCTCCCCGGCACGAAGATTCCGTCGGGCACACTGCGTGAGTCCGCGGCCGACCTGGTCAAGGACGTCGTCCCGCCGTACACGGTCGACCAGTACAAGACCGGCATCGACTACTTCCAGTCCAGCTTCGCCGGACCGCTCGGCCTCACGACCGTCACCGACGCGGCGCTCAAGGTCGGCGACGCCGACCTCGCCGCCTACGAGCAGCTCGCGCAGGCCGGCCAGCTTACGGTGCGCGTGCGCGGCTTCCTCAACATCGACCCGGGCATGGGTCCGATCGCCACGCAGGTGGCCGCCGCGGTGGCCGAGAAGGCCGGCCACACCACCGACCTGTTCCAGACCAACACCGCCAAGTTCTTCGTGGACGGCGTCATCGAGGGTCATACCGGCCTGCTCAACTATCCGTACAAGGACAGGCCGGGGTTCCTCGGCGTGCCGGTCTGGCCCAGCTACGACGCGCTCGAGCAGGCGTCCGTCGCGGCCGCTCAAGCGGGCCTCCAATTGCACTATCACTGCATTGGCGACGCCGCCACGAGCCGGGCCCTGAACGCCATTGCCGCCGCCGAAAGCGCCGTCGGTAGCGACGCCATCCGGCCCGGCATCACCCACCTGCAGCTCGTCACGCCGACCGACTTCGTGCGCTTCGCCCAGCTCAAGGTCACGGCGGTGCCGCAGCCGTACTGGTTCGTGAAAGACAACTACTACTACGGCATCCAGCTGCCGTATTTGGGCAAGTGGCGTGCCGACCGCGAGTATCCCATGAAGAGCTTCTTCAACCGCGGCGTGCTCGTGGCGTCGTCGAGCGACTACCCGGTCACCTACCCGCCGGACCCGCTCGATGCGATCCAGACCGGCGTGATGCGCTGGTTCCAAGGTTCCTATGAATGGGCCAAGAAGGGCGACATCCTGTGGCCGGCGCAGCGCGTGACGCGCGAGCAGATGATCGACAGCTTCACGATCAACGGAGCGCGCGCCAACTTCCTCGAGGCGGAAACCGGCTCGATCGAGGTCGGCAAGTCGGCCGACCTGATCGTCCTCGACCGCAACATCCTAACCTGTCCGGTCGAGAAGATCGGCAACGGCAAGGTGCTGCTCACGGTCTTCAGGGGCGCGACGGTGTACGACCGGCAGCAGGAGAAGGCGCGGGTGGGCACTCTGAGGGAAGGCATCCACATGCTCCAGATCTACATCCAGAGCTGGGCGGTGGACAACGGCGACAGGTTCCCGCCGGCATCGCTGGTGACGGCCGACGGGCTCAAGGACTACGTCGACGCCGACGACCCGTGGCCCGACAACCCGTGGACCGGCGCGCCGACGGCGCCCGGGACGGGAATCGGCGACTACACCTATCACCGACTCAACAGCGGCATGAGCTTCCGTCTCGCCGGTCACATCTCGGCCGTTCAGGACTTCGTCGTGCCATGACCATGTAGCCTCAGGCCGTTCACGGTCGGAACGAGCGACGGGAGCGGGTCCGGCCGGCTCGCATGCGTGAGTTCTGCCGGCACAGGGAACGACCGGTGGCATGAGCGCAGACACACCGAGCGCCCCGATTCCTGACGATACCGACGACGCGCGCCGCGCGCCGGCGTTGTTCGTCGGTCACGGCTCGCCGATGAACTGCGTTGCCGACAACGTCTTCACGCACGACATGCACGCGCTCGGCAGCACGCTGCCGCGGCCACGGGCGATCCTCGTCGTGTCGGCGCACTGGCTGACGAGGTGCACGTTCGTGACCGCCGACGCACGACCGGAGACGATCCACGACTTCTACGGGTTCCCGGAGGAGCTCTATGCGCTGCGCTATCCGGCGGGGGGGCGCCGGAGCTCGCGCAGCGCGTCGCCGCGGTGACCGGCGGCGTGGTGCAGCCCGCCCCGGGGCGCGGGCTCGACCACGCCGCCTGGATGGTCCTCCGCAGCATGTATCCGGCGGCCGACATCCCGACGCTCGAGATGAGCCTCGACATGACGCTGAGTGAGCGCCGGCACCACGAGCTCGGCGCTCGCCTCGCACCGCTGCGCGACGAAGGCGTGCTGGTGATCGGCAGTGGCAACATCGTGCACAACCTGCACATCATCGACTGGAGCGAGGACGCGCCGACCGCCGACTGGGCACGGGAGTTCGATGCTTGGGTGCGCGACGCCCTTGCCGAGCGCCGTCACGAAGATCTGATCGACTACCTCGAGCGCGGCCCACGGGCACGCATGGCCGCGCCCACCGCCGACCACTACCTGCCGCTGCTCTATGCCGTCGCCCTGCAGCGGCCCGACGAGACCGCCACGACGGTGCACGAGAGCTTCCAGCACGCGACGATCTCGATGCGCTGCGCGCAGTTCGGCTAGCCAAGCCCGCGTCGCGGCTACGTTCGTGTGCTCTCCGCCGTCTGCTCGGCGACCA
This sequence comes from Actinomycetota bacterium, assembly GCA_003132585.1. Taxonomy (GTDB): domain Bacteria; phylum Actinomycetota; class Thermoleophilia; order UBA2241; family UBA2241; genus PALSA-647. Next base: position 9,861 of record PKYG01000090.1, read on the forward strand.
TCTCGACCGCGATGTCGGCGCTGTCGACGGCGACATCGGCGGTGGCTTCCGCCGGCGCGCCACCGAGCACGACGCCGTCGTCGCGCAGGCGGCGCAGCACGGTGAGCACGGCGAGACCCGCGGCCATCGTTGCGGCGCCGCCGGCGCCCATCGCCACGCGCGGGCCGAAGGCGGAGCTGAGCACGCCGGTCAGCGGCGCGCCGATCGGCGTGCTGCCGAGGAACGCCACCGCCCACAGCGCCATCACGCGGCCGCGCATACTGCCGATCGAGTGCAGCTGCAACAGCGCGTTCGTCGTCGAGACGAAGACGATGCCGGCGCCACCCATGAGCACCAACGCCGCCATCTCGAGGCGAAGCGTGCTCGCCACTGAAGCCAGCAGGCTGAACGCCCCGAACGCCACCGTCGCGACGACCAGCAGGCGATACGTCGGGCGCCGCCGGGCGGCCACCACCAACGCACCGACGAGAGCTCCCACGCCCATCGCCGAGTAGAGCACGCCGTAAGCGCCGGGGCCGCGGTGAAAGACGTTCCTGGCCATCAGCGGCACGATCACGGAGAAGTTGTAGCCGAGCGCGCCGACGACGGCCATGAGTACCAGCGGGATGCGCAACTCGCGCGCGTGCCAGGCGTAGCGCAGGCCCGCGCGTATCTGCCCCCTAGCGCGCTTGACCAGCCCGCCACGCAGCAACTCCCCCGGCCGCATCGCCACCAGCGCCGCAATCACGAACAGGAACGAAGCGGCGTTGATGAGAAAGACGGAGCCGATGCCCGCCTCGGCGTGGCGCTCACCAGCGATCGCCATGAGCAGACCAGCGAGCGCCGGGCCGACGATGCGCGACGCGTTGATCGTGACGCTGTTGAGGCCGACGGCGTTGACGAGGTCGTCGCGCCCGACCATCTCCACCGCGAACGCCTGGCGCGTGGGGTTGTCGACGACGTTGATCGACCCCAGCACGAGCGCGCACAACCAGACCTCCCAGACGTGGACGGCGCCGGTCACGGTGAGCGCGCCGAGGACCACCGCCTGCATCGTCGCCGCCGTCTGCGTGACGATCAGCACGTGGCGCTTGTCGAAGCGGTCGGCGAGCACGCCACCCCAGGCACCGAGCACGAGCACCGGGGAGAACTGCAGGGCCACGGTGATGCCGAGGTCGACGGCGCTGTGCGTCAAATGCAGCACCAGCCAGCCCTGCGCCGTCGCCTGCATCCAGGCGCCGGTGAGCGAGACGAGCTGGCCGAAGAAATAGAGCCGGTAGTTGCGGACGCGCAGCGAACGGAAGGTGCGCTGCGTGAGCGCGCTGAGCCTTCGGCTCAGCGCGCTCATCCGCTTCGCCCGAACCGCGGCGGAGATGCGGCGCGCCCTACGACCGACGGTGGTCTTCGCCCGTCCCCGGGCGCGCCTTGCCCCGCCGGTCGTCGACCTTGTACGGGTGCAGCTCGACGTGCTCCTCGTCCGCCAAGCAACCGTCGCCCATCATCCGCGCGCTCGCCAGCGAGCGCGCGAGCAGCATGACGAGGTCGTCGTCGGGACCCTGCAGCCACTCGCGCTTGCCACTCCCGGCCGGGGCTTCGACTTCGCGCCATGCATCGCCGTCGGCAAGCAGCAGGTGTCGCAGGGGCGTGCCTTCGGGGCCGCGGTTGTCGAGCATCCAGCCGCGCACCTCATCCTTGTTCTCGATGACGCCGTCGCGGCAGAAGCCGACGGTGCAGTTGGGCTCATGGCCGAGATTCGTCATGTTGATGATGAACTTGGTGACGATCTCATGAAGCTTCTCTTTGGGGAACTTGGGCTGGTACCCGTTGCTCAACGCCGTCCTCCTTCGCATGCTCGCCATGCTTATCGTACCCCGCGACGCCATCGGTGGCCAAAAGATCGTGGGCGGGGCGCGGCGCTCCCCGCTCACTCGTCTGTCTCGATCCCCACGCGGCTCCCGCCGCGTCGGCGACTACTTCGTAACGGTGAACGCGGCTTTCGCCACAGCCTTGTAGCCGTCGGCCACCAGGTAGTACACGACGTACTTGCCCGGCGGCAGCGGCCACGGCGAGCCCTGGGCCGTCTGGTCGAAGGTGAGCGAACCGGCAACCGGACCCGCCAGCGTGCCGGCGATCGCGCCGCCCGTGTACTGCCAGATCAGGTAGTAGTCGACGTTCGGGTCGGCCGCTGCGGCCTTGTAGACGCCGAGCCAGTCCCAGCGGTTGGCCGGCGCGTTCTTCCAGCCGACGACGATCGGCTCGCCCTTGGTATACGTCGACTTGTCGGTCGTGATGATCGGCTTGGCGCCCACCGCCTGCACCCAGAACGGAGTGCGCGAGATGGCGCCGCCGTTGGCGTCGGTGAGGACGGCTTCGTAGTCGCCCGGAGCGAGTGGATCGGTCGCGAACGTGAGCTGCCCGTTGATCGTGCCGGCAGCTCCTGTCGACTGACTGGTGATCGCCGCGGACTTGGGATCGCCGGCGGCGGTCACGAGCGCCACCTTCTCGCCGCCGGCGCCCGGCGCGTGGAAGGTGACGATGAGCGGCTGGCCGACGGTCAGCAGCGGCTCGTTGACCGAGACCATGACCGGCAGCGGCGCCGGCGTGAGCTCGAACGTCGACTTCACGGCGCGGTGATCCGACGGCCACGGCGGCGCGATCTGAACGCCGACGGCGGGATTGCCCTTCTCGCCGACGATCTCGCTGGTGACCGTCTTCGAGGGTCCGACAGCGTAGATGAAGTCGATCCTGTCCCGCGGCGCCTTGCCGTCGGGGTTCCAGCCGCTGACCTTGGGGCGCGGCGCCGGCCACGTGAGACCGGGATTCTTCACCGGGTCAGGGTAGACGTCGCGGAACGAGTCGCGGAAGCCGGCACCGAGTACCGCAACGCTCACCGGCCAGTCGAGCGCGTAAGGCATGTAGGGCCGCGTACCCACGGTGGCCTGCGTGTAGTCGAGCTTCGACGGGCTGTTGAAGTCGCCGACCAGGAACACCGGGATGCCGGTCTTGGCGACGGCTGGCAACACCTCGATCTGCTTCTGGATCGCCGGCATGCGCACCTTGTTCTCCATGGCGATGACCTTCGCCGCCGACCAGCCGATGCGGATCTCGTGGGGCCCGTAGTCGTTGGAGGGCAGGTGCACGTTGGAGAGCGCCACGCAGTAACCGGGCTGGACCTCGACGAGCGTGTAGGCGCCGCCGGTCGTGGACGGTTCGAGCAGAGGATACTTGGATACGATCTGCATGCTGTTGCTGAAGTAGGGGAACCCGGCCATCTTCGCGATCCGCGGCGTATTGAGATAGGCCTCTTCGATGCCGACCACGTCGGGGTCGGCGGCCTTGATCGCCGCGACCACCTGTTTGAGGCTGATCTGCGTGCCGCCGTTCTCGATATTGAACTCCATCACCTTGAGCGTCATGGGCTTGCCGGGTGGTGCGACAACGGCTGTCTGCATCTTCTTGCCGCAGGCGGCAAGCCCGCCGACGAGCGCGACGGTGATGACGAGGAGCATGGCTGTGAGAACTCGGCCGGCGGCGCGCCGGCGCATGCGAGCCTTCATCGAGGACCTCACTTCCGCGGCTGAATGATTATGCAGCAGTGTACACGAGCACACGCCGGCGCATATGGTGGGAATGTTGCCTATACTGACGACACGGCGCCGGCGGGCGAGGCTGGGGGTGCTCAGCCGAGCCTCGCCCGCCGATAACAGGAGGAGAGGGAGAGCGGAGGAACGATGGGCGTGCAGTGTCACTACTGCAAGCGAGACTTGCCGGAACCGGGTGTGGACGTGATCGTCGAGTACATCGACTCGATCACCGGCGAGCCCGTGCCCAGTTGCCAGGACTGCCGTATCGAGCGCGACCTGCGCTTCTTCCGCGTGCGTGACGACGCGGAGAAGAAGAAAAGGGAGTAGGCCGTTTGACCACATCCGCGCGACTACCTAAGCTTGCTCCAGAAGCCACCACGCGATCGAGCGACTGGGGGGGTCCGCATGAAACGCACCGTGTTCTTCCTACTCTTCGCCTGCCTCTTGCTGCTGTTGCTTCCCTGCACGGCATTGGCGGCGCCCACGTTCAACCAGGCCGTCGACAAACTCCTGGCTCAGCACTATCCGCAGAAGGCCGAGACCTATCTGAACAGCCTCGGGACATCGCCACTTGGCTATCGGTTGGCGGGCACGTTTTCAGACAATGCCGCCGCTCAGTACATCGCCGATCAGTGGACCAAGATCGGGCTGACCGGCGTCGCGCAGGAGCCGGTGCCCGTCGATGTGTGGGACGTGCAGGGCGCCTGGGTCCGCGTCGGTGGTCGCACGCTCACGGCCTCCCAGTTCGCCGGCGTGCCGGGCACACCGGCGGACGGCATCACGGGTGGCGTCGTCTATGTTCACGACGGGACGATGCAGGACTTCGACGCCGCCGGTGACGTGACCGGCAAAATCGTCGTCGTCGACACCGCCCTCGACTCGTGGTGGATGAACATGCCCGGCGCCGAAGCCACGCTGCGCGGCGCCACGGCGATCATCATGACCTACGGTCCCGATTCCGGCCCATGGTACTACTTCGCGAACTCGCTCGGCGGCAACGACGGCGAGTACGACAGGAGCTGGGTGCCGATCGTCTACGTCTCGCGCGCGGACGGTGCCTGGCTCAAGTCGCAGATCGCCGCGGCTCCGGTGAGCGCGACCGTCACTAGCCTCGTCACGGTGACGATGCACACGTCCGGCGGCGTCGGCTACAACGTTGTCGGCCAGATCACCGGTAGCGACCCGACACTGCCGGCGATCCTCTTCGCTTCGCACCACGACGCCCACTTCCGGCCCGGCATGGACGACACCGGCGCCGTGGCGACGCAGATGATGATCGCCAAGGCGATGAAGATGAGCGCATACAGGCCCAGGCGCACGATCATCTTCCTCTCCACCACCGGCGAGGAGTTCGGCTATACCGATTGCTGGTACGACTGGAGCATCGGCGCCTGGTATGCGGTGACGAACACGCACGCCGCCGACTGGCCCGGCAAGCTCGCGGCGATGATCAACCTCGAACTGATGGCGCACAAGGGCTATCCCCTGAAGGTCAGCGCTTCGCCCGATCTGAGCGGCTGGGTCGCCGCCAGCGCCAAGGCGAATCCGCTCCTGCTGCCGTGGGGATGTCGCCTCCAGGTGCCGATGGACACCTGGCAGGACGCCTGGACCTTCACTGCGGCCGGCGTCCCGTCGATCCGCATCGAGACGAGCAACGCTGCCTACGACCGCATCTACCACACGACGCTCGAGAACGCATCGATCGTCAGTTGGCCGTATGCCGGCAAGATCGCCAAGTTCACCAACGTGCTCGCGCGCAAGCTGAACGGCAGGATCCTGCCGTACAACCTCAGCGCGCGCGCCGCCGACTTGAACGCGGCGATCCCCGCGGCGGAACTGACCGCCGCCGGCGCCGACGCGACGACCGTCGGCAACCTGCGGACGGCGATGCATGACTTCTCCGCCGCCGCAGCCGCGTATCAGTCACGCAAGCCGCATATCCCGGTCGCCCACTTCGCCGCCGTCAACACCGGTCTGCTGGCGATCGAGAAGCAGTGGAACACCACCCTCACCGGACTCGACATCTGGGACTACTCGGCCTTTCCGCACCAACAGGTGCTCTGGGACATCGAGTACCTCAACGAAGCGCTCGGCCACCTGCAGGCCCCCGTCGACAAGGCCAAGGCGATCAGCGCCCTGGGGAACGTCGGCCTCACATGGAACGCCGAGAACTTCAGTCCCTCCGTGTACGCCAATGACCTGCTCCGCCACGACCCGAGCTACCCGCTGATCACGTGGGCCGGTCAGGTGAACGAAGCGCCGCACCTGAATGCGCTGCCCGCGATCGACCTGATCAACGCCGACGGCGTCGCCGGCGCGATCGCGTCGCTGACCGCCATGCGCGATAGCGAAGTGACCGAGCTCAACACACGACTGGGGGCGATCGCCACGACTCTCGACCTGATGACGCCGATGGTGAAGACGCTGAAGTAGCGCTGGTCAAGAGACTCTGATGTGCGACGGGGGGCGGCCATCGGGCCGCCCCCGTCGCGCAGGGCTACTTACCGATAAGGTGCGGGATCAACGTGCCGAGGGCGTAGCCGCCGGCAGCCGACGCCGTGCCGACCACCACGACCTCGAGCGCGCTGCGCAGCAGCTTCATCCTCGCCAGGCGGCCCTTGACCACGCCGATCACGAAGAGGACGAGTACCGTCAGCACGACCGAGAGCACGAACGCCGGCTTCACGCGGAGGAAGAGGTAGGGGCCGAGCGGCACGAGCGACGCGACCATGTACGAGAGACCCATCGCCAGTGAATCCTTGAGCAGGCTCCCCTGCGGCTCGGCGCTGAGACCAAGCTCCTTCTCGACCATCGTGTTCACCCACGAGCGCTCGCTGGTCGTGATCTTGTCGGCTACGACCTGCGCGTCCTCGGGCGCCAGGCCTTCGTCTTCGAAGAGCAGCGCGATCTCGTCGCGCTCGATCTCGGGGATGGCGGCCATCTCCTCGAGCTCGTCGCGGATTGCCGCCTGCTGCACCTCGGCTTCGGACTTGCCGGAGAGGAACTCGCCGGCGCCCATCGAGAGCGCGCCGGCAAAGGCCTCGGCGGCGCCGGCAATGACGACGATCTTGCTGTTGGCCGTGCCGCCGGCGACGCCCGAGACGACGCCGAGCGGCACGAGCAAGCCGTCGAGACTGCCGAACATGAACTGGCGCACGCGCGAGACGTGCGCGATGCGCGCTTTCTCGGCGAAGAGCTTGGCAGGGTCGAAAGCGCGCCGCTTCGCGGCGAGCTCGGCGGCGCGCTCGGGAGTCAGCTCCGGCGTCTGCTCCGGTGACGGCGGCGGCGCCGGCGCCATGTGCTTGTCGGTCTGGTCGGCGATGATCCCCCCGGGAGTCTGCTGGCGTCGCTCGACAGCATGCTACTCCTCGGGATCGCGGCTGACCACGGCCGGGGTGATGCTTTCTCCCGTGATGGGTGGCGGATCGGCGACGGGTGGCGGCGCCCGTCGCCCGTCGCCGACTTCATTGCCCGCCATCCCGCCCGCGGGTAGACTTGGTGGCCGTGTGATCTGGAGTGCAAAGGAGGGCGCATGCGAGTGCTCGTTGTCGGCGGTGGCGGTAGAGAGCACGCGCTCGTCCATTCGTTTGCTTCGTCCAGGCTCGCGACACAGGTCTTCTGCGCACCCGGCAACGCCGGCATCGCCGCCGAAGCCGACTGCGTCGACGTCGGCGGCGACGACCTGCCCGGTCTGCTCGCCTTCGCCAGGAGAGAGCGCATCGACCTCACCGTGATCGGCCCCGAGACGCCGCTTGTCGCCGGCATCGCCGACCGCTTCACCGACGACGGTCTGCTCGTCTTCGGCCCCAACGCCAGGGCAGCGCAGCTCGAGGGCAGCAAGCTCTTCGCCAAGCAGGTGATGGAGGACGCCGGCGCGCCGACCGGCCGCTACCGGCGTCACACGACCGTCGCCGGCGCCTTCGCCGATCTCGACGAACAGGCGGACTACCCGATAGTGGTCAAGGCCGACGGCCTCGCCGCCGGCAAGGGCGTGCTCATCTGCAACGACAGGGACGAGGCACGCGACGCAGTCGACGCGTGCCTCGTCGAGAAGCGTTTCGGCGACGCCGGCGACGCCATCCTCATCGAGGAGTTCCTGCAAGGCTCCGAGGTCTCGTTGCTGGCGCTCTGCGACGGCAAGACCGTGGTGCCGATGGCGCCGGCACAAGACTACAAACGCATTTTCGCCGACGACGAAGGCCCGAACACCGGCGGCATGGGCAGTTACTGCCCGGTACCCGGGTTCGGGCCCGACGTCGTCGAGCGCGTCATCGCCGACCGCTTCCAGCCCGTACTCGACGCCCTGCGCCGGCGCGGCGTCGAGTACCGCGGTGTTCTCTACGGCGGCCTTATCGTCACCGCGCAGGGCGTCAAGTTGCTCGAGTTCAACTGCCGCTTTGGCGACCCCGAAACGCAGGCGATCCTGCCGCGGCTCGACTCCGACCTGCTTGAACTGTGCCTGGCCGCCGCGAACGGCGAACTCGCCGGTGTGCCGGTCGCCTGGAAGCCGCAGCAGTGCGTCACCGTGGTGATGGCGTCGCGCGGCTACCCGGCGACGAGCTCCAAGGGTGACGTGATCACTGGCTTGGCGGAGGCGGCCGCCGAGCCCGGTGTGACCGTCTATCACGCCGGCACGGCGCGTAAGGACGACCACGTTGTCACCGCCGGCGGCCGCGTGCTTGCCGTCAGCGCGCTCGGCAACGACTTCGCCGCGGCGCGCGACGCGGCGTACGCCGGCATCGCGCACATCCGCTTCGACGGCATGCAGTGCCGGCCCGACATCGCCGAGCGCGCCGTGCGCGCCGAGCAGGGCAGGCTCCGTCTCTTCCCGGCCGGACTGGCCGGATGACCAACGTTTCCACAGGGAGGCGACCGTGGTGAACCGCACCAGCCCGGAGGTGGAGGCGATCCTCCAGGGCATCGAGCTCGAGCCGACCCTCGTCGGCATCGTGATGGGCAGCGAGTCCGATCGCGAGGTGATGCAGGCGGCGGTGAAGGAGCTCGAAGAGCGTCACATCAAGCATGAGATCAGCGTCATCAGCGCGCACCGCGACCCGGAGAAGGTCGCCCACTACGCCAAGACGGCGCAACAGCGCGGACTCAAGGTGATCATCGCCGGCGCCGGCAAGGCCGCGGCGCTGCCCGGCGTGATCGCCAGCTATACCGAACTGCCGGTCATCGGCGTGCCGATCAAGACCGGCGATCTCGGCGGTCTCGACTCGCTGCTTTCGATCGTGCAGATGCCGCCCGGCGTGCCCGTCGCCTGCGTGGCGATCAACGGCGCCCGCAACAGCGCCATCCTCGCCGCCAGGATCCTCGGCAAGTAGCGCGGATGGCAGCGTCGAGCCGGACAGTGCAGACGAGCCGCCGGAGCGCCGGCAAGCACACCCGCTGGAGCGCCGGCGTCGTCGACCGCGAGCGCCGCGACCGCCGCCGCCACGCGCTCATGGTGCTCGCGTTCTCTGTGAGCGCCGTCATCGCCGGCGTGGCCGGCGGGGCGATCTTCATGAAGTGGGGCGTGCCGGCGCTGCCCGACAGCATCTTCACCCACCTGCATTCGCTAATGGTCTCGATCCAGCACTTTCTCGACAAGCTGATCCCTTAGGCCGCGCACGCACGAAAGGACGGCGATGCCCGACTGTACCCAGTGTGGCAAACCGCTCGCCGATGACGCGGCGTTCTGCAGCGCCTGCGGGGCGCCGGTCGTCCCGACCGGCGCCGACACAGGCGCTCCGTCCGACGCCGCCCGGCCCACCGGCGCCAAGCCTGGCGCCAACATCGTCATGATCACGGGTCTTGCCGTCATCGCGATCGTCGCCGTGATCGGCATCGTCTTCGTCGCGACCCGCGATTCCGGTTCGAGCAGCAGGACGATCGATCCCTTCCAGCTGCAGCAAACCAGCTCCGAGGATAGCGCCGTCGAAGACGGCATCCGCACGATCCACGAGGGCATCTATAAGTGGTCCGTCGACAACGGCAATAGGTTTCCGCCCGAGGCTGAGGTCCGCCCGGATGGCGCGATCGGTCAGTATGTCGCCAACTGGCCCACGAACCCATACACCGGCCAGCCGATGGCATCCGGCAGCGGCCCGGGCGACTTCACCTACACCCCCCCGGCGTCGACGGCACAGGCTACTCGCTCACTGGCCACCTATCGAACGGCAGTTTCACGCTACGCTGAGCGCCCGCCGCGACGGCTCCGTCGGCGGGCGGCGATGTGAGAGAATCGACAGGCAGCTGAGCACACTCGCGCCGCCCAGGGCGGCCAGCACGACGACGGAGGGCAATCCATGATCGAACGGTACTCGCTCCCGGAGATGAGCAGCCTCTGGACCGAAGAGGCCAGGATGAGCTGCTGGCTGCAGGTCGAGATCGCCGCCGTGCGCGCTTGGGCCAAGCTGGGCAAGGTGCCGGCCGAGGCGGTCGCCGAGATCGAGTCCAAAGCTAGTTTCGACGCCAAGCGCGTGGCCGAGATCGAAGCGACGACCAACCACGACGTGATCGCCTTTCTGACGAACGTCGCCGAGTACGTCGGCGACGCGAGCAAGTACATCCACTACGGCATGACGAGCTCGGACATGCTGGACACCGGATTGGCGCTACAGCTCAAGGCCTCCGGCGACCAGCTGCAGCGCGACCTCGTCACGCTCGGCACCGTACTCAAGCGTCGCGCCCTCGAGTTCCGCGACACGGTGCAGGTCGGGCGCACGCACGGCATCCACGCCGAGCCCATCACCTTCGGCATGAAGCTCGGCCTCTGGGCCTTCGAGGTGGCCCGCCATCTCGAGCGCGTGCGTCGCGTCACCGACGGCGTCAGCGTCGGCAAGATCAGCGGCGCCGTCGGCGCCTACGCCAACATCGACCCGCGCGTGGAGCAGATGGTCTGCGAGGAGCTCGGCCTCACGAGCGAGCCGATCAGCAACCAGATCGTGCAGCGCGATCGCCACGCCGCGTTCCTGAGCTGCCTGGCGATCGTCGGCGCCTCGATCGAGAAGTTCGCCACCGAGGTCCGCCACCTGCAGCGCACCGAGGTGCGCGAGGTCGAGGAGGCCTTCGGCAAGGGGCAGAAGGGCTCCTCAGCGATGCCGCACAAGCGCAATCCGATCCTCAGCGAGCGCATGGCCGGCATGGCGCGCGTNNCGCGACATCAGCCACTCCAGTGCGGAGCGCGTCGTGCTGCCCGACTCGTGCATCCTGCTCGACTACATGCTGCAGAAGTTCACGAAGCTGGTCGACACGCTCGTCGTCGACGCCGCGCGCATGAGCGCCAACCTCGACCTGAGCTGCCGGCTCGTCTTCAGCGAAGCTGTGCTGCTCGCCCTGATCGACAAGGGGATGCTGCGCGACGA
>PKYG01000090.1:20884-23493 GCA_003132585.1 Actinomycetota bacterium
GGTGGCGCTCGCGCAGCCCAAGCCCCGCGACGAGTCGCAAGGCTACTCCGCCTACTACTCGGGATCGGACGTCACGCCCCCGCCCGAGCTGAAGGCCACGGGTTCCGCCCAGGCGACGAAGGGCGGCCTCTCGCGCGGCTCCTGGATTATCGTCGGCGTGGGCCTGGCGATCGTGCTCGCCATCTTCGTGGCGTGGTTCTTCTTCCTGTAACGCGGGCGCCGACAACTTCATCGGCATCTGGCTGCCGGCCGACGACAACGACGGCCTATTGCTCAAGATCGAGGGCACACCCATCGCCGGCGCGACGGCGAGAGTGACGAACCAGACCACGGAGCTCAAGCGCGCCGGCTCGGTCGTGGTATCTCCGACGCCGTGGCGGCGCGCGGCCGCAGCCGCTTGCGCGCCTACTGCGCCTTGAGCGACTGCGCAGCCTTTTCGAGCACCGGCGCGATGCTGTTCCAGTGGTCGGCGCGCGCCTGCAGCCAGAGCATGTAATACCGCTCACCCTTGAAGAGAACGTACGCCCTCACCTCGAAGGCCGTGCCGCTCATCGTCTGCTGGTACACGTCGGAGACGAAGCCCGGGATGCCGTTGATAGTCACCGCTGCGAGCGCCGCCGCCGGCTTGGCCGGCGCGGCGCTCGATGAAGGCGACGGGCTCGGCGATGACGACCCACTGAAAGGGTTGTGCGGCGGCGCCGACGCCGGCCAGAGCATCTTGGCGACGACGCCCTTGAGCGGGCCCAGATCCTCCGGCTTGAAGGCACTCCCCGACTGCAGCACCGCCACTTCGATGCCGTCCACCAGCCGTCCGTTGATGCGCGCGCCGTCTCGGTCAAAGAAGGCAGCAGAGTAGAGCACGACCGCGTGTGACAGCGGCGCGAGGCTCTTGCCGTTGGCCTTGCTGAGCCGGTTGTCGAGCTTGAGCGAGATGCCCCATTGCGCGTTGGTGAAGGCGCGCGTGTTCTCGTGGGTGAGGGCGCGAACGACGAAGTAGATGATTGCCGCCGCGACGACGGCGACGATGAGCACGACGATTACACGGTCCCAGCGTGGTCCGCCGCGCCGCCGCCCACGATGCTTGTCCGCGCGGCGCGGTGCATCGAGCCTGTAGTTGGGCTGGTCCAGATCGCTGTCGTACACCCTGCTCTCCCCTCGTCGGCGTCATCCTCTCACGGGGAGCGGGCAGAGGGAAGCGGCGGCGAACTGTCGCCGTGCGAACCGCGCGGGGTCAGCCCTTGTCGGTCACGATCCCGCGCATCAGCGAGCACTTGTCGGCCGCTGAGCACCACTCCGCGCAGCCGAGGCCGAACTTCGGATTGTCGATCACATCGCCGCAACCGGCACAGCGGCGGCGCTTGTCGTCCTTGAAGAACTCGACCGACTCGCCGCAGGCCGGGCAAGCGACTTCGAAGATGTCCTCCGGCGTCCAGTTGCTCCGGTCCTGGCCGGGGCAGCGCCTCACTTCCATCGTCGCCTCCTTNNGGGAGCCTGTTTGCCGCTGGCCGCTCTGCATGTACGATTGTCAGCGCAGGGGAGCGCCCGCCGGACATCGCCCCGACGACATGAGGCGGATTCCGAACGGGCTTCATCAGGAGGAAAACGATGGACGAGTCGACCACCGGACCCGTCAACCCGGAGGGTCCGCCCGAAGAGGAGCCAGCAGCGGCCGGGCCCGCGGCCGATGAGCCGACGGCCGCACAACCGGCGGCCGAAGAGCCGACAGCCGCAGGTCCGGCAGCGATGGCCCCGGCGGCCGAGGGTGCCGTGCCGCCGCCGGTCGGGTCGCCCGTGCCGACGATCGCCACGGGCGGCGGCGGCACAAAGATGTCGGGCAAGACGATCATCATCGGCATCGTCGCGATCGTCATCATCGCGGTCGCCGTGTGGTTCTTCGCCTTTCGCAGCAGCGGGATCGGCGACAAGTTCGTCGGCACCTGGGTGCCGATCGACCTCAGCAACGGCGGCGGGGGCATGGTCATCAGCAAGGGCGGCAGCATCTTCAACGTGGCGATGATGAACGACACCGGCGGCACCGATGCCACGCTCACTGGCAAGCTCAAGGGCGACACGCTCGAACTCACTCTCCCCGCCGAGATCGCCGTGATTGCCGGCAACACGACGATCACGGCGACCTACGTCAAGCAGACCGATCACCTGATGCTGAAGATCGTCGGCGGCGGCAATGACCAGACGATGGAGTTCAAGCGCGCCGCGAGCATTCCGATCACTTCGCCGAGCGCGAACCCGACGTCAGTGCCGAGCGCCACGCCGGACGCGCAAATCGACCTCGAGATCAGGACGTCGACCGATATGGTCGCGTCGGCGCTCGACATGTACGCGTCCGACAACAGCGGCACGTATCCGCCGATGGCCGATCAAGCCATGCTGGGCAACTATGTCAACCCGTGGCCGACGAACCCCGTGACCGGCGCCCCGATTGCCGACAGCTTGAGCGTCGGCGATTTCAGCTACACCGTAATGGCCAACAACATCGGTTATGTACTGGCCGGCCATCTCAGCGACGGCACCGACTACTTGGTCAACGGCGGATCGGCTTCGTCCGCGTCGCCATCGCCCGTGAATTGATCTGACGTTGCGCTGCGCGC
>PKYG01000094.1 GCA_003132585.1 Actinomycetota bacterium
AAGCGCGCCGTGCGCGCCTGCTCCAGGGCGAAGTCGGTGGCCGTGTCGACCGGTCCGATGCCGGACTCGTCGCGCATGAGCACGAGGGTCAGGCGGGCCGGCCCGCCGGCCCGCCCGACCAGCCTCCCGCGCAGCGCGAGCGGGCGCGCGAGGCGCCGTCCGGCGACGGCCTCGCGCGCGAACTCGTCGGCTTCGCCCGATGAGAGCCGGAACAGGCGGTCTTTCACGGCGACGCGCTCGCGCACGCGAAGGACGACACGGTCCTGCCAGCTCGCCGCTTCGCCCTGCGATCCGCGCCCGCCCTGCACCGCAGCGGCGACGCGCACCGGCTCGCTGTGCCCCCACGGCGTGTAGAGCTGCACGACGTCGCCGCCGGAGAGCGGCACGGTGAGGCGCACGGTGACCAGCCCGTTCTCGTCGTCGACGCTCTCCACGCGGCCGACGAGGACGCCGCGGTGACCCCCGCGGCCGGGGCGGCGCACCTCGCTGTGACGGCCTTCGAGGTGCGCCGCCGTGAAGCCGCGCGAGTAGCTCTGCTCGAGACGTTCCATCCAGTCCGGGCGCACCTCGTACCTCTCGGGGTCGGCGAGCGCCGCGTCGAGCGCCTCGCGGTACACGGCGGTGGTCACAGCGACGTAGCCCGCGTCCTTCATGCGGCCCTCGATCTTGAAGGCAACCACGCCGGCATCCACGAGCCGCCCGAGGCTGCCGATGGCGGCGAGATCGGCCGATGAGAGCGTGCGTTCGACCGCAGTCTCGCGCGCGCCGGTGAGCAGCCGATAGCGCATACGGCACGCCTGACTGCAGCGACCGCGATTGCCACTGCGGCCGCCGACCATGCTCGAGAAGAGGCAGAGGCCGGAGTAGCCGTAGCAGAGGGCGCCGTGGACGAAGACTTCGCGCTGCACGCCGCAGTCGCGCAGCACCGCGATCTCGGCGAGCGAGAGCTCGCGGGCGAGGATGGCGCGGGCGAAGCCCGCGCCCGCCAGCGCCGCGAGCTGAGCCGACGAGTGCGTGTTCAGCTGCGTGCTGGCGTGCAGCGCCAGATCCGGATACCGCTCGCGCACGAGGACGGCGAAGCCGAGGTCGGCGACGATGAGCGCGTCGAGGCCGGCGGCGTACGGCGCCTCCAGCGCCGCCAGGGCCGGCTCGATCTCATCGTCCTTGAGCAGCGTGTTCAGCGCGAGGTGCACGCGCGCGCCGAACAGGTGCGCGCGGTCGATCGCGCGCACGAGCTCGTGCGGGGCGAAGTTGCCGGCGAAGGCGCGCGCGCTCCAGCGGTCGAGACCGAGATAGACGGCGTCGGCGCCGGCCGCCAGCGCGGCGTTCAACGCCGCGCCGTCGCCGGCCGGCGCCAACAGCTCAACACGGCGTTCGTCAGTCACGCGGCAGCCTTCCCGACCGCCGGCACCAGGCGGCCGACGGGAGGAGCTATGCGGGCAGAGCGCCCGGCTCCTCCTTGACGACCTTTCCGTCCTTGTCGCGGTGCACGCGGATCAGCCCCGAGGTGGCGATCGTCTTGACGCCTTTGCGCTCGAGCCCGTCGAGGAACAGGTTGATGCCCACCGAGTCGCTCGCCATGTGGCCGGCGATCACGACGTGGATGTTGTGGTCCTCCGCCTCTTTGCGCAGGTCGGGACTCATGTGCATGCCGACGATCGTGCCGACACCGCGGTCGGCGAGCTTCTCCATGACTTTCAGGGGGCCCTCGGTGCCGCCGGTCATGTCGACCCACACCTTGCCCGCTTTCTTCGAGAGCACATGCGCGTCGACGTAGGGGCCGGCGCCCTTCTGGGCGGCCAGCCGGTACTCGGGGACCTCGAAGAGCAGTTTGTGAACGTCCTCCACGAGCAGCGGCTGGCGCTCCTCGAAGTAGCGATTCAGGTACCGCGTGACGAGGTTGTCCGTCGGTGTATGCGCCGAGAAGAACGGGATAGCGAGCAGCCGCGCCGCGTCGATCGCCTGGTCGGCGTTCTCCGGCATGAGCCGGCGCCTGACCTGGGTGCGACGCTCGTCCATGAGCATCTCGCCGGCGTTGATCGGCACGCCGAGGGACGCCCACACGTCGGCCTGCATCTCCATGACCTTGTCGAGCTGGATCAACGCCCAACCCTCGGGGTGATGCGTGTAGATCGCATCGATCTTGACGCCCTTCTCGCGCAAGCGATCGGCGAGCAACACCTCACCGACGTTCATGTCGATGCCACCGATGATCGTCTTGACCTCGGTCTCCGGGTCGCCGACGTAGATCCGCGTGTCGATGTACGGGTTGGTCAGCTCCTCTTTGTCGCAGGCGTCCTTGAGGTAACCGGACAGGTCGTCGTAGCGCCGCTTCGTCAGGGCGAGGAAGGCATCGACGCCTGCCTTACCGCGCGGGTCGGCCTCGATGCCGACCTTAATCGCAGTCTCGTAGATCTCGCGTAGCTTCACGGGCGTCCTTTCACCGTGGTTGATGTAGGAGCATTCTCCACCATTCCCGCGCGGGAAGCATCTCTACGTGCGGAGGCGGCGCGAGAGGAAGCCGCTATCGGCGTCGACGAAGCGCCACGGCGCGCGGTCGTCGCCGACGCCGACGCGCGGCGTGGCGATGATGCGCGGCGACGGCGGGCCGCCTGCGGCCGCCGGCGCCGCGTCTCGCGGCAGCACGAGGGCGGGCTGGCGCCACGCCGGGAGGCCGTTCTCGGCACGGCCGATGGCGAGCGCCTGAGTGAGCCGCGCCGGCCCGCTGCACAGCAGCTTGGCGTCGGCGCGGCCGCGGCGCTCGCCCATGAGCTCGACGCCGGCCTGCGGCTCGAGCGCGCGCAAGAGCACCGCCGCCGCCCGCCCCGGCGCCTCGCAGACGATGTTCACGCAGAAGTGCATGCCGTACGTGAAGTACACGTAAAGGTGGCCGGGCGGGCCGAACATCACGGCATTGCGCGCCGTCTGGCCGCGGAATCCGTGACAGCAGGGATCGTCGTGGGCGTAGGCCTCGGTCTCGACGATGCGCCCGCCGACGCCGCGGAACACGAACGTGCAGCCGACGAGGTCGCGCGCAACGGCGACCACCGGACGGTCGTAGAAAGCGGCCGGGAGCGGCCTCATGGCCTCAGGGCGAGGTCGTCGAGACGGGCCTGGGCGGCGGCGAGGACTACTTTGTCGTTCACGGTGCTGCCTTTCGTCCGGCTGAGAACGGACAGGGCGCTGCGGCGGCGGCGCGGTCTGACTGCGTGGGACCGCGTCCCGGCGAGCACGAGATGGGGTGCGCGCGAGCTTGTGCCTGCGCGCTAGGCCTCTCGGAGACGGTCGAGATACCGCTGCATCTCGAGCGCCGTGGGATTGTCCTTGAGGATCACCAGGAAGGTGTCGTCGCCGGCGAGGGTGCCGACGATGTCGGTGTGGTTGAGGTTGTCGACGGCGCGCGCCACCGTGGACGCGGTGCCGATCTCGCAGCGCACGACGGTGATGTTCTGCGCGACCGCCGTGGAGCGCCCGAAGTCGTGCAGGACATGGCTCGCGGCGTGCTCCGGGTCCTTGGGCCGCTCGCGCGCCGAGAGCACGTACTTGGCGCGCCCCAGATGGGTGCGCACCTTCTGCAGGTCGAGCTCGCGGATGTCGCGCGAAACGGTCGCCTGGGTCACGTCGCAGCCCAGCGAGCCGAGCGCGTGCACGAGCTCGCGCTGCGTGGCCACCTCGCGCTGCTGGATGACCGTCTGGATGAGTCTGTGCCGCTCGGCTTTGCCCATCGGCGTGCGCTTGGCGGACACCGCGTCCTCCCCCTCTTGAGCGAGCGGCGGCGCGACGGCTTCAGCCGTCGCGCCGATCGCCTGTCTAATGAATGATTGCATATAATACATCACATCCGCCGGTGATTATGCAAGCCCCTGAGACTCACGGCGTGACCTTGGTGCCGCATCCCGAATCGGTCAGGACCTCGAGCAGGACCGCGTGCTCGACGCGGCCGTCGATGATGTGCGCGCTGTGGACGCCGGCGTCGAGGGCGGTGCGGATCGCCTGAACCTTGGGGACCATGCCGCCGGTGATGCGACCGGCGCCCTGCAGCGCGCCGAGATAGCTCAGGTCGCACTCCGAGATCGGCTGCTCCTCGACACCCTGGTCTTCGTAGATGCCCTCGACATCGGTGAGGAAGACGATCTTCTCCGCCTTGAGCGCCGCCGCCAGCTCGCCAGCGATAGTGTCGGCATTGATGTTGTAGACCTGCCCCTCGTCGTCGGCGCCGACGCTGGCGACGACCGGGATGACCTCCTCGGAGAGCAGGTTGAGCACGCCGGCGTTGATCTCATGGACATCGCCGGCGTAGCCGAGGTCGAGCGCGTTGCCGTCGGCGTCACGATGGTCCCTGGGCGTCGCGTGGATCAGGCGGCCGTCTTCGCCGGAGAGGCCGACGGCCGCCCCGCCGTGCCGGTTGATCAGACCGACGATGTCTTTGTTCACCTTGCCGACGAGCGCCATCTTGGCGACCTCCATCGTCGCCTCGTCGGTGACGCGCACCCCGTCGACGAACTCCACCCCCATGTCGAGCCGGGCCATGTAGCGGGAGATCTCGGCGCCGCCACCGTGGACGACGACCGGCTTCATGCCGACGAGCCGCAACAGCACCAGGTCGGCGGCGAACTGCTCCTGGAGATGGCGCGACGTCATCGCCGCGCCGCCGTACTTGATGACCATCGTGGCGCCCCAGAAACGGCGGATGTAGGGCATCGCTTCGAGCAGTGTCTTGACCGTCTTCTGCTGGCGCACCGTCATGTCGAGTACTCCGCGTTGAGGGTGACGTAGTCGTGGGTGAGATCGCTGAGGCAGACCGGCGCTAGCGCAGCGTGGCGCCGAACTCGCGAGCAAGGGCGGCGAGCACGCGCTCGCGCACCGCAGTGATGTCCTTGTCGCTCAAGGTGCGCTCCGGCGAGCGCATCGTCAGCCGCAGAGCGAGCGAACGCTTGTCGGCCGGCACCTGCTCGCCCTCGTAGACGTCGAAGATCACGGCGTCGCGGAGCAGCTTGCCGCCGGCCTTGCGCACGGCGGCGACGACATCGTCGGCGGGGACGTCGCGGCCGACGACGACGGCGATGTCCTGGTGCGCCGCCGGATAGGTGACGAGGTCCTCGAACGGGTGCGGCCGGAAGGCGTGCCGCACGAGCTCGTCGAGGGAGAGTTCGGCGACGTACACGTCGCCCTCCTCGACGCCGCACCGTGTGGCGATGTCCGGCCGCACCTGACCACAGTAGCCGAGGCGGCGCCCGCCGATCAGCACATCGGCACTCTTGCCGGGGTGCAGGAAGGGCTCGGCGCTCGGTTCCCAGGTGGCGTCGGGCGCCCCGACGGCAGCGAGGGCGCGCGTGACGATGCCCTTGATGGTGTAGAAGTCCGTCGGGCGGCCGACGGCGTGCCAGTTGTCGGCGTGCAGCGGCCCGCAGAGGGCGATGCCGATCGTGTCGACCTCGCGCGGCAGCTTGTCGGCGGCCGCCAGGTAGACTCGCGCCTCCTCGAAGAGGCAGAGCGGGTAGTTCTGCTTGGCGAGGTTATCGCGCAGAGCGCCGAGCAGGCCCGGCAACAGCGTCGTGCGCATCACCGCCTGCTCGGCGCTCATCGGGTTGGCGAGGGCGACCGGCGCCAGCCGGGGGTCGCCCTCGCCGATCTCCAGCGCCGCCAGCGACTCGCGGCTCGTGAACGAGTACGTGACGATCTCGTCGAGACCGCACGCCGTGAGCGTGTCGCGCAGACGCCGGCGCAAGGTCTGTCTCGCGGTCAGCGCGCCCACGGCGGCGCGGCGCAGCGGCAGCGTCTCGGGTACCTCGCCGTAGCCATACACGCGCCCGACCTCCTCGATGAGGTCGACCTCACGGGCGAGATCGGCGCGGAACGATGGCGGTGCGACGGCGAATACGGCGCCCTGCTCCTCAACCGTGCACTCGAGGCGCCGCAGGATCGCCGCCTGCTCGCTCGGCGCGACCGCCAGGCCCAGCAGGCCGTCGCATTTGGCGGGGCGATAGCGCAGCGCCGGCGGCGCGGCGGCGGCGGCGCGAACGTCGATGACGCCGGGCGCGACCGTGCCGCCGCAGAGCTCGGCGAATAGCCGCGACGCCATCGCCAGACCGACGGCGACGCCCTCGGCGTCAAGGCCCTTTTCGAACCGCGAACTGGCTTCGCTGCGCACAGTCGTCTGCTCCGAGGTGCGCAGGATGTTGGGGCCGTTGAAGTTGGCAGCCTCGAGCGCGAGGTCGGTCGTCTGGTCGTCGACCTCGGCGTCGACGCTGCCGAACACGCCGGCGATGACGAGCGGCTTGGCGACATCGGCGATGACGAGCATGTCGCCGCTCAACGTGCGCTCGACCTCGTCGAGCGTGGTGATCGGCTCGCCGGGCCGGGCGCGGCGAACGATGAGCTTGCCGCCCCCGATCTTGTGCAGATCGAAGGCGTGCAGCGGCTGGCCGATGGCGAGCATCACGTAGTTCGT
>PKYG01000079.1:0-34739 GCA_003132585.1 Actinomycetota bacterium
TTCTTCGGCCAGTTGTCGACGTAGCTGGCGAGGTCCGTCTGATCGACCTTACCCGATACCGGGTAGGTGTCGTTGTTGTCGACAGCCCAGCTCTGGATGCCGATCTGGATCGAGTGCACGCCTTCTTTGACGGCCGAGTTCTTTGCCTTGTCCCTCTGGTTGAGGAACATCGGGATCGCGATCGCGGCAAGGATGCCGATGATGATGATCACGATCAGCAGCTCGATGAGGGTGAAGCCCCCCTGCTTGGTGAAACGCTTCATACTTGCTCCTCTCCGGGCAAGAACAGCCTTGCCCAAGCATTGACTACGTGGACACACGAAAGCCTGTGGTCCACCTCGGCAAACCACAGGCTGAAGTTGCTTCAGTTCTGCGGCGGCAGCCCAGCCGGCTCGGAGAGCCCTGTGGCTTTGCGCCCCACTCTCGCGAGTGGTTTGCCCTTTTCACCTTCGCTATTACTCTGCCCCACTTCGCGAATCTCAGCCAACGAACGCACTGGAACATTCGTCTAGCTCACTTAGAAGACCTTGCGGCCCATCACCTGTTTGAGCCGCGTCAGCGCCTTGACGGACTCGCGGCTCACCGAACGCTGTGACATGCCGAGCTGTGCGGCGACCTCATGCTGCGTGAACTCGCGGAAGAACAGCAGGTAGATCAATTTGCGCTGGAACGCCGAGAGCTTGTCCAGGCCATCGTACAGGACGATACGGTCCTCGACCGGCAAGGCGAACGACTCTCGCCTGAGGGAGTGCAACGCATGGGCGTCCGCGGTTATGTACACCTCATCGTCGGTGAACGGCTCGTTGCGGCTGTGAAGGTCGATGCGCGAGTAGAGGTTGAGGACCTCGAGGATGCCCTCCTCGTTGATGTTGACCGCCTCCGAGAGCTCCTTGAGCTCCGGCGGTCGTCCCAGCTGCCGGAGGAGCTCGTTGGAAGCCTCGTTGATCTCGCGGTAGACCCGCTTGACCCAGCGCGGCTGGCGCATCAGCAAGGAGTCGCGGAGATGATGGCGCAACTCGCCGTCGACGATCGCCGTGGCGTACGTCGAGAACTTGAGACCCTTGCCTGTGTCGAAGCGCTGCGCCGCTTTGATCAGCCCCAGGTTAGCGACCTGAAGCAGGTCCTCATACGGCTCCTGCGCATAGGAGAACCGTTTGAGGATGTGGTGCAGAAGCTTCTGGTTGGCGCGAACGATCTCGTCGAGCACTGCCGGCGAGCGCGTTTTCGCGTACTGCGCCAGGAGCTGCTCGTTCGTCATACGGCTCCTGCGCAGCCGCTACTTGACGATGTTCATCATGTTGAAGATCGGCAAGTACATCGAGATCACGACGACGCCGACGATGGCGCCCACACCGACCATCATGATCGGCTCGAGGATCGACGTGAGCGCCTTTACGCTGGCGTTGACCTCGTCCTCGTAGAAGTCGGCGATCTTGTCGAGCATCGCGTCGAGCGACCCGGTCTCTTCGCCCACCGCGATCATCTGCGTGACCATCGCCGGGAACACCGAAGCCTGCTCGAGCGGCGCCGTGATCGACTGGCCCTCCTTCACAGAGGTTTGGACACTGGTCATCGCGTTCTCGATCACGGTGTTGCCGGATGCCTTGCCGGTGATCTCGATCGCCTGCAAGATCGGCACGCCGCTGGTGATCAGCGTGCCCAACGTGCGCGAGAAGCGCGCGACGGCGAGCTTGCGGATGATCTCGCCGATGCCCATCGGGATGTGCAGTTTCGCGCGGTCCCAGTTAGCGGTGCCTTGCGGCGTACGCTTGAGGTAGCGGATGCCCCAGATCACACCGATGATCCCTGGGAAGACGATGAACCAATCGCCCTTGACCACGTTGGACAAGGAGACCATGAAGCGCGTCAGGGTGGGCAGCTTGCCGCCGAGGTCCTTGTACATGCCGGCGAAGATCGGGATCAGGAAGAGGACCATGCCCATCAGCACGATGATTGCGAACGAAGCGATCAGGATCGGGTACACCATCGCCGACTTGACCGCGCGCCGGATGCTGTCGTCCTTCTCCAGCTGCATCGACAGGCGGTTGAGTACCTCGTCGAGAATACCGCCGAGCTCGCCGGCGCGCACCATGCTCACGTAGAGCTTGCTGAAGACCTTCGGGTGCTTCTCCAGAGCGTCGGACAGGCTGA
This sequence comes from Actinomycetota bacterium, assembly GCA_003132585.1. Taxonomy (GTDB): domain Bacteria; phylum Actinomycetota; class Thermoleophilia; order UBA2241; family UBA2241; genus PALSA-647. The sequence goes on from PKYG01000079.1 coordinate 2,152, forward strand.
TGCCGGCCTCGACGTCGTCTGTGATCTGGCCGATGGTGCCGGCCAGCTTCTTGTTCTCGGTCTGCTCTTGAAGGATGTAGAGGCACCGCAACATCGACAGACCGGAGTTGACCATGGTCGCGAACTGACGCGAGAAGATGGTCAGATCCTTGGCCTTGACGCGCCGCATGGCGCCGAGGATGTCTCTTTGGGCGAACCCTATCTTGATCTCGTCGACGTCGATGACGGTGAATCCCTTGCCGCGCAGGTTCGCGGCGACGGCGGCCTTGTTGTCTCCCTCCACCTCGCCACTGGATTGCGCGCCTTTGGCGTCGAGCACTTTATACGCGAACGTGCCCATGTGACCTCCGAACTGGGTCGGTTCCTGGTACTGCGAAGTCCAGCTTCATGCTACTTGGCCGCCGCCACGGGCTGCCCCATGAGGCGTTTGAGATCCTCGGGAGTGCTCGACCGGCGCTCGGCGAGCTCGCGCGAGATGAGTCCGCGACGGACCAGATCGGTGAGCGCCGCATCCATCGTCTGCATGCCGAACTGGGTCCCCGTCTGCATCACCGAGTAGATCTGGTGGGTCTTGCCCTCGCGGATGAGGTTGCGCACCGCAGGCGTGGGGATCAGCAGCTCGCAGGCGACGACGCGGCCGCGGCCGTCCTTGGTCGGCAGAAGTTGCTGCGTGCACACGCCCATCAGCGTGGTCGACAACTGGACCCTGATCTGCTCTTGCTGATGCGGCGGGAACACGTCGATGATGCGGTCGACGGTCTGCGGCGCGTCCTGCGTATGCAGCGTCGCGAAGACGAGGTGCCCGGTCTCGGCTGCGGTCAGCGCCGTCGCCATCGTCTCCGTGTCGCGCATCTCGCCGACGAGGATCACGTCGGGATCCTGGCGGAGCACGGACTTGAGCGCGCGATTGAACGACTTGGTGTCGGCACCGACTTCGCGCTGGTTGACCATGCACTTCTTGTGGCGGTGCAGAAACTCGATGGGATCCTCGATCGTCATGATGTGCTCTTCGCGGACCTCGTTTATCTCGTCGATCATCGCCGCCAGGGTCGTCGACTTGCCGGAGCCGGTGGGCCCGGTGACGATCACGAATCCGCGCGGCTTCTTGGTGAGCTGGTGCAAGGCCTTCGGCAGACCGAGATCTTCGAGCTTCTTGATCTGGATCGGGATGAGCCTGAAGGCGGCGCCGAGGCTGTTGCGCTGGAAGTAAGCGTTGACGCGGAACCGCGCGCGGCCGGGCACAGAGTATGAGAAGTCGATCTCCCACTCGTTCTCGAGCCGCTGCCGCTGGTCCTGGGAGAGGATGCTGTAGATCAGCTCCCGCGTGTCGTTGGCGGTCAGCCGCGGATAGTCCAGCCTCTCAAGGATGCCGTTGATACGGATGATCGGCGGCGACCCCACCGTGAGGTGCAGGTCGCTCGCGTCGCGCTCGAGTACTTCAAGCAGGATATCGACAAGATCCATGGTCACTTCCTCAGCCAGGCGTTTACACGATGACCCGGGCAATCTCCTCAACGGTGGTCATCCCCAACAGCACCTTGTCGATCCCGTCCTCGCGGAGCATCTTCATGCCCTCCGCCTGCGCCACGCGCGAGATCTCGTCGGCGCTCTTACGCTCGACCGTCAACCGCCTGATGGCTTCACTGACGATCATCACTTCGTAGAGGCCAAGCCTCCCCTTGTAGCCCGTGCCGTTACAGCGCGAGCACCCTTTCGCACGATAGAGCGTAACATCGTGTCTGTCGAGTGTCTCCGGCGGGAAATCGTTCTTGCGCAGCATCTCCTTCGTGGGCTTGAACGGCTCCTTGCACTCTTTGCAAAGACGCCGTGCGAGACGTTGCGCCAGCACGCAGTCCACGGCCGACGAGGTGAGGAACGGCGCGATGCCCATCTCCGTGAGTCGTGAGAGGGCGCCCGGCGCATCGTTGGTGTGCAGGGTGCTCAGCACGAGGTGGCCGGTAAGCGCCGACTCGATCGCGATCTGCGCCGTCTCCTTGTCGCGGATCTCGCCGATCATGACGATGTCCGGGTCGCAGCGCAGGATGGATCGCAGGGCGGATGCGAACGTAAGGCCCGCCTTGACATTGGTCTGCACCTGATTGATGCCGGTCAGCCGGTATTCGACGGGGTCTTCGATTGTGATCACGTTCTTCTCGGGCGAGTTGAGGATGTTCAGCGCCGCGTACAGGGTCGTCGATTTGCCCGACCCGGTCGGACCGGTCACCAGGATCGCGCCGTACGGCTTGGTGAAAGAGTACTGGAACCGCTTAAGCGACTTCTCCGAGAAGCCAAGGTCAGTGAGATTGAGCATGACGTTGGACTTGTCGAGAAGTCGCATGACGATCTTCTCCCCGTAGACGGTCGGAAGCGTCGCGACACGCATATCAATCGGTTTGCCGCCGACGACGAGACCGATGCGCCCGTCCTGCGGAACGCGCCGCTCGGCGATATCGAGATCGGCCATGATCTTCAGGCGCGAGATCACGCCGGACTGCATGCGCCGCGGTACCGACATGATCTCGTGGAGCACGCCGTCGATGCGGAACCGCACGACGCACTCCTTGGCCTGCGGTTCGAAGTGGATGTCGGAGGCGCCGTCATCGACCGCCTGCGCGATCACCGAGTTGACGAGCTTGACGATCGGCGCCTCTTCGGTCGCCTCGCGGATGTCGGCGACACCCGTCTCCTCCTCGAGACGCGCCGCCTTCTCCTCAGCGTTCTCGGACACCGAGTCGGAGACGCGGTGCATGCGCGAGATGGCGCCGAACACATCCTCCTCGCTGGCGATCGCCGGCTGGATCTCATAACCGGTGAGGATTCTGAGGTCGTCGAGCGCGAAGATGTTCGCCGGATCGACCATCGCCACGAGCAGCGAGTTGTCGTCGAGGAAACGCACCGGGACGGCGCCGTACTTGCGCGCCACCTTCTCCGGGATCATGTTGCCGGCGGCAGCGTCGATTCTGGTCGAGGTGAGGTCGAGGAACGGTACGCCGAACTTCGTCGCCAGCGCCTTGCTGAGATCGAGCTCGTTGACGACGCCATCTTCCACGAGGATCTGGCCGAGACGCTTGCGCGTCTCCTTTTGGCGCGACATGGCTTGTTCGATCTGCGCCTCGGTGACCAGGCCCATCTCCTTGAGGATGTCGCCGAGGCGGAGTCTCGAAGCCTTCTGCGACCGGTACATCTCGGCGGATGCCGTCAACTCCCCCCCGTCATCGCCGGAGCCTTCGGCCGCGGCGGGCTCCGCCGGCGCCGCTGGTGCGGGCTCGTCCCCGATCACGATCACGGCGGCGACCGGGTCGTCGGTGGCGTCGTCCTCGATCGTCAGATCGCCGACGGCTCCATCCTCCATCTCGAGCCCGTCGATGATCTCGTCGAGCGCCGCGGTGTCGCTGATTATCTCCAGCTCGTCCTCGTCTCCATCGGCGTCGCGCTTGCCCTTCCCCTTCTTGCGGGGCATCCGCTCGATATGCACGTCTTCGCCGTCGAGCGCCGCTTCGGCGCTCGTCGATTCGTCGGGTCCGTGGCCGTCGCCGTTGCCGGCACCGTCGATCTCGTCGATCGCACGGATCTGGATCGTATCGTCATCGGCCGATGGCACTGCGCATCACATCCACTGGGGCGGCAACGCCCGTCCAAAGCTCGAACGCAGCCGCCGCTTGCCAAACTAACATGGACAGTCCGTCGATCGCCCTCGCGCCTCTCTCTCTGGCTAACGCCACGAACTCGGTCGGCTGTCCCGCGTACACAACATCGTAAACACTGTGTTCCTGCCGTACATTATCGACCAAAACGGCGGGCACTTTACCTTCGCCGACCATGCCGAGCGAGGTGGCATTGACGATGATGTCGGCAGCGCGCACGTTTTCCGCGGCAAGGCCGTCCAACGCGAGCGCACGATGAGGGCCGCCGGCGCCGAACCGATCGATGCGCACGACAAGCTCTTCGGCAGCCGCCAGCGTGCGATTGGCGACCGTCAGTCTTGCCCCCTCACGCGCCAAGACCAGAGCGACCGCCCGCGCCGCCCCCCCGGCGCCCAGCAGTAGAGCAGACGCGCCGGCCAGGGATCCGGAGTCGACCTCGCGCAGAGCTCGTCGAAAACCCTCGACGTCGGTGTTGAACCCGCGCGCCTGTCCCGCTTCGACGACGATCGTGTTGACGGCAGCGAGGAACCCGGCGTCGCCCTCAACTGCGGCGAGAAACGGCAGCACCGCCGTCTTGTGCGGGATCGTCACGTTGGCGCCGACAAAGCCGAGGGCGCAGATGCCGCGCACGGCGTCGCCGAGACCGTCGGGCGCTACAGGCAGGGCAACATAGGTCATGTCCAACCCACACGCCGCGAACGCCGCGTTGAGCAAGACTGGCGAGAGCGAATGTGAAACGGGCTGGCCGATGATGCCGACAACCCGGGTGGTGCCGCTGATGTCCAGCACGCCCCCTGACCGTTGCGTGTGCGCCGCGACGCGGCGCACACATTTGACGTCTGTACATTTAGGCGCCGGCCGCACACATCCTGCGTTGGAGACGTGCGCGCGGACATGCAGCCGGCCGTCCGCGCGCCTACAATCCGGCTCTCGCCTTGTCCTGGAGGAACTGGGCGTACGTCGAGGAGAAATAGTGGCGCCCGGATCCATCGCCGCGCGCGACGTAGTACAGGTAGTCGACCTTGGCGGGGTCGGCGGCGACGGCCAGCGATGCGGCGCCCGGATTGGCGATCGGCGTCGGCGGCAGGCCGACGTGCAGGTACGTGTTGTACGGCGACTGGATCTTGAGATCCTGATACGTGAGCACCGTCTTGTACTTGGGAAGGGCGTATTCCACGGTCGCGTCGATCTGCAGCCGCATGTGCTGCCGCAGACGGTTCCAGATGACGGCCGCAACCAGCGGCCGCTCGTCGGGCACCTGCGCCTCGCGCTCGACCATCGAAGCGACGATCGCGACGTCGTACGGTGTTAGGTCAGCCCTGCGGGCGCGCGACAAGTCGATGCCGGCGAGGGTCGCAGAGAACGCTGCCAGCTGCTTGCCGACGAACTGCCCCGGAGTGATCGACGGCAGCACCTCGTAGGTGGCCGGGAACAGCAGGCCTTCGAGGATCGTGCCGGGCCGATACCCCTCGAGTCTGAACGCGGGCGGATGATCGAGTGCGATCGTCAGGTACCGGCGAGCGTCAAACCCGGCGATCTGCTCGCCGAGCAAGGTGGCGGTCTGGCGCACCGTGAAGCCCTCCGGGATCGTCACCTTGACGGTCGCCGGCTTCACCCCGGCGACGAGGTTCGCGATGATCACGTCGTACTTCTCGTTCTTGTGCAGCAGGTAGGCGCCCGGCTTGAGATCGGTCGTGTGCCCGACTTTCTTGGCGTATTCCGCGAAGGAGAAGGCGTGGCGCACGACACCGGCCTGCTCGAGTGTCGCCGCGATGTCGGCGAGTGTTTGCCCAGGCTTCACGGTCACGCGCACCTCGGGGCCGCGGGCCCCTCGCGCGAAGTAGTCACGGATCGCACCGACCGCCTTGACCACGCCGAAGGCGAGCAAGGCCACGCAGACCACGAACACGAACAGTGCCAGCCAGCGCGTCCCGCGCCGCCGCCGGCGGCGCGGCCGGGCCGCCGGTCGCGCGCGGCCGTCGCTGACCCGGGGTGATCGTCGCTCAGCCATGCTTCTCCCCACGCGACCGCAGGTAATCCTCGAGGATCAACGCGGCGGCGCGGGCGTCGAGCGTGCTGCGGCCGCCGCGCTGGGCCGCGACTTTGGTCGTGAATCGTTCGTCGTAGGTGACGACCGGGATGGAGACCGCGGCCTCAAGCCGCGTGACGAAATCACGAACGGCGTGCGCCTGGCGATGCTCGTGCGCGTCGAGCGAAACGGGCAGCCCGACGACGACCAGGCCGGGCGCATTGGCAGCGATCAGGCGGACGAGCGCATCCATGCCGGCGGTCGTACCGATGCAGTCGACGACGGTGAGCGGTCGCGCGACAGTACCGGTCTCGTCCGATATCGCGACACCGGTGCGTGTGGAACCATAGTCGAGCGCCAGGATCCGCACCGCTCAAGCGCCCAGGAGCTCACGCGCCTTGGCAGCGCCGGCGGCGAGCCCGGCGGCGATGCCTTCGACCTTGCTGCCGCCGCCGCGTGCGAGCACGGCCTTGCCGCCGCCCTTGCCGTCGATCGACGGCGTGATCGCGCGGAGGATCTCCTGGGCGTGCAGCCCGCGCCCCGTCAGACCGTCGCTGACCGCGACGACCACGGCAACGCGCGCGTCCGTCGCCGCGGCGAGGATCGCCACGACGTCGCCGAGACGCTCACGGATCTGATCGGCGAGCGTCAGCAGATCGTCGGCGCTGGCGCCCTCGACAGCGGTCGCGACCAGATGCGCACTGCCGACGACTTCGGCGGTCGACACAACTTCGTCGAGCCTCTCGCGCCGGTCGCCGCCGGTGGTCTGAACAGCGCGCTTCAATTCCTCGATCTGTTCCGTCTGCTTGCGCACGGCGGCGGCGACACGGTCGGGCGGGACGGCCAGCGCTTCGCCGGCGTCGCGAAGTGTGACCTCGAGGCGGCGGAAGTACTCGATCGCCCGTGCGGACGTGATCGCTTCGATGCGCCGCGTGTTGGCGCCCACCGACGAATTCGCGGTTATCTTGAGCAGCCCGATCTGCGCGGTCGACGCGACATGTGTGCCGCCGCACAACTCGCGGCTGAAATCATCGATCTCGAGAACGCGCACGAATTCACCGTACTTCTCCTCGAAGAAGGCGATCGCACCGATCTCGGCAGCGTACTCTCGCGTCGTCACGAACGGCCGCACGGGGTGGTTCTCCACGACACGCCGATTGACGAGCTCCTCGATCTGCTGCAACTGCGCCGCGCTCGGCGCCTGCCTGGTGGTGTAGTCGAAGCGAAGCTTCTCCGCGCGCACAGCGGAGCCGGCCTGGCGCACACCCTCCCCGAGCACGATTCGTAAGGCGTTGTGCAGGAGGTGGGTTCCGGTGTGGTTACACGCCGTCTGGTGGCGACGCACGGCGTTGACCATCGCCTTGGCACGCTGACCCTGTGCGACGTTGCCTTCGATCAACTTCGCGATGATCACCTGATCGTTCTCGAAACGCACGACGTCCTCGACATCCAGCTTGCCGGACTCGGTGTGGACCCAACCGCCGTCAGCGCTCTGTCCACCACCCTCGGCGTAGAACGGCGATTCGGCCAGTTTCAGGACCACGCGGCCGTCGTTGAGCTGCCGAAGGGCTCTGATCACCGTGAACACCTCGAGGCGTTCGTAGCCGACGAACGCCGAGACAAGCTCGGCGTTCTCGCGTTGGAACGCCTCGATCTCGCCGGGGCCGCCGCCCCACTCCCCGCCACGCTGCGCGGCGCGCGCCCGGGCACGCTGTTCGCTCATCAGGCGCGCGAATCCCTCTTCGTCGACACCCAACGCGCGTTCCCGAGCGATCTCGCGCGTGAGGTCGAAGGGAAAGCCGTACGTGTCGTGCAACTCGAACGCGACCTCCGCCGCCAGGTCGCAGCCGGTGTCGCGCGCGCGCCGCAGGGCTTCCTCGAGTATGCCGGTCCCCTGCTCCAGCGTACGCCGGAAGCGGTCCTCCTCGTCGTCGGCGACGGCCCCGATCGCCTCTCGCGACGCCACCAGCTCAGGGTAGGCGTCGCCGAGCAGCTCGACCGCTTTGAGGCTCATCCTGGCGACGAAAGGTTCCTGCATGCCGATCGACACGCCCTGCTGCACGGCCCGACGGATGATGCGCCGCAGCACGTAGTCGCGACCCTCGTTGCCCGGCAGGACACCGTCGGCGACGAGAAAGGCGACGCCACGCGCGTGCTCGGCCATCGTGCGCAGCGCGCGCGTCGCCTCCGGGGAGCTCTCGTACGCTACGCCAGAGAGTTCCACGCCGAGGTCGACAAGCGGTTTGAAGGCGTCGCTCTCGAAGACGGTCGCCGTCCCCTGCGTGATCGCCGCAATGCGCTCCAGGCCCATCCCGGTGTCGATGCTGGGACTGGGCAACGGCGTGAGCTCGCCGCCCTCGCCCATGTCGTACTGCACGAAGACGAGGTTGTAGAACTCCATGAAGCGATCGCAGTCACAACCAGGCGCGCACTCGGCGCGGCCGCAGCCGACCGCTTCGCCCATGTCGAAGTAGACCTCCGAGCACGGTCCGCAGGGGCCGGTGGCTCCGGCCGGACCCCAGAAGTTGTCCTTGCGCCCGAGGTGCACGATCCGCTCGGCCGGCATGTCGTGCGCGCGCCACAAGGCCGCGGCGGCATCGTCGACCGGCACCTGTTCGTCGCCACCGAACACGCTCACCCAGAGGCGATCGCGAGCCACACCGAGCTCGTCGATCAACTCGATCGCCCAGGCGATCGCCTCCGTCTTGAAGTAGTCGCCGAACGAGAAGTTGCCGAGCATCTCGAAGAACGTGAGATGCCGGGCGGTGCACCCGACGTTCTCGATGTCAGAGGTGCGGAAGCAGCGCTGACACGTGGTCATGCGCAGCGCTGGGGGCGTCTCGACGCCGAGGTAGTAAGGCTTGAACTGTTGCATGCCCGCCGTTGTGAAGAGCACGCTGGAATCGCCGGCAGGGACCAGTGCCGCCGCCTGCCCCACGACATGCCCGCGAGCGACGAAGAACTCGCGGAACCGGTCGCGGATGTCGGTGGCGTTCACAGGCGACCGCTCAGCTCACGACTGGGGTTCGCGGCCGGTCTTGGCGGCATTCGGTGCGTTGACCTCCCCGATCTCCTCACGCAACTTCTCGAGCGATCGCCGGATCAACCGTGAGACGTGCATCTGCGAGATTCCCACGCGCGAGGCGATCTGCGACTGCGTGAGGCCCTCGAAGAAGCGCAGATGGAGGATGTAACGCTCGCGCTTGTCGAGCTTCGCAAAGCCGGGCGTCAGCGTCGTGCGGTCCTCCATCGTGTCGTACGCCTCGTCCTCGCTGCCGATGTAATCGATCAGCCCCGCATCCTCCTCGCCCGACTCGCCATTGGGCGACGCCTGGAGGGAGACCGAGTTGTACGCCTGGCTCGACTCGAGCGCTTCGAGCACTTCTTCGGGAGTGGCGCTGGCGGCTTCGGCGAGCTCGTTGATGGTCGGTGATCGCTGGAGCTTAGGCACCAGTTCGTCGATCACCTTGTTCAGGCGGATGTTGAGCTCCTGCAGGCCGCGCGGCACGCGCACAGACCAGCCCTTGTCGCGAAAATACCGCTTGATCTCGCCGACGATGTTCGGAGTCGCATACGTGGTGAGCTCCACTCCGCGGCTCAGATCGAAACGATCGATCGCCTTGATCAGGCCGATCGCCCCGACCTGCACGAGATCATCGAAGTGCTCACCTCGGGACGCATACCGTCTGGCGAGCGAGCGCACGAGCGGCAAGTACATCGTGATCAGTTGTTCGCGAGCGCGCCGGTCGCCGTAGAGGTGGTAGCGGCGGAGAAGGTACTGGTCAAGCTTCTCCGACTCGTCCTTGCCGCGGAAATGCGTGGCCGGCTTGTCGGTGCCCTGGTCGTCAACCTCGCCTTCTTCGCCCGAAGGTTCGGGCTCGCCAGGGAGCGTGTCGAGATCGAGCGGGTCACCGAGCCCGCGGTGATCGTCATGCGCGTTCATCAGACTCTCGCCTGACGCTGCTTGACCAGGATGACCGAGAATGCCCCCTCGGCGCCTTCGACCGAGTAGGTATCGAGCACGCGCCACAAGAGTTGACACAGATCGAGGCACTCCGGCGACGACGGCTTGGCGACGAGACGTTGCCACAACCCGGCTGATTCGAACGTCCCGGCCGCGATCCGCACTGCGTCGTCAAGGATGCCGACTTCGACCGAGTATCGCTCGTTCCGGTCCATATCGAGGGCGGCGCAGAAGAGCTCCTCGACGGCGAGGTAGATGTCCTGCAGCTCGTCGAGCGAAAGGTCGAAGCGCGCACCGACGCCGCCCACCACCATGCGGATCGTGGGTAGCGACCAGAGAGTCGCGGGAACCTCCAAACGGACGGAATCGGTCATCGTTGCCCCACGTCTAGGACGCGTCGTCCTCCGCGCCACCCGCGGCGGCGATCGCGCGCACGACCTCGTCCTCGCGGCGGCGTGCTGCCGACAGGCCGTCCTGGAGAGCGAGCTTGCCGCGCCGCCCCGCATCGTCCCAGTACTTGCGCGCCTCGCCGGGCAGTTGTTTGAGCACGTCGAAGTATCCGAGCCCGGTTTCGGCGCTGCGCCGGCGGACGTAGTAGGCAACCCCGACCCCGACGAGCACGATGCCGAAACCGTATGGGCGCACGATTCTCATGAATCTGGGCCTTCCGCCCCTTCTCCACCCCGCCGAATGAACGACGAGACCGCCTGGGACACGCCGGCGCCGAACGCTGCTGCCTTGCGCGCCGGCAAGCTCACAGCGCTCTCGACCGCCCGTGTCATCGCGTCGATCTTCTGCGTCATGTCGGCGACCGACGTCGTGATCTCGCCGACCTGGTGCAGCTCGGTGTTCACCTCATCGAGCGTCGTTCCCGCCTTGCCGAGGATCGGCACGATCTCTTTGTCCACGTCTTCGACCATCTTCTCGACGCGAGCGAGCGTCTTGCCGGTGCGTACCAGTGCATAGGCAAGCGCGACGGCGACGACCACGAGGAAGAACGCCGCCGCATAGCGCAGGACGAGAGACGGTGTGCTCATCGCTGCCACCACAATCAAATCCATGTCGCTCTCCTTCCTTTGAACGCCTTCATCCTGATGCTGACCGGGGCAAGCCTATCACACCGATGCTGCTGCTTCGGGGACTCCGGCGGACCCCGCAACGACGCCGCCGCCGACCACGATATCGTCACGGTAGAACACCGCCGACTGCCCCGGAGCCGGACCGTCGAAGGGCCGTGCCAAGGTGAGCCGCAGGCGATCGCCGCCCAGCCGCTCCAGGCGGCTCACGACGATCGCCTCAGTCTTGTACCGCAGTTGCACCTCGAGGCCACCCCCGCCGTCGAGACCGCGGTCGACGACCTCGCGGACGAGCACGACCGACCGCGCGAGCTCGTCACGCGTGCCGACGACGACCTCGTTCGTGTCCGGTCGGCGCTCCACTACGTACCACGCCGACCGTCCGGCGAGCCCCAGCCCCCGGCGTTGCCCGATCGTGAACATCCAGTGGCCATCGTGATCGCCGACCACGTCTCCTGAAGCCGTGACGAGCGCCCCCGGGGCGCTCGTCACACCATGTAAGGCGAGCAGCCTGCGGTAGCCACGCGGCGCGAAGCAGACCTCCTGACTCTCGGGCTGATAGGCGACCGGCAATTGGGCTCGAGCGGCGCGCTCTCGAACCTCCGGCTTGGTGAGCTCGGCGAGAGGGAACTGAAGGCGCGCCAGTGTCTGCGGCGCGACCTTCCAGAGCATGTAGGACTGATCCTTCGCGCGGTCGTGGGCGCGACCGATGAAAGGCTCACCGTCGCGCCAGACGATCCGCGCGTAGTGCCCGGTGGCCACGGATGCCACACCGAGCTCGTCGGCAAGGGCGACCAGGCGCGCGAGCCGCAAGGGGTTGCACTCCACGCACGGGTTCGGGGTCTCGCCGGCGAGGTATCCGGCGACGAACCCGTCGACCACCGTCCGCGCAAACTCACGCTGTTCGTCGACGGTGTGGAACGGCACGCCCAGGTCGTCGGCGCTCGCCCGGGCGCGTTGCATGGCGCCAGGGGAGCAGCAGCTCTTCTCGTCATCGCCGGGCCACAGCAGCACGTTCGCCGTCTGCACAGTCGATCCACGCTCCGCCAGAAGCAGGGCGGCGACCGCGCTATCGACGCCGCCGCTGAGACCTACGACGACGCTTTTTTTGGGCTCTTGAGGATCGTTGCCACTTCGTCGGCGCGACCGTTCCTGGTGAGGTAGTCCTCGATCGCGATGTGCATCGCGTCGGCGGCAAGGTTGGAGCAGTGCATCTTGTTCGCCGGCAGACCGCCGAGCGCCTCAGCCACGGCCTTGTTCGAGATCTCAGCCGCCTCGCTGAGTGTCTTGCCGATCACCATCTCAGTGACGATGCTCGAAGTCGCAACGGCGGCTCCGCAGCCGAAGGTCTTGAACTTCACATCGGCGATGCGGTCGTCCTCGACCTTGATCGACATGCGCATGACGTCGCCGCACACCGGGTTGCCGATCTGGCCGACACCGTCGGCGTCCTCGATCTCCCCCACGTTGCGCGGGTTGGCGAAGTGATCCATGACGAGATCTGTGTACATCGGTTATCCCTTCACGTAGAGCGGGCTCATCTTGCGCAGGTGCTCCACGATCGGTGGGAACACCTCGAGGAAGTAGTCGATCTCAGCTTCCGTGTTCTCGCGGCCCAGGGTGAGTCGCAGGCTGCCGTGAGCCTCCTCGGCGCCGAAACCCATCGCCAGGATGACGTGCGAGGGTTCGAGCGACCCGGAGGCGCACGCCGATCCGCTGGAGACAGCGATCCCCTTGCCGTCGAGTTGCAGGAGCATCGACTCGCCTTCGATGTAGCGGATCGAGAAGCAAGCGTTGCCCGGCAGGCGATTCACCGCATCGCCGAGCAGCTGCACCTCGTCGATCGTCGCCAATGTAGCGGCGACGACCTTGTCGCGCAGTTGCTCGAGGCGCGGCCTGGTGGCGCTCATCTCGGCGACGGCGAGCTCGAGCGCGGCACCGATGCCGACGATGCCCGGCACGTTCTCCGTGCCGGAGCGCAGGCGCCGCTCGTGGCCGCCGCCGTGCAGAATGGGACCGATCCGCGTGCCCTTGCGAACGTACAGGGCGCCGATGCCCTTGGGCGCGTAGATCTTGTGACCGGAGATCGAGAGCATATCGACGCCGAGCTCGTCGACGTCGATCGGCAGCGAGCCGGCGACCTGCACGGCGTCGGTATGGAACGCGACCCCTTGGTCGTGCGCGATGCGCGCGAGCTCGGCGACCGGCTGCAGAGTGCCGACGACGTTGTTGGCCAGCATGACCGACGCCAGGCGCGTGTCATCGCGGAACGCGGCGCGGTAGGCGTCCACGTCCACCGCGCCGTACTGATCGACCGGCACGAAGGTGACGTCCCAACCTTGCCGCTGGAGGAAACGCGCCGACTCCATCACCGCAGGGTGCTCGACGGCGCTGGTGATGATGTGGCCGCCGGAGAAGCGCTGGGCGTAGCCGATCAGCGCCATGTTGTCGGCCTCGGTGCCGCCGCTGGTGAAAACGATCTCCTTCTCGTTGGCGCCGAGCGCTTGAGCGACTGCCGCGCGGCCCCATTCGACCGCCTCACGCGCCTTGCGTCCGGGGCCGTGGATCTCCGAGGCGTTGCCGTAGAACTCGGAGAAATACGGCTCCATCCGTGCGAAGACCCGAGGGTCGACCCCCGTCGTCGCCGCATGGTCGAAGTACACGTAGTTCATCGCGTCACAGCCTCCATCGTCAGGTCGCTGAGAGTGATGCCGGTGAGGGCATCGGAGATCGCTTCGTCGAGCCGTCGCCACACCTGCCGGGATGCGCACCCGTCGGAGCGGTCGCAGCCGTGATCGTCGGGCAGGCAGCCGACCAGCGAGAGCGGGCCTTCGAGCGCCGCGACGACGTCGGCTACGGAGATCTCGGCAGTGGCACGCGATAGCCGGTAGCCGCCGCTCACGCCACGCGTGGCGACGACGAGACCGGCGTCGCGCAGGCGCGCCATGATGCGCTCGAGAAACGCCATCGGGATGCCTTCGTCACTGGCGATCGTCGAGAGCGAAACCGGGTCTGCCCCGCTGCGCCCGGCCAAGTAGACCATCGCCCGCAGTCCGTACTCGCAGCGCGATGAAATGCGCACAGCTCCACCTCACATCGGGGAAGGGTCGAATCCCAACTCGATTGGTCGGGATTATAGTACCACAGAGCGTGGCACGGTCAAACGTCCCGGGTGAGTGCGGGTGCTACGTGAGTGTGCGGTGGCGGCGGAGCTACAGCTGAACGGCGTTGGCGACCTGCTGCTCCATGGTCGTCCGGTCGATCCAGCCCGTGTAGAGCTGGTAGACGCTGCCGTCGCCGCGAATGATCACGAGCATCGGCGGCGACAGTGCACCGAGTTGTTCGACGACGTCACCAAGGTCCTTCACCTTCGCCGCCTCGAACGCGTAGAACGAGGACTCCGCCGCGTAATGCGACTTGATCGCGCGGAAGCTCGCAAGCATCGAATCGTCGCCGGCGGCGCCGTCGACGTAGACGAGCAGGATGACGCCGCGTTTCTCGCTGAGAGGATTCTTGATGAAACCGGGAGTGGCCTTGGTGGGCTTGATCGAAAGTGGCGCCATGCCCGTGACACCGAAGCTGTCGGCAGCGTTGTAGTCGGTGTTGCCGGGAACGGTGTTGGCGGCCAGGCCGGGCGCGCCGGTCAGCGCCAGCACCGCGGTCGTTGACCCGAAGATCGCAAGTCCGGCGAGGAGAATGAGCCCCACGCCCACCAGGAACGACTTATTCCGCCCGAGCACTCCCATTGCCGCCTCCGTCTGGTTGAGCTCCACCTTGCCGTGCTCGCTTAGTTCTTGAACCTGCAGTTGCAGGTGGGTGTCCTCTCGCCGATCCTCGGATCGAACGAAGCCGGACTCCCGAGGCATTCGTGTTGGCTCAAGAATGCCGCGAGGTCACGCACAAGGTCGAGCGCGCAAATCCTAGCAACCGTCAACGAATTCAACAAATAGTTCGGCATCCCTGTGAAAACCTTGAGGTGAACCGCGCGCCGGCGGCTCAGCCGAGCCTGATGCGCAAGTCCTTGAGTTGCTCGGCGCTGACCGCGGCCGGGGCGCCCGTCATCGGGTCCGACCCCGATGCGGTCTTCGGGAAGGCGATCACATCGCGGATCGAGCTCTCGCCCGCGAGCAACATCACGATGCGGTCGAGGCCGAGACCGATGCCGCCGTGCGGCGGCGCCCCGAATTCGAGCGCTTCGAGGAACCAGCCGAACGATTCGCCGATCCGCTCGTCGCTGTAGCCCAGCGCCCGCAACACGGTGCGCTGCACGGCGGCGTCATGGTTGCGCAGCGAGCCGGAACCGAGCTCAACGCCATTGAGCACGAGATCGTACTGGGCGCCGTGCACGCGTAGCGGATCGGTGTCGAGAAAGACCATCGTGTCGTCCGTGGGCAGACTGAACGGATTGTGCCCGTAGGTGATCTGGCCGGTCTCATCGTCACGTTCAAATAGCGGGAACTCGATCACCCAGAGCATCGCCCAGCGCGCGGCCGGCGCGGGCTCCAGGAGTCGGATCAGTGCCGCGCGCAGGGCGCCGAGGGTTGTCGCCGCCGCTCCTGCCTCGTCGGCGGCGAACACCACCAGGTCGCCGGGCTCGGCCTTCATCCGCGCGACCAGCGCGGCCTGCTCGGCCTCGCTGAGGAACTTGACGATCGGCCCGCGCAACGCGCGACCCTCCTCGACGTACATGTAGGCCATGCCTTTGGCGCCGTGTGCCCTGGCCACCTCGGTGAGGAGGTCGATCTGGGCGCGCGACAGTCGGGCGCCGCCCGGCGCCGCGATCGCGCGCACGACGCCGCCGCCGTCGACTGTCGCCCGGAACACCTGAAAACCACTCGCCGCGAACACGTCGGAGAGCTCGACGATCGCGAGACCAAAGCGTAGATCGGGCTTGTCGGTGCCATAACGCGCCATCGCCTGGTCGTAGGACAGCACCGGCAGGGGCAAGGCCGGCGGCTCCTCGCCCACGCCCGTGAAGATCGCCCACATCAGACCCTCGAGCAGTGTCCGGATCGCGGCGGCGCTCATGAAAGACATCTCGACGTCGATCTGCGTGTGTTCCGGCTGGCGATCGGCGCGCAGGTCCTCGTCGCGGAAGCAGCGCGCCAACTGGTAGTACCGGTCCACGCCGGCGACCATGAGGATCTGCTTGAACATCTGCGGTGACTGCGGAAGCGCATAGGACTTGTGCGGTTGGAGGCGCGACGGAACGAGGAAATCGCGTGCTCCCTCTGGCGAGGATTTCGTCAGATAGGGCGTCTCGACCTCGAGGAAGCGCTGCTCGTTGAGATAGGTGCGGGCGGCTTGCACGGCCTTGTGACGCAGATCGATATTGGCAAGCATCGCCGCCCGACGCAGATCGAGGTAGCGGTACCTCAGGCGCAGCGTCTCGTCGACGTTCTCGCCCTCGTCGCCCTCGATCGCGAACGGCGGCGTGCGCGCCGCGTTGAGCACGCCGGCGCGCGTCACCGCGACCTCGACTTCTCCAGTGGGCAGCTGTGCGTTAACGGTCTCGCGCAAGCGCGCGACGACGGCACCGGCGACTTCGATCACGAACTCGGGCCGCAGGGTCTCGGCAAGGGCGTGCGCGTCGGCCGAGACCGCCGCGTTGAACACGAGCTGCACGATCCCGCTGCGGTCGCGCAGGTCGATGAAGATCAGGTTGCCGAGGTCGCGTCGGCGGGCCACCCAACCGGCGAGCTCAACGGTCCGTCCGACGTCTGCCCGGCGCAGTTCCCCCGGAAGCGCGCTGCGCTCCATCAGTCCTCTTCGCCCTCGGCCTCGGCGAACCACGTCACCAATTCGGCGATCGGCACGTCGTGCTCTTCCCCGCTCTCCAGGTCGCGCACGCGCGCCACGTCCGGCGCAAGCTCTTCGAGACCGATCAGCACGGCGCATTCGGCGTCGCTGCGGCTCGCCTGCTTGAGCTGGCCCTTGGCGCTGCGCGCCGCGAGGTCCAGCTCGACCTCGAGCAGAAGCTCGCGGCGCAGGGTCTGGGCCAGCTCGAACATCTCCGCCCGGCGACTGTCGTCGAAGCAGACCAGGTACGCTTCGGGCCCCAGGCTCTCTGTCGCCCGCTCGCCCATCGCCAACCCGATCCGCTCGAGACCGGTGCCGAACCCCACGCCGGGTGTCGGCAGACCGCCGATCTGCTCGACGAGCCCGTCGTAGCGGCCACCGCCGCCGACGCCACTCTGCGCGCCGAGGCTGTCGGAGCTAAACTCGAACGTCGTGCGCGTGTAGTAGTCGAGGCCGCGCACCAGCCTGAAGTCGGTCCGCGGGTCGAGGCGCGCACGGCGCAACAGGTCGAGGACGGCGGCGAAATGCGCCGCGCACTCATCGCACAGATGGTCGACGATGTGCGGCGCCGAATCGAGCACTGCCCGGCAAGCCGGCTGCTTGCAGTCGAAGGTGCGCAGCGGGTTGAGAGAGATGCGCTCCCGGCAGTCGCCGCAGAGTTCAGTCGCACGGTCCTTGAGGAAGGCGGTGAGCAGCGCCAGATACGCCGGTCGGCAGGCCGCGTCTCCCATGCTGTTGACGGCGAGATTCAGGTCGCCGATGCCGAGCTCGTCGTACAGCTGAGCGAGCATGGCGATGATCTCGGCGTCGATCATTGGGTCGGCCGCGCCGATCGCCTCGGCGCCCAGCTGGTAGTGCTCGCGATAGCGACCTGCCTGCGGACGCTCGTAGCGGAACATCGGCGCGTAGTACCACAGCTTCACCGGCTGCGGCAGCTTGTGCATGCCGTGCTCCACATATGCCCGGCAGATCGGCGCCGTGCCCTCCGGACGCAACGTCAGCGAGCGCTCGCCTTTGTCGACGAACGTGTACATCTCCTTGCGCACGATGTCGGTCGCCTGACCGACCCCGCGTTCGAACAGCGCCGTGTCCTCGAACTCCGGTGTGACGATGCGCCGGTAGCCGTAGGCGGTAAAGACGACTGCGGCCGTCTCGACGACGAGATCTCTCTCGTCGGCGTCGTCGGGCAACAGGTCGTACGTGCCCTTGGGAGCGCGCGGGCCGCTCACCATCGGTGCCCCGGATCGTAGCGCAGGGGCGAAAGGAAGGGGTTGAGCGCCAGCTCACGGCCGAGCGAAGTGTCGGGGCCGTGACCGCAATGCACGACCGTGTCCGGCGGAAATCGGCGCACCAGGTCGGCGATCGAGTTGAGGAGCTGGTCACCCGAACCGCCCGGCAGATCGGTTCGACCCACGCTGCCGAAGAATATGAGGTCGCCGACGAAGAGGTGGTCCCCGATCGCGAACGTATGCGAGCCGCGAGAATGGCCCGGCGTCGGGATCGCGGTCACGGGGATCGCCAGCGTGAGCTCCTGCTCGCCATCGATCGCCGTGTAGCTCGTCACCGACTCGATGTCGAACCCGGCCAGCGGGCCGAGGCCGGGGTCGGCCATCTGCGCGGCGTCCGCCTCACCCACATAGACCGGCGCCGCATACCGCCGCGCCAGTGGCGCGACGGCGCCGAAGTGATCGAAGTGCCCGTGGGTGACGAGGATCGCGGACGGAGCCACTCCGAGCTCGTCGAACGCGCCCGTCACGGCTTCGGGCTCGTCACCAGGATCGATCAGCAGCGCCGCGTCGCCGCGCACCACGATGAAGCAGTTAGCCTGGAGCGGTCCGAGGCTGAGTGTGAAGACTTCGAGCGGGTCAGACATAGTCCCTCGCGAGACGCCGGTACGCCGCTACGCTATCAAACCGCGACCGGCATCGTCGAGCGGGGTGGCAGCCACCGCGAGGCGATCAAGACGACACGACGCGATAGGCGTCGTAGACGGTGTTGATCGCCCTGATGTTGGCGAGGATGTTCTCGAGCTGGCGCACGTCGCCCACCTCGAGCGTGAAGCGATCGCGGACGACGCCGTCGGGCAGTGTCTGGACGCTGCCGTGGATGATGTTCGCCCCGCTGTCCGAAAGCGTGCGCGCGAGATCTTCGAGCAGGTGGTTGCGATCGAGCGCCTCGACCTGGACCTCGACGCGGAAGGCCATGCCGCCGAGGCCTTCCCAACTGACCTTCGTGAAGCGTTCTGAGTTGCGCATCAGGGCGCGCGCGTTCTTGCAGTCGGCGCGGTGGATCGTGATGCCCTTGCCAAGCGAGATGTAGCCGACGATCTCGTCGCCGGGGATCGGCTTGCAGCACTTGGCCATGCGCACGACGATGTCGCCCATGCCCTCCACGGCGATGCCGAACTCGCGTGAAGCGGCCGATGTCTGCGAGACGACCGGCGGCTCGGTCGGCAACTCGGCCGCGGCGGGGATCGCCTCCTTCATCGTCCCCGCCCGCTGCATCACCTTGTTGACGACCGACTTGACAGGCAGGCGGCCCGAGCCGAGGGCCACGTACAGGTCCTCGGGCCGCTGATAGCCGACGTCCTTGACGATCTGGCTGAAGACCTTCGCCGTGAGGATCTTCTGCGCCGGCAGACCCTCACGACGGAGCGTCTCCTGAAGCAGGTCGCGACCCGAATGCTCGGTGTCCTCACGCTCCTCGCGACGGAAGAACTGGCGGATCTTCTGTGCCGCGCGCGGCGTGACCACGATGCCCAGCCAGTCGCGCGACGGCCCTCGGTTCGACTTCGAGGTGATAATCTCGACGATGTCGCCTGAGCGCAGGCGGTGGTGCAGCGGCACGATGCGGCCGTTGACCTTGGCGCCGACGCAGTGATTGCCGACGTCGGTGTGCACGGCGTAGGCAAAGTCGATCGGCGTCGACCCAGCGGCGAGACTCTTCACGTCGCCCTTGGGTGTGAAGACGAACACCTCGTCCTCGAAGAGATCGATGCGCAGCGTGTCCATGAACTCGCGCGGGTCGCCGGTCTCCGATTGCCACTCCATCATCTGGCGCAGCCAGGCGAGCTTGTCGCCGGTGCGATCGCCCTTCTCCTTGTACAGCCAGTGGGCGGCGACGCCGAACTCGGCGATCTGGTGCTGCTCGAACGTACGCACCTGGATCTCCAGCGGCTTGCCGCCCGGCCCGATGACCGTCGTGTGCAGCGACTGGTAGAGGTTGAACTTGGGCATCGCGATGTAGTCTTTGAAACGCCCGGGGATCGGCTTCCAGAGAGAGTGGATGATGCCGATCGCGCCGTAGCAGTCCTTGGCGTTGTCGACGAGCACGCGCAGCGCCGTCAGGTCGAAGATCTCGTTGAACTCCTTGCCGCGCCGGCTCATCTTCACGTAAATGGAGTAGAAGTGCTTGGCGCGGCCCGTGATCTCGGCGTGGATGCCGGCCTTGACGAGCGCGTCGCCGAGGAACTGCGCCGCCTCGCCGACGTAATCCTCGCGATCGACCCTGCGCTGCGAGACCCATTGCTGGATCTCAGCGTACTTGCGCGGATGCAGCGCCGAGAACGCCAGGTCTTCGAGCTGCCACTTCATGTTGTAGATGCCGAGCCGGTGGGCGAGCGGCGCGTAGACCTCGAGCGTCTCCTTGGCCTTCTGGATCTGCTTCTGTTTGCTCAGGTAGCAGAGGGTGCGCATGTTGTGCAGGCGGTCGGCGAGCTTGATCAGGATGACGCGGATGTCGGTCGCCATGGCGACGATCATCTTGCGGTAGTTCTCGGCTTGCTCCTCCTCCTGNNTCGATCACGTCGTGCAGCAGCGCCGCGGCGATCGTCACCGAGTCGAGCTGCAGCTCGGCGCAGTTGAGCGCCGTACCTACGGGGTGGTGGATGTATGCCTCGCCGCTCTTGCGATTCTGGGCGCCGTGCAGGAGACAGGCGGCGACGAAGGCGCGCGTGATCAGCTCGCGGTCGGGGTCGGGGTTGTAGCGCTCGATCGCCGCGAAGAGGTCGTCGAGCAGTCGCTGGTACTGCTCCGGGACGACCGTCAGATCCGCGCCGCTCGGCAGTGCGCGAGAAACGTCTTCTCTCTGTACTGGTTGTGCCACGTGCGATACGTCTCCGACGAACCGAGGTCGACCTTCTGCCGACCTACCCTGATGAGGTTCTTGCCGTCCTCACGCTCGAGCAAACCGCACTCGTCGAGCGTGCGCCAGGCCGCGACGAGCGTCAGCAGCTCGGCGAGCAGCCGGCCGTCGCCGACCAGCTCCATCTCGAGCACCGCCGCAGCGTCGGCATCGCCCGCCCGCGCGATCCGCCGCCAGAGACGGCGCACCTGCGCGTCGAGATCGTAACCGGCGGCGGCGACCTTCTCGGCGAAGTGTACTTCACCCTCTCCCCACAGGACATGGATCCATGCCTCCCTATCGGCAGCGGCGATGACGGTGTTGAGCGCCGCTGCGCTGAGCGGCGGATCGACGAAGACCACGTGGCCGAAACCGCCGACGAGGTCGGGAGACATGGCCGCCGACGTCGCGCCGGCCATCACGACGGCCGCCGACGCGCCCGCGGCGGCGCCCGACGTCAGCGCCAGCGGCAAACGCAGCGGCAGGCAGGCGGCGTTGAGGTACAGTGCGCCGCCCATAAGACCGGGCGGCAGCAGATCTCGCGAGAGCAGTGGTCGCCGTCGCGCCACGTCGGCGACGAGCACGAGCACCCGCTGGCCGGTGGCGACGAGCCCTGCGAGCGTGGAGATCAACGGGCGGCCGCGGCGGTCGAGCAGGCGGCCTTCGCGGCGCGCCTGCTCGACCGCCACGGCCACCTCCTCCCCGCCGTCGGCGACCACGCACGCCGCCGACTCCACGTAGCTGCGCAGCTCGTCGCCGGCGAGCCGCTCACGGCACGTGCCGGTGCAAGCCGTCGGACAGAGATCGATGCGCGGCTCGGCGATCGGACAGAGCGCCTTGACCTCGACCTGCGCGCTGACCGTGCCGTTGTACGAATTCTTCGCAAGCGTCAAGGGGATGTCATAGCGTCGGCCCTCGGCGAGCTCGCCGACACCGTCGAAGTTGAAGTGGATCGCCGCCGCGCAGGCGCCGTCGCAGGCGACCTTCGACTGCACGTGGCGACGGTTGCGCGTGAGCCGCGGCGAGCGGACCTCGGCACCATGGAGCAGCACCGTGACCTTGGGGTTGCCGAATCCGTGCGGGGCCATCGTCTCGAGCTCGTCGGCGAGCGTCAGGGTGAGCTCGTCGCCGCAAACGACCGCATCGACGGTCGTCGGCCGCGCGAAGTCTTCGGGCCCGAGCTGCGCGGACGCGTACTCGATGAGGCGGTCGCGCAACTCGCCGATGCGCTCTCGCGCGATGCGCACGCCGCAAGCGGCGCGGTGCCCGCCGAAGCCGATCAGCAGGTCGGCACAGGCACCGACGCCGGCGAGGAGATCGAATGCGGCGATACTGCGCCCCGATCCTTTCGCAATCGTCTCGCCCTCGCTCAAGAGGATCGTCGGCCGATTGAGACGCTCGACGAGGCGCGAAGCGACGATGCCGATGACGCCTTCGTGCCAGTCCGGCGAGGAGAGCACGATCGCCGCCGGAGGCGAGTCGCCGGCCATCGCCAGCGCCTCCGCGAAGATCGCGCTCTCGATCTCTTGGCGCGCCTGATTGAGCTCGTTGAGCTTGAGCGCCAGGGGCAGCGCTTGCTGCCGCTCGGTCGCGCCCAAGAGTTGCATCGCCAGCGACGCGTCTTCGAGGCGGCCGGCGGCATTGAGTCGCGGCGCCAGACGGAAACTGATCGTGCCCGCGTTCGCCTCATCGGGCACGGTGCCGCTGACCTCGAGCAAGGCGGCCAGGCCCGGTCGCGGAGCGCTGCGCAGGCGCCCGAGACCCATCGCCACCAGGCTGCGGTTCTCGTCCTGCAGCGGGACGATGTCGGCGACCGTGCCGACGGCGGCGACGTCGACGTACGGGCGCAGCACCAGCGGCAATTCGACCGCACCGTCCCCCGGCTCCTGAAGAAGCCCTTGCGCCAGCTTGAGCGCGACGCCGACGCCGGCAAGCTGCGCAAACGGGTAGCCGCCAAGCTTTGGATTGATGACGGTGCATGGCGGCAGGTCGCCCTTGACCTCATGGTGGTCGGTGACGATCACATCGAGGCCGAGCTCGTGCGCGCGCTCGACCTCGGCGACGGCGTTCACGCCGCAGTCGACGGTGACGATCAGGCGGACACCGGCGGCGGCCATCTCCTCGACCGCCGCGAGTGAGATGCCGTACCCCTCGTCCAGTCGATTCGGAAGGCGCCACGACACGTCCGCCCCCAGTTCGCGCAGTACCTCCGTGAGCAGGAAGGTCGCCGTGACCCCGTCGGCGTCGTAGTCGCCGTAGACGGCGATCGGCTCGCCGCGCGCGAGCGCCCGATCGATGCGCGCGCGCGCCTCGGCAACGCCGGGCAACAGGTACGGGCTGTGGAGTTTGAAGTCGGGATGAAGGAAGGCGCGCGCCTGTTCGACATCAGTGAACCCGCGGCGCGCCAAGACCTCGCCCAGGACCGGACTGACGCCGAGACCGGCCGCCAGCCGTCGTGCGAGGCCGAAATCGACCGGGGAGATGCGCCAGGATCCTTCGTTCATCAGCCGAACCAGTGTACAGGTTGGCGGCGACGGACGCCGTCGCCGCGCCGCGCCGCGAACGCACCCGCCTAGGCGGTCGCGCCGCCGTCCTGCTCCGGCGCCACCGGCGGCGCGGAAGCCGCTTGGCCGTCCCCGGTTTCAGGCTCAGCCGGCGGCTCTGCTCCCGACGATGCCTCAACAGCGGCCTCGCCCGGCGTCTCTGCGCCCGACGATGTTTCGACAGCGGCCTCGCCCGAGGGCGCCGCCACATCCGCCGGCGTCGCCACACCGAGCTGAGCCTCGGCGGCGCGCAGTCGCGTGTACGTCGCGTCGAGCTCGCGCTCGAGCTTGTGCCGGTCACCGGCGGCGTGCACGGCGGCCGAACCACCCGCCACGAGGCCGACGCCGACGACGAGCGCCGCGGCGATGACGGCGAGCCACAGCATCGACACCCCCGTCCACGTGCCGAAGAAGTAGTCGAAGTCGACGCTCCGATCGTGGTTGACGGCGCCAAGGCACACGAGCGCGATGGCGATGATGACGACGATGACGAGGATGTCTCTCACTACTTGCCCCCTTGGCCGATGATCACGACGTCAGCATGGGCGCGAACCCTTTCGACCCAGCGCTGCAAAGCAGCCGCCTGGCGCCGGCGGACGAGCTCGCGACGGAGTTCGGCGGCGACCTGCGCAAATGGCGACGTCTTCGCCGTTCGCCGGTCGTAGAGCTTGATCAGGAACCAACCCCCGAAGCTGGCGGTCGGCGACGAGACCTCACCCTCGTGGAGCTTGGCGATGGCGTCGGCCAGCGGCGTCGGCAGCGACGACACGGCGACCCAGCCGAGCATGCCGCCATGCTTGCCGCTCTCCAGCTCCTGAGAATGCAGTCGCGCCATCTTCGCGAACGACGCGCCGTGACGCAGCTCCGCAGCGATCCGCGCCGCGATCGGCTCCAGTTTGCACTCGATCGAACCGATCTTCACCGCCGCGGGCACGGTGAACAGCGCGATGTTCTTCTCGTAAAAGGCGCGGACGGCGGTCTCGGGCACGGCCAAACCGGAGAACTTGCTCGCGCCAAGCTGCTCGCTGAGCAGCGCGTCGGCAACGGCACGGCGGAACTGGTCCGCGGATAGATTCTCCTTCGCCAGCTCAGCGTTCAGCTTGTCGATGCCGCCGACCTGCTTGGCGACGGCGGCGATACGTGCGGCGACGGCAGCGTCGGCGAGCGTCACCTGCAGGCGCTCGGCCTCCCGACGGACGATTTCCATGCGGATCGCCTTCTCCAGCGCCTGGCCGTCGGTCAACTCCACACCGGCGATGTGCGCGGTGGCACGCGTCAGTGCGACATCGGCCCTGGACACGTCGCGCCCGTTGACGCGCGCCAGAACGTCGCCCTGGCCGGTCTTGTGGCCGCACCCTGAGACGACGATGACCGCCACCACTGCCAGCAGAGTCCACCGCGCCAATCGACGCGCGGCACCACGGCGCCGCGCACAGGCAGCTTGGCTTCGTCGTGCGAATGTCATGCGCTCACCGCAGTCGCCGGCAGATGCGAGACGGCGCCGTGACTAGCGTGCCGGCGCCTCGCCGGTGTCCTTGCCGGGGGCATCGCGCTGCGGGACGCCCTCGTAGCGCGTCGCGAAGTAGCAGGCGACCATGTGATCGGCACCGGCATCGCCGGTGCACTCGAGCGGCGGCATCGCCGTCTCGCAGACCTCCTGCGCGCGCTGACAGCGCGGGTGGAAGACGCACCCCGCCGGCGGCTTGGTCGGGCTCGGCACGTCGCCTTCGAGCACGATCCGCCGTCGGTTGCGCTCGGTCTCGGGATCGGGAATCGGCACGGCCGAGAGCAGCGCCTCCGTGTAGGGGTGCTGCGGCCTGTCGTAAAGCACGTCGCTGCTGGCGATCTCGACGGTCTTGCCGAGGTACATCACGACGACGCGGTCGGAGGTGTGCTTGACGACGGAGAGGTCGTGGGCGATGAACAGGTAGGTGAGCTTGAACTCGTCCTGCAGGTCCTCGAGCAGGTTGATCACCTGCGCGCGAATGGACACATCGAGGGCGCTCACCGGCTCGTCACAGATGATCAGCCGCGGGTTGAGCGCCAGCGCCCGGGCGACGCCGATGCGCTGGCGCTGCCCGCCGGAGAACTCGTGCGGGTAGCGCTCGGCGTGCTCGGCATTGAGGCCGACCGTCTCGAGCAGCTCGATCACGCGCTGGCGGCGCTCCGCCGGTGTGCCGATCTGATGGATGCGCAGCGGCTCGCCGATGATGTTGCGCACGCGCATGCGCGGGTTCAGCGAGGCGTACGGGTCCTGGAAGATGATCTGCATGTCGCGACGCAAACGCTGCATCTCGACACGCGACGCTTTCATGACGTCGATGCCGTCGTAGACAACTGATCCGGCGGTCGCCTCGAGCAGTCGCAGGATCACACGCGCCGCCGTCGACTTGCCGCAACCGCTCTCACCGACGATGCCGAGCGTCTCCCCTTCTTCAATCGAGAACGAGATGCCGTCGACGGCGTAGACGTGCCCGGTCGTGCGCTTCAGGATGCCCGTGCGGATCGGGAAGTGCTTCTTCAGATCCCTGACCTCGAGGAAGCTCATTTCGACCTCGCAACGAACCGCGGCAGCGCGGATCTGGCCGACACTCGCTCGTCGTTGGGTATCCAGCAGCGCACGCCGTGCTCGGGACCGACGATCTCCGTGTCGGGCATCGTGAGCGGGCACTCATCGGGACGTTCGTAGCCGCAGCGCCCCGAGAAGGGGCAACCGGGGGGCAGCATGAGGAGGTCGGGCGGCTGCCCCTTGATCGGCGTGAGCCGCTCCTTCTCGACGAGGTCGAGTCGCGGCAGCGACCCGAGCAGGCCCCAGGTGTACGGGTGATGGGGGTTGTAGAAGATCTCGTCGATCGGACCGTACTCGACCGTGCGCCCGCCATACATGACCATCACCTTGTCGGCGATCTCGGCGACGACCCCCAGGTCGTGCGTGATCAGGATGACGCCCGAGTTGTACTGCGCCTGCATCTCGCGGACCACATCGATGATCTGCGCCTGGATCGTGACGTCGAGCGCCGTGGTGGGCTCGTCGGCGATCAGGATGTCCGGGTTGCACGAGATCGCCATCGCGATCATCGCGCGCTGGCGCATGCCGCCCGAGAACTCGAACGGGTACTGGTTGACGCGACTCTCGGCGTCGGGGATGCCGACCTTTGCCAGTAGTTCGGCGGCGATCCGCCATGCATCGCGCCGCGATTTGTCCTGGTGCAGCATGATCGCCTCGGCGATCTGCATGCCGACCTTGAACACGGGGTTGAGGCTCGTCATGGGGTCCTGGAAGATCATCGCGATGTCGTTGCCACGCACGGCGCGGATCTCCTCGTTGCTGACCTCGCGCAGGTCGCGCCCCTTGAGCAGGATCTTGCCTTCGACGATCTTGCCCGGTGGGTCGGGCACGAGGCGCAACAGGGAGAGCGCCGCTACCGTCTTGCCCGAACCCGACTCGCCGACGATGCCGACCGTCTCGTTGCGGTGCAGCGTGAAGCTCACGCCGTTGACCGCCTTGACCACGCCGGCATGCGTCATGAAGTGCGTCGAGAGGTCCTGAACGTCGAGAAGCAGCTCGTCCACCGCTACTCCTTCAACTTCGGATCGGTGGCGTCGCGCAGGCCGTTGCCGAACGAGATGAAGCCGAACACGGTGACCACGAGGGCGACGCTCGGGAACGTCAGCATCCACCACTGGCCGGCGAAGAAGTACGTCTGGTAGTCGGTGATCATCGAGCCCCAGCTCGCGTCCGGCGGGCGCATGCCGATGCCGAGGTAGCTCAGCGCCGACTCGGTGAGGATGGCGCCGCCGATGCCCATCGCGATCGCGACGTAGATCGGCGCCATCGTGTTCGGCAGGACGTGGCGGAAGATGATCCGCAGGTCGCTGGCGCCCTGCGCGCGTGCCGCTTCGATGTACTCCACCTGCTTCACGCTCAGCACGGAGCCACGATTAAGGCGCGCGTAGCCCGCCCAGCTCAGGATGCCGATCGCGATGAACACGTTGCGGAACCCCGGTCCGAGCACGGTCATGATGAGCAGCACGAACAAGATGTAGGGGAACGCGAAGAAGATATCGGCCATCCGCATGACGACGCTATCGACCGCCCCCCCGTAGTAACCCGAGATCGGTCCGAGCGAAAGTCCGATGGCCAGCGCGATGCCCACGGCGATGATGCCGACGAGCAGCGAGATGCGCGTCGCGACGAGCGCCCGCGAGAGCACGTCACGACCGAGGTAGTCGGTGCCCAGCAGATGCTTCATCGAGGGGGGGTTGATCGGACCGGCAGGGCCGGCGTGGAAGTCGCCGCCGTTGGGATCGTACGGGGCCAGATAGCCGCGCTGCCACCACGGTCGCTGCGCGGCCGTGGCAGTTTCGGAGGCGTTCTGAGGGCCGAGGAGATTGGCGATCTCCTGGACGCCGCCGACGAGGAGGAAGATCACGATGATCACGAGGCCGATGAGGGCGAGCTTGTTCTTCTTGAGACGGCGCCACGTGTCCGCCCACGGCGAGAGCGGCTTGACCTCCATGGCGCCCTCTCCAGCGGTTGCGACGACTTCTTCGGTCATGGCGCGCTACTCCTCGAGCCGGATGCGCGGGTCGACCCACGCGTAGGAGAGGTCGACGATCAGGTTGGCGATGACGTAGACGAAGGTCGAGAAGATCACCCCGGCAGCGACCACCGGCAGGTCGCGGGCGCCGATCGAGGAGTAGATCATCTGGCCAACGCCCGGGCGCGAGAACACGGCCTCGGTGATGATCGCGCCGCCCATGAGGGCGCCGAGATCGATGCCGGCGATCGTCATGACGGGGATGACGGCGTTCTTGAAGGCATGCTTGAACACGACCTGGCGCTCGCTCAGGCCCTTCGCCCGGGCCGTGCGGATGTAGTCGGAGCGGATCACTTCGAGCATCGCGGCGCGCTGCATGTACGAGATGTAGGCGACCTCGACGAGACCGATCGCGATTGCCGGCAGGATGAGATGGAGGAAGCTGTCCCACGAGTTCGGGAAAATGCCGAAGGCCAGGTCACCCGCGCCGGTGACGGGCAGGAGGTTGAGCTTGAGGCCGAAGAGCCATTGCAGGAACAGGCCCATGACGAAGACCGGTATCCCCCAAACGATCAGCGCCGTCGTCGTGTAAGCCGAGTCCCAGAACGTGTACTGACGCAAGGCCGAGTAGATGCCCAGCGGTATGCCGATCAGTTCCAGGAGGACGGCCGCAAGCGCGAGCTGCGCCGTGTACGGGATGTTCTCCCTGAGCATGGCGCTCACCGGCCGGTCGGTCTGATACGACGTGCCGAAGTCACCGTGGGCGAGCCTGTTGACAAAGCGAGTGTATTGGACGTAGAGCGGCTTATCGAGCCCTAGCTCCGAACGGATCAGGGCGATCTTGCCGGGGGTCGGGCTCTTGCCGGCAAGCAGTTGCGCCGGGTCGCCCGGGATGAGGAACATGATCACGAAGGTGATGATCGTGACGCCGAAGATGACGACGATCAGCTGGAAGAGCCTTCTCACGATGTACGTCAACATGCGCGGTACTCTACCCCATTCGGTTGGCGTGGCACAAGCGCGGGCCGATTGAGAAAAGGCCGGGCGGTTTGCCGCTGTCTCCAGCGGCAAACCGCCCGGCCGGCACGACGATGAATGTTAGCGATTCATCGTTACATGCGCGAGCGCATGCGTCACTTAGCGACCCAGACCTTCCACATGTCCATGAAGCCCATGGGGTCGAGCACCTGACCCTGGACCCTGGGGCTGTAGATGCGGAACTGCTGGTAGTAGTAGAGCGGGATCGCCGGGATGTCGTTGAGCAGCACCTTCTCTGCCTCAGCGTAGAGGTTCCAGCGCTGCGCGTCGTCGGCCGTCGTGCGGGCCTCGACGAGCAGCTCGTTGAACTTCGTGCTGTTGTAGAAGCTCGAGTTGTTGCCACCGGGCTGATGGCCCTCGAACTGCGGCCAGAGGAAGTTGTCCATCGACGGGTAGTCGGCCAGCCAGCCCATGCGGAAGATCTGGGAGCCGTTGGTGGGCTTGGAGAGCTTGTCGAGGAACGTCGACCAGTCGAAGTTGCTCAGCACGACGTTGATGCCGACGGCCTTCCAGCCGCTCTGCAGGGCCTCGGCGATCTTCTTGTGACCCTCGTCGGTGTTGTACCAGTACTGGAGGGTCGGGAACTTGCCGCCCGGCATCGCCGCGACCAGCGCCTTTGCCTTGGTGGGGTCGTAGCTCCAGGGCGACTGATTGGCGCGAAAGCCGGGGATGCCCACGGGGACCATACCCGTGGCCGGCACGCCGACGCCCTCGTTGATGAAGTTGATGACGCTCGCCGCGTCGGCGCTTTCGTACAGAGCCTGGCGTTTCGTCCAGTTCGGGTCGTTCTGAATGTTGTTCGGATCGCCGCCGATGACCGGGTCGGTCATGTTGATGCCGACGAAGTAGACGCCCAGCTCCGGCGTCTTCTTGACGATCCAGGTGCCGTCCTTGGCCTTGGGGTCGTTGGCGATCTTCTTGATCTGGCCGTCGGGCCCATAACTATAGTCGAGCTCGCCCTTCTGGAACGTGAGCCAGATAGTGCTCGTACTGGTGATGATCGGCATGTGGATCTTGTCCACGTAGCCGGCATTCGCCTTGTCCCAGTAGGACGGGTTCTTGGCCAGCTCAACCGATTTCTTGTGGTTCCAGGCGGTGACGACGTACGGGCCGGTGCCGATCGGGTGCTCTTTGTACACCTTCCAGCCGACCTGGTTGATGTAGTCCATCGGCAGCACCGAGGCGACCGGGTGACCGAGGGTCACGGGGAACTCGGCGAACTTGTACCGCAGGGTGATCTGAAGCGTGTAGGGGTCGATCACCTTGAGGCCCGTGAAACCCTTCGGGGCATAGGCCGTGTTGGGATCGAAGCCCTTGATCGCGTCAAAGATGTAGGCCACGAACGATCCATTGGCCGGAAGGGCAGCGAAGTTCCACGAGTCGACGAAGTCCTGAGCTTTCACTTCGCGGCTGACCGGCGGCGCGAACATGACGCCGTGCTTGAGATGGAAGGTCCACACGGTGAAGTCGGCGTTGTGGTCCCACGACGAGGCGATGCAAGGCGTGAGCTCCATCTCGCCCTTGCTGTTGAGCTGGTACTTCACGAGGCCCTGGAAGACCTGGTGGACGACCTGCATGCCTTCGGACTCGTAGGCAACGACAGGATCGATGGCGACCGGCTCGGACATGAGCGGGTAGTTGAAGGTGCCGCCCGCCACGGGCGTGCCGCCGGTGGTGTTCGACGTCGTCTTCTTCGTGCCGCACGCCGTGAAGACGAGCGCGACGGCGATGAGCAGGATGGCGACAACGATGAAGCTGCGCCACTTGGGTTTGAGGCTAATCAACGTGACCTCCTAGTGCCATTGAAAAGGGTTCCCCGAGCGAGACCCCCCACTGGAATACCGCAAACGGGGAGGACTTCAGTACCGTCGTCCAACCGATAGTCAGCACCTCCCGTTGCGCTTGACCGGCACGTTGTGCCGTTCCGTCCCTAGAAACTTCTGCTGGCGAGCGCGAACGTCGTGATGAAGAACACGACTCCCGTGATGATCGTGTAGCGGGTCAGGTTACGCTCCATGACGCTCGCCTGAGCAGCGAACGAGAACCCCGTGATGCTGCCCATGCCTCCGTCCTTGCCGGAGTGCAGGAGAATCAGCACCACCAGAAGGATCGAGACGATGATGTGGATGGTGATCAGTATCGCCGTCAGAGCCACGCGGACTGCTCCTCTCGCCTGCGGCTTATGCGAAGCCTCATCAGCATAATATTTGTTAACCGAATATACAATGCCCGGACCCTTGGCGACCAGTATACGTGCCTCGCAACGGGAATCCCACCTCCGCGGTCACGAAACGCGCACGATCAAGTCCGTGCCGGTCATCTCGGGCGGCGGCGCGATGCCGAGCAGGTGCAGCGCCGTAGGCGCCAGATCGGCGAGGATGCCGCCGCCGCGCACGGTGACGCCGGGTACGGTAGCGATGAACGGCACGGCATTGGTGCTGTGCGCGGTGTTGGCGCCCCCGTCGGACTCGAGCATGTTATCGGCGTTGCCGTGGTCGGCGGTGATCAGGCAGGCGCCGCCGAGCGCGACGACACGGTCGACGATGCGTCCGACACACGTGTCGACCGCCTCCACAGCCGCGATCGCGGCGCCGATGATGCCCGTGTGACCGACCATGTCGGCGTTGGCGAAGTTGACGACGACGAAGTCGTAGACGCCGCCGTCGAGTTGCCGCAGGAGCTCGTCGGTGACGGCGAAGGCGCTCATCTCGGGCTTGTGGTCGTAGGTGGGCACGTCGCGCGGGCTGGGGATGAGGATGCGCGTCTCGCCCGCGACCTCTTTCTCCACGCCACCATTGAAGAAGAACGTCACGTGCGGGTACTTCTCGGTCTCGGCGATGTGCAGCTGGCGCAACCCGTGTGCGGCGAGCACTTCGGCAAGCACATGCCGCGGGTGGTCCGGCGGAAACGCGACCGGCAGCGGGAACTCCTTCTTGTACTCGGTCATCGTCACGAAGTCGACGAGCGGCGGGTGGGGACCGCGATCGAAGAGATCGAAAGAGCGGTCGAAGAACGCCCGCGTCAGTTGCCGGGCGCGGTCGGGGCGGAAGTTGAAGAAGAGACAGACGTCGCGGTCCTTGACCCGCTTCGACGGATCGGCGACGACGACCGTCGGGCGCACGAACTCGTCGTTCTCTCCGCGTTGGTAGGCGGCGGCGACGGCAGCGGCGGCGGTCGCCGCCTGCTCGCCGTCGCCGTACACCAGCGCATCCCAAGCGAGCTTCGTGCGCTCCCAGCGGGTATCGCGATCCATCGCGTAGTAGCGGCCGCTGATCACGCCGTAGCTGCCGACGCCTTTGTCGTTCATCGACGCCTCGATCTCGGCGAGGTAACGGAGCGCGCTGCGCGGCAGCGTGTCGCGACCGTCGAGGAAGGCGTGCACGACGACGTCGCTCACGCCTTCGCGGCGCGCCATCTCCAGGCAGGCCTTGAGGTGGCCCATGTCACTGTGCACGCCACCGTCCGAGACGAGGCCCATGAGGTGGAACGTCGAGCGCCGGCCGGCAGCCTTGACGAACGCCTGCTTGAGCACGCGATTCTCGAAGAACGTACCGTCTTCGATCGCCTGGCTGATCCGCGTCAGGTCCTGGTAGACGACGCGTCCGGCGCCGATGTTCAGGTGACCGACCTCAGAGTTGCCCATCTGACCGTCGGGCAGGCCGACGGCGTGGCCGGACGCTTCGAGAGAGCCATGTGCATAGTCGTGGACGAGACGATCGAGCACCGGCGTACGCGCCAGGCTGATCGCGTTGCCGGGCCCGGCCGGCGCCAGGCCCCAGCCGTCCATCACGACGAGCACGACCGGCCGCATCGCGCGGCCGGTCGGCGAGAG
>PKYG01000079.1:34834-42926 GCA_003132585.1 Actinomycetota bacterium
CAGATCGGCTCGTAGGCGACCGCCAGCGACGCGAGCTCAGCCGCTGTCAGCAGACCAAGGTCGGTGGCGAGTTGGCCGCCGATCTTGCTCTCGGTCTGCCCGGCTTCGCGTTCAGCCAGCGACTCGCCGACACAGAGGATCGGCCTGAGCCCGTGATCGATCGCCGCCCGCACCTTGCGCGCCAGGTCGGCGTCGTTCTCGGCGTAGTACTGGCGACGCTCGGAGTGGCCGAGGATCACCCAGGCCACGCCGAGCGTCGCCAGCATGTTCGGCGAGATCTCGCCGGTGAAGGCGCCCTCGTCGGCGTAGTGCATCGTCTGCGCGCCCACCTGCACATTGGAGTCCTCGCAGAAGGCGAGCGCGGTCTCGATCGTCACCGCCGGCGGGCAGACGAGGATCTCGCGCTCGACGACATCTTCGACCAGCGGTGCGAACGCCTCGAGAAAGGTGACCGTCTCCAGACGCGTCTTGTACATCTTCCAGTTGCCGGCCATCAGCGGCCGCCGGTTGCGGTCCATGCCCGCTCCTCTCTCTCGACTGTCAGGCGTCGAGCAAGGCCGCCACACCGGGCAGCTGCTTGCCCTCGAGGAACTCCATCGACGCGCCACCGCCGGTCGACACGTGCGTCAGACGACCTTCGAGCCCGAAGCGGCGGACGGCGCTGACCGTGTCGCCGCCGCCGGCCACGGTGACGGCGCCGCTGGCGGCGATCGCCTCGCCGACGGCGCGCGTGCCCGCGGCGAACTGCTCGATCTCGAAGAGGCCCATCGGGCCGTTCCAGAAGATCGTGCCGGCGCCGGCGATGCGCGCGCCGAACGCAGCGATCGTCGCCGGGCCGATGTCGAGGCCCATCTCGTCGGCCGGCATCGCGTCCGCCGGCACCACCGTGGCCGCCGCGCCGGCCGTGGCTTCGGCGGCGACGACGATGTCTTCGGGCAGGACGAAGGCACACCTCGCCGCTGCGGCCGTGGCGCGCAGACGGGCGGCCGCGTCGAGCGCTTCGGCTTCGAGCTTGGACCGGCCGACCTCGAGACCGGCCGCCTTGAAGAACGGAAAGCACATCGCGCCGCCGACGAGGATCACGTCGGCGATCGTCAGCATGCGCTCGATGACACCGATCTTGTCGGAGACCTTGGCGCCGCCGAGCACGACGACGAACGGCCGCGCCGGGTCGGTGAGCAGCGTGCCGAGCATCTCGAGCTCGCGCTGCATCAGGAGCCCGGCGACGCCGGGCAGGCAGTGCGCGATGCCCTCAGTCGAGGCGTGTGCGCGGTGGGCGGCGCCGAAGGCGTCGTTGACGTAGACGTCGGCGAGCGCCGCCAGTTGCGCCGCGAAGCCCGGGTCGTCGGCGGTCTCCGCGGCGTGGAAGCGCAGGTTCTCGAGCAGCAGTATCTCGCCCGGCGCGAGCGCCCGTGCCGTCGCGACGACAGCATCGCCGACGCAGTTGTCCACCTTGTGCACCGGCCTGCCGAGAAGCTCCGACAGACGGGTCGCGACCGGGTCGAGACGGAGCTCCTCGACGACCTGACCATTGGGCCGGCCGAGATGCGAGGCGAGCACCAGCGAGCAGCCCTGGCCGAGTAGATACTCGATCGTCGGCAGAGCCGCCCGGATGCGCATGTCGTCGGCGACGTGACCGCCTTCGAGCGGCACGTTGAAGTCGACGCGCAGGAAGACCCTTCTCCCCGCGAGCGGGTAGTCGGTGACCGAGCGTTTCATCGTGCGCGCTCCCTAGAGGACACGCGGAACGAGATCGACGAGCCGGCAAGAGTAGCCCCACTCGTTGTCGTACCACGAGATGCACTTGACCATCTTGCCACTGGCCATCGTCAGCGCTGCGTCGACGATCGAAGAAGCGGGGTTGCCGACGACGTCCATCGAGACGATCGGGTCCTCACAGAACTCGAGGATGCCCTTCATCTTGCCGCCGGCAGCCTGCTTGAAAGCGGCGTTGACTTCGTCCACCGTGACCTCACGCTTGAGCTCGGCGACGAGATCGGTACACGAACCGTCGGGCGCCGGCACGCGCAAGGAGAAGCCGTCGAGCTTGCCCTTGAGGTGCGGCAGCACGAGGCCGACGGCGCGCGCGGCGCCGGTCGTCGTCGGGATGATCGACATCGCCCCGGCGCGCGCGCGCCGAAGGTCTTTGTGCGGGAAGTCGAGGATCTTCTGGTCGTTGGTGTAAGCGTGGATCGTGGTCATGAAGCCCTTCTCCAAGCCGAAGGCATCGTCCAGCACCTTGACCATCGGCGCCAGGCAGTTCGTCGTGCAGCTCGCGTTGGAGATCACGTCGTGCTTACTCTTGTCGTACATCTCGTCGTTGACGCCGAGGACGATCATCACGTCGGCGTCACTGGCCGGCGCCGAGATGATCACCTTCTTGGCGCCGGCGGCGAGGTGCGCGGCGGCGGCGTCACGTTTGGTGAAGTGGCCGGTCGACTCGATCACAACGTCGGCGCCGAGCGCTCGCCAAGGCAACGCTGCCGGATCCTTCTCCATGAAGACCTTGATGCGACGGCCGTCGATGGACAGTGCATCGGCCTCGGCCTTGACTTCGCCGGGCCAGACTCCGTGCACGGAGTCGTACTTGAACAGATGACGCATCGTGGCGATGTCCATCAGGTCGTTCACGGCAACGAACTCGATGTCGGCGCCCTGCTTCATCGCCGCGCGGATCACGAGTCGCCCGATGCGTCCGAAACCATTGACACCAACACGCACAGCCATAGTGAGCCTCCCCGTAGATTGCCCGTGAAGCTTACCAGAGGCGCGCGGGAGCGGTCCTGTTGGCCGGGCTCCCGCGCGTACAGAATGCCCTCTGCGAACTACGACAAGGTGGATGGGGTGGCGCCGGCAAGCGCCACCATGCGCCGCAGGCGGTGATTGAGCGACGATTTCGTCAGCGGCGGACGCGCCCGGGCCGCGAGCTCCTCGAGACTGAGATACGGGTACTTGATGCGAAGGTGGGCGCTGTCGCGCACCGTCGCCGGCAGCGCCGACCAACCCGCTTCGGCCATGAGACGGCGGGCGGCCGTGACCTGACGGCGGCCGGCCTCGGCCGCCCGCCGCGCATTCGCCTGGTCGCAGTTGGCGAGGCGATTGGCGCGTTCGCGCACACGTCCGAACACGAGGTGCTCCTCCCAGCGCAGGCGCGCACCGTGCGCACCGAGCACGGCGAGCAAGTCGGCCGCCGTCTCGCCGCGCTTTGTGTAACAGGCGACGTTGCGCGCCCGCGCGGCCACGCTGAAGCGCAGATCGAGCCGCGCGAGGAGCTTGCCCAGATCCTCGGCCAGGTCGGCGTCCTCCACGGTGAACTCCGCGTGGACGGGCGCCCCGGGCATCGAGATCGAGCCACAGCCCATGAACATGCCGCGCAGGAAGGCGACCAGACAGCAGTGGCGCGCGACGATCCGGCGCGGCACCGTCGCCCGCAACGCGAGCGTGTCGGAGAGCACGCCGATCTCGTTGAGCAGTTGTAGATGGCGCTCGCCGTCACCGAGCACGACCTCGTAGCGCCGGCCGATCGGCGGCGAGTCGACGGTGCGCAGCTCTGCGTTCGCGCCGAACGGCTTGAGCAGCGCCAGCACCCTGCGTGCCGTCGCCGGCAAGGCCAGCGACGCGCGCACCGTGTACTCGCCGCCGGAGGCGATCTCGAAGGTGCCGGCCCCGAAGAACACGCCGGAGAGCTCCGCCCGGCGGCAGTGCTCGTTCTCGGGGACCACGGTGTCGAGCTCGCGCTTGACGTCCTGCGTGAACGACACGGGCGCCTACCTGCGCGCCATGCGCACCAGCACTCGCGCGAGGCGTGTCGGGTCGTGGCGGAACAAGTTGCTGCCGCCGGCAACGGGGGCGTGCACGACGTGCACGCCAAGCCCCTGGAGCCGGTCGGGATCGACGACGACCGGTCGCGCCCCGGCGCGCGCGTAGGCCGCAGCGACCTCGTCGGAGACCGGCGTGTCGTTGACGAGCACGTCGTCGATGAGCCCGGCGGCGCCGTGCCTGAAGAGCGCCTCGAGGTGGTCTGCGGCCGTGTAGCCGTCGGTCTCGCCGGGCTGCGTCATCACGTTGCAGACGTAGACGACCCGGGCGCGCGTGTCGCGCAGCGCATCGCAGACCTCGGCGACCAGCAAGTTGGGCATGATGCTCGTGTACACGCTGCCCGGGCCGAGCACGACGAGGTCGGCGCGGGCGATCGCCTCGAGCGCCTGCGGATGCGCCGGCGGTGCCTCCGGGGTGATCCAGACGCGCAGCGGCAGGTGCTCGCTGGCTGTGATCGTACTCTCGCCGCTGACGCGGTCACCCGTCTGCATCTGGGCGTGCAGCACGATGTCGACGAGCGTCGAGGGCAGCACGCGGCCGCGGACCTTGAGAACACTGGTCGACTCCTCCACGGCACGTTCGAAGTCGCCGGTGACCTCGGCGAGCGCCGCGACGAAGAGATTCCCGAAGCTGTGACCGGCCAGGCCGCCGTCGGTGAAGCGGTACCGGAAGAGGCGGCTCATCAGCTCATCGTCGTCGGCGAGCGCGACCAGGCAATTGCGGATGTCGCCGGGCGGCAGGATACCCATGTCCTGACGGAGCTTGCCCGAGCTGCCGCCGTCGTCGGCGACGGTGACCACGGCGGTGAGGTTGCTCGTGTGTTCCTTGAAGCCGCGAAGCAACGCCGCCAGACCGTTGCCGCCGCCGATCGCCGTGACGCGCGGACCGCGCGCCAGAGACGCCGACCGGCGGATGTCGCCGACCGAGGCCGACGGCGGCTGGAAGCGCATCACGCCGCGGAGGCCGAGGTACAGGCCGACACAGCCGAACATGAACGTGCCGCCGACGAGCACTCCCGTCACGAACGTGTGCCCGCGCAGCGACCCCAGCCCGATCGCCGCCACCCGGTCGTAGGAGACCACGGCGCTGACACCGAGAAGCAGCGAGAACCCGAGCGTGAACCCGCCCGCGAGCGCGAGCAGGACCCAGCGCTTGATGCCGAGACCCGGGTAGAGCCATTCGAGACGCGACTGCACGGTCAGTCCCTGGCGATGTCGCGATGACGCACGATCGTGAAGTACCCCTGCTTCTGGTAGTGCTCGCCCAACCATTGCGCGATCGCGACGGAGCGATGACGGCCGCCCGTGCAGCCGATGCCGATCGTGAGATGCGCCTTGCCTTCGGCCGCATACCGCGGGAAGAGAAAGTCGAGCAGTGGCAGGAGGCGGGAGAAGTACTCCTCGCAACCCGCGGACGCGAGTACGTAATCGCGCACGTCGTCGTCGAGTCCGGTCAGCGGTTGCAGGCGCAGGTCGTAGTGCGGGTTGGGCAGGAAGCGCACGTCGAAGAGCAGGTCGGCGTCGATCGGGATGCCGTATTTGTAACCGAACGAGACGATCGCGAAGACCAGATTGGAGTGGCGCGTGTGCTGGATCAGCTCCTGGTTGAGCTGCGCCTTGAGCTCGTGGATCGAGCTCGTGCTCGTGTCGATGATCAGGGTGGCACGCTCGCGCAGACCGGCGAGCAGCTTGCGCTCGTTGCGGATGCCGTCGATCACTGACCCGCCGCCCGCCAGCGGGTGGCGGCGGCGGGTCTCCTTGAAGCGCCGCACNNTACTCGCCGCCGCGGACGTCACTGACGATCGCCACCTTGTCGACCTTGCTGCCCTCGCGGCGAAACAGGTCGACGAGCGTCGGCACAAGCTGCGGCGGCAGATTGTCGACGCAGAAGTACCCGGCATCCTCGAAGGAGTCGATCGCCTGCGACTTGCCCGCTCCGGAGAGACCGGTGATGATCACGAACTGCAGCGCCGACGTGGTCATCGCGCGCTCCCGCGGCCGGGATCGTCGAAGTAGCCTTCGAGAGCCAACAGACGCCGCTTCCAGGCGGGGTCGTCGCCGTAGTTGCCGAGGCTACCGTCGTTCTTGATGACGCGGTGGCACGGCAGGATCACGGGCAGCGGGTTGCGCGCCATCACCGTGCCGACGGCGCGATACGCGTTCGGGTGGCCCGCGGCGACGGCCAGGTCGCGATAGCTGACGGCGCTGCCGTAGGGGATCGCCGCCAGGGCGGCGGTGACCGCGGTTTCGAAACGCGTATGCCCGATCGCTTGCGAGAAGTGCGCCGGGTCCAGCGGGAACACGACCTGCTCGCCGCTGAAATAGCGCTCGAGCAGGTCCCGCCAGATGCTCGGCTCCGACGGGTCGGGCGCCGCCGCGTCGGGCGTCGGCAACTCGAGAGCNNCCTGCTTTGTGAAGGTGCGCATAGATCTCCCTCGCTACTCTCTTGGGCAAGCCGGGCACGCTCTCGAGCTCGTCGCGCGATGCCGCGACGAAACGCTCGGGGCTGCCGAAGTGCTCGAGTATCCTTCTCCGCCGCACCGGTCCGACCTGCGGCAGTTCATCGAAGATCGTCGCCCGGCGCAAGCCGGCGTCGCGGCGTTTGCGGTGGAAGGTCACGGCGAAGCGGTGCGCCTCGTCGCGGACGCGCTGCAGCAGCAGCGAGGCCGGGTCGTCGCGCGGCAGCGCCAGCGGCGCCGACCTGCCCGGCACGTAGACCTCTTCATGCTGCTTGGCGAGCCCGACCGCGGGCACGTCGACGCCGGTCGCGCGCAGCGCCTCGCCGGCGGCCGAAAGCTGGCCTTTGCCGCCGTCGACGACGATCAGATCGGGAAGTGCCGAGAAGCTCTCGTCGAAGCCACCCGACACGGCGCCCGCGGTGCGCCGCTCGAAACGCCGACCGACCACCTCGCGGATCATCGCGAAGTCGTCCTGCCCCGCGACCTCGCGGATCGCGAACGACCGATAGTGAGCCTTCTTCGCCAGACCGCCCTCGAAGACGACCATCGAACCGACGGCGTGCTGCTCGCCGAGATTGCTGATGTCGTAGCACTCGATGCGCAACGGTAGCTCGGGGAGCCCGAGCGCGTCGCGCAGCCGCTCGAGCGCCTCGATGCGCGACTGGCGACGGCGGTGCAGACGCTCCGCTTCGGCTTCGCCGGCAAGCTCTGCGTTGCGCCGCGCCAGCTCGAGCAGCCGGCGCTTGGCGCCGCGCTGCGCGCGCTTGACGACGACGCCGGCGCCGCGCCGCACGGCGAGCAGCGCCGCCACGTCGGCGCCCTCGTCGATGTCGACGATCACTTCGGGCGGGATCGTCGTCGCCTCCCAGTAGAACTCGAGCAGGAACTCCTCGAGCACCGATTGGGGATCGCGGCCGGCCGCGTTCTCGACGTAGAACGTCTGCCGGTCGACGAGCGCCCCCTGGCGCACGCGGAAGACCTGCACGTTGCCGCCGGGGTCGCTCTGGTAAAGGGCGAGCACGTCAAAGGTGCCCGTGCCGTCGGTGCGCACGGCTTGGTGCTCGTGGATGTGGCGCACGGCGGCGAGCCGGTCGCGCAGCAGCGCCGCCTTCTCAAACTCCTGCGCCCCTGCTGCGACCTCCATCTCACGCTCTATGTGCCGCGTGACCGCGCGGAGACGGCCGCGCAAGAAGTCGACGACCTGCTGCACGACGGCCATGTACTCGTCGTGCAAGACGCGGTCGTCGCAGGGTGCCAGCGAGCGCTTGATGAAGTACTGCAGGCATGGCGAGCCGCTGGCGCGACCGGGTCTTTCGCCCGGACACTTGCGATACGGGAAGATGCGCCCGATCGCCTCAAGCGTCTCGCGCACCTTGGTGGCGCTGGAGTAGGGGCCGAAGTAGAGGTTGCCGGCAACGTGGCGGCCGCGCATGAAGCGCACCCGCGGCCACTCGTCGATGAGCGTCACCTCGATGTACGGATAGCTCTTGTCGTCGCGCAATCGCAGGTTGAACGGCGGCCGGAACTCCTTGATGAAGTTGTCCTCGAGGACGAGCGCCTCGCCCTCGGAGCGCGTGATCACGTACTCGACGTCGCGCGCCCGCGCGACCATGTCGGCGATGCGGCCGTCCGGGCCCCCGGCGCCCGTGCGGAAGTACGACTGCACTCGCTTGCGCAGCGCCTTGGCCTTGCCCACGTAGAGGACGGTGCCTTCGCCGTCGAGGAATCGGTAGACGCCGGGCTCGTTGGGGATGCGGGCGGCGATGTCGCGCAAGTCAGTCACGGGCGCGTGCTCGAAAT
Organism: Actinomycetota bacterium; assembly: GCA_003132585.1. GTDB lineage: Bacteria > Actinomycetota > Thermoleophilia > UBA2241 > UBA2241 > PALSA-647. Next base: position 42,912 of record PKYG01000079.1, read on the forward strand.
GGGGCCGGTCATCAC
>PKYG01000079.1:42972-44167 GCA_003132585.1 Actinomycetota bacterium
CGATGATCCAGTCGGCCGACTTGACGACGTCGAGATTGTGCTCGATCACGACGACCGTGTTGCCCTGGTCGACGAGCTTTTGCAGCACCTCGAGGAGCTTCTCGATGTCGGCGAAGTGCAGCCCGGTGGTGGGCTCATCGAGGATGTACAGAGTGCGTCCGGTGGCGACCTTGCTGAGCTCGCTCGCCAGCTTGACGCGCTGCGCCTCGCCACCGGAGAGCGTCGTCGCCGGCTGGCCCAGCTTGATGTAGCCGAGGCCGACTTCGTCGAGCGTGCGCACGCGGCGCGCGATGCGCGGCACGTTGGCGAAGAACTCGGACGCCTCTTCGACGCTCATGTCGAGCACTTCGGCGATGTTCTTGCTCTTGTAGCGCACCTCGAGCGTGTCGCGGTTGTAGCGCTTGCCCTGGCAGGCTTCGCAGGGCACGTACACGTCGGGCAGAAAGTGCATTTCGATCTTGATCTGACCGTCGCCCTTGCAGGTCTCGCAGCGGCCGCCCTTGACGTTGAAGCTGAAGCGGCCGGGCTTGTAGCCGCGCACCTTGCTCTCGGGCGTGGCGGCGAACAGCGACCGGATGTGGTCGAAGACGCCGGTGTAGGTGGCGGGGTTCGAGCGCGGCGTGCGGCCGATCGGCGATTGGTCGACGTCGATCACCTTGTCGAGCTTCTCCGCCCCTTCGATCGTGTCGTGGTCGCCGGCGCGCAGTTTGGAGCCGCGGTTGAGCCGCGTCGCCAACGCCTTGAAGATGATCTCGTTGACGAGCGTCGACTTGCCGGAGCCGGAGACGCCGGTGATGCACGTGAACGCGCCCACCGGGATCGTCACGTCGATGCCGCGCAGGTTGTGCATGCGTGCGCCGCGCACCGTGAACGTGTCGACGACCATGCGGCGCTGGCCGGGCACCTGGATGGAGCGCCGCCCGGCGAGGAAGTCGCCGGTCTCGGACGCCGGGTTGGCCATGATCGCCGCCGGCGGACCCTCGGCGACGACGCACCCGCCGTGCTCGCCGGCGCCCGGTCCCATGTCGACGATGTGGTCGGCGGAGCGCATCGTCTCTTCGTCGTGCTCGACGACGATCACCGTGTTGCCGAGGTCGCGCAGCCGCAGCAGCGTGTCGATCAGCCGGCGGTTGTCGCGCTGATGCAGGCCGATGCTCGGCTCGTCGAGGATATAGAGCACGCCGACGAGCGCCGA
>PKYG01000086.1:0-1248 GCA_003132585.1 Actinomycetota bacterium
GGCCGCGCCTGCGCAATGCCCCCGTTCGCCGCCGTCACCAGGCGCTCGCAGGCCGCGCGCACGACCGGCTGAGCGAGCGTCCCGGTGAGCAGCGCGACGCCGGCCCCCGCGGGCAGCGTCGCGCCTGCAGCATCGGCGAGGAACGCGGCACTGATGCCGATCCCGTTCTCGTACTGTTCGGCGGCGTCGCTGGGCGGTGGCGTGCGTTCGCAGAGAAGGTAGAACTCATCGGCGGCGTGCACGAACGCGCGTCTCTTGGTCGCCCGAAAGCGGCGCTGCAAGTTCTCTATCTGGTCGAGGGCCGCCTCGGCGTCGGCGCGTGCGACGCGCCGCAGATCGCCCTCCGCGGCAAGCGATACGGGGACCACGCCGACGTCCTCGACGGCGTCGACGCCGGCGGCCGCGGCGATCGTCTTGTCGAGCGCCTCGCCGTCATTCCAACCCGGACAGAGCACGACCTGCAGATGCATCGCGATGCCGGCGAGCGCAAGTCGCAGAAGCTTCGCGCGCGAGCCCCGCGCCTGCTCGCCCATGAGGCGCGCCCGGCGGTCGTCGTCCCAGTCGTGCAGCGACACGTAAAGCGGCGAAAGCCGCAGCCGCTCGATGCGCGCCAGATCCGCCTCGTCGAGATTGCTCAGGGTGATGAAGTTGCCGTTCAGAAACGACAGCCGATAGTCGTCATCCTTGACGTAGAGCGAGCGTCGCAAGCCTGTCGGAAGCTGGTCGACGAAGCAGAAGCGGCAGCGGTTCCGACAGACTCGCGGCGGTTCGCCGAGCGCATGCTCGAGAGTGAGCCCGTGCCACTCGCCGCGGCGCAGGATCACATGAGCCTCAAGCTGCCTGCCGCCGCGCACCAGGTCGACCGTGAAGGCGCCGTCCGCTGCCGCGAGCTCTACATCGATCGCGTCGTCGGCCCGGCGCCCATTCAGACCGACGATGCAATCGCCGGCGAGCACGCCGGCGCGCCTGGCGGCCGCAGCTGCCCCCTCGACGATCAGTCCCGACGCGCGCCCGATCATCCCGGCCGCACTACCCGGTGAGGAGCGCCTGGATCGCCGCGACCGTCGCGTCGATCTCTTCGTCAGGCGTCGAGGCGCCCGCCGTCACGCCGATCCGGCGGGCGCCGGCGAGCCATTCGACGTGAACCTCGGCAGCGCGCTCGATGTGATGGGTGCGCGCCTGGATCTCGCGACACAGGGCGGCCAAACGCATGGTGTTGGCACTGTTGCGACCGCCGACGACGACGAC
>PKYG01000086.1:1291-2580 GCA_003132585.1 Actinomycetota bacterium
ACGCCGACGCGCTTGCCGACGAGCGCCTCCACGTCGAGCGCGTCGGCATCGTCGACCACGATCGCCGCTTCTCCGGCGCAGGCGGTGAGCCCGGCGACCTCAGGATGGTCGCGTTCGCCGAGGATGATGGCGACGTAGCCTTCGGCATGCAACGTCGCCGCCTTGCGCTGTGCGATCGTCACGAACGGACACGTGGCGTCGACGACGCGCAAGCCGCGAGCTTGCGCGGCGGCGATGACCTCTGGAGGCACACCGTGCGTGCGCACGATCACCGTCCCTTCCGCGATCGCATCCAGAGAGTCCACCGGAACGATGCCACGCTCTTCGAGACGGCGAACGACGGAGGGATTGTGGATGATCGGTCCAAGAGTGTAGATGGGCTTCGCCGCGCCTGCCGCCTCTTCGGCGATCTGCAGCGCTCGCTCCACGCCATAACAATAGCCTGCGGAGCCGGCGACGACGATCTCGACTTCGCCGGCGAGAACGCGCCGCGAAGGCGCCTGGCGCTCCCGCTCGCGCTCGTAGCGACCCGCTTCGCCGCGGTCCTCAGGATGTCTCATAGAGATCCCTCACCGCCGCCTCGATACGTTCGGTCGCCGCCGCATAGACACGGCTGCAGCGACCCTCGAGCCCGGAGAGGTCGACTGGCGGCCCGATCTTGGCGGTCACCGCCGAGAGCCTGGGCGGCCACTTGTCGCCGAGCGTGTGGGTCCCCTGGATCGCCACCGGGATCACGGGCGCCCCGGCGCGCACGGCAAGCATGCCCACGCCGGGGAAGAACGGATGGATCACCTCGTCCTTGTGGCGATGCCCTTCGGGGAACATGAGCAGCACCTCACCCTCGGCCAGAACGCGCAATGCCGTCTCCAGCGCGGCGCGGTCACCGGCGCCGCGGTCGACCGGAAACGCACCTAGACCGCCGATCAGGCGACCGAGGCCGAGCACCGCGAAGAGCTCCTTCTTGGCCATGTAGCGCAGCGGTCGCGCGAACGACACGCCGGCGAAGATCGGGTCGAGCGTGCTCTTGTGGGTCACGGCGATAATCGCGGCGCCCGTCCCGGGCAGGTTGCCGCCGCCGATCGCTTGCAGCCGGAACGGCAAGCCGATCAACACGTTCGCGAGCGTGCGAATGAAGAGGTAGAGGAGCGGGTCGCCGCGACCCCGCAGCGGCACGCCCTTCATCGTCTCTGGTGGAGCCGCTCGCGCACGATGCGCTCCATGGAGTCGAGCACCTGCGCGATCGTCAGCGGTGACGTGTCGAGCTCGACGGCGTCGTCGGCGCGCCGCAA
>PKYG01000142.1:0-12791 GCA_003132585.1 Actinomycetota bacterium
GGCGGCATCTGAGCGGCCGCTGCTGCGGCCGCTCAGATGCCGCCGCCCACCCGCACCGCATGCCGCCAAACGTCCACCGCTGCTTCCCGTTAAGGAACCGGGACGCATGGTAATATCACCTTCAGAAGCCCACTATCCTCAGGGAGTGTGATCTCGCTGTGAGCAAGGTCCGCAGACTCGTGCTCGACGTCCTCAAACCCCATCAGCCGACGATGCTGACGCTCGCCGACAAGCTCGGCGACATAGAGGGCATCCAGGGTGTCGACATCGCCCTTTTCGAGATCGACAACAAGGTCGAGAACATCAAGATCACGCTCGAAGGCGACGATATCGACTACCAGGAAGTCCAAGAAGTCATCCAGGACTCCGGCGGCAGCATCCACTCAATCGACAAGGTCTCTACCGGCAAAGAGCTGATCGAAGAAGCCGAGACGCCGCAAGACGCCGGCGCCCGCTGGATGCGCTAGGCCGGCGCGTCCGGATTAGCTTGTGACCCCCGCCAAAGTGAAGTCCGCGAGCGCGTGGCTGCACGAGAAGTTCGACCTCCTCAGTCACTACCACGAGGTCGCCGAAGTCGGCGAGATCGTGCGCCGGTACTTCGTCATCAACGGCTTCGACGGAGTGCTCACCACGCTCGGTGTGCTCGCCGGGGGCTACATCGCCGGGGTCGACCGTGCGCGCGCTGTGATTAGCGTCATCGTCACAACGGCTATCGGCATCGGCGTCGCCGGGTTCTACGGCTCGTACCTGGTCGAGAAGGCCGAGCGCGAGCGCGCCCGCCACGAGCTCGAGGAGTACACGTTCTCGAGTCTCGAAGACACGTCGATCTCCTCGGCTTCGACCTACGCCACGATCGTGATCGCGATCGTCGACGGCCTCTCGCCGGTGATCGCCGCCGCGGTGGCGATGATCCCCTTCTTCTTCACGTCGGTGATCAGCGTGCACACGGCGTACTTCGCCAGCGGCATCGTGGCGCTCATAGAGCTCTTTCTGCTCGGCATCTTCCTGGGGCGCATCTCGCGCGACCGCCTGATCGTGTCTGGCGCCAAGCTTGTCGCCGCCGGCCTGGTCGCGCTCGGCCTCAGTCTTCTGCTCGGACGCGAGGTGCGGTAGTGGCCGCAAAGAAGGCGAGCGCCGGCAAGACAGTGAGCGGCGCGAGGAGCGGCGAGCGGCCGCGCTCCGCGCCGGTCTCGCCGCTCCTCGCTGGTCTCAACGACCAGCAGCGGCTCGCGGTCGAGCATTTCGAGGGGCCGCTGCTGATCCTCGCCGGGGCCGGCTCCGGCAAGACGCGCGTGCTCACGCACCGCGTCGCTTACCTCATCCAGGAGCGCGGCGTGCGCCCGGACGAGATCGTCGCGATCACGTTTACCAACAAGGCGGCGGGCGAGATGAAGGCGCGCATCGAGGAGCTCGTCGGCCCAATCGCGCGCACGATGTGGATCAGCACCTTCCACTCGATGTGCGCGCGCATCCTGCGCCGCGAGGCCGAGCGCATGGGCTACAAATCAAGCTTCTCGATCCACGACGAGGACGACCGCCGCCGCTTGCTCAAGAAGTGTCTCGAGGAGCTCGACCTCGACCCCAAGCGCTTCGCCCCCGAGGCGATCTCGCGCGCCATCTCCGACGCCAAGAACCAACTGCAGGACGCGGCCGCCTACCGCGAGCAGGTCGGTGGGTTCTTCGCGCAGGCGGCCGCCCAGGTCTACGAGCTCTACGAGAAGAAGCTCGTCGAGATGAACGCGATGGACTTCGACGACCTGCTCATGAAGGCCGTCGGTCTGCTCGAGCGCTTCCCCAAGCGGCTCGAGCACTACCAGAGCGCCTTCCGTTTCATCCTCATCGACGAGTACCAAGATACGAACCACGCTCAGTACCGCCTTGCCAACCTGCTCGCCGGCCGGCATCGCAACCTCGCTGTCGTCGGCGACGACGACCAGTCGATCTACTCGTGGCGCGGCGCCGATATCCGCAACATCCTCGACTTCGAGCGCGATTACGCCGACACGGCCGTCATTCGTCTCGAGCAGAACTACCGCTCCACGCAGCCGATCCTCGACGTCGCCAACGCGGTCGTCACGCAGAACCGCCAGCGCAAGGGCAAGAAGCTCTGGACCGGCAGGGGAGAAGGCACGATGGTTCAGCTCGTCGAGGTCAACGACGAACGCGCCGAGGCGCAGTTCGTCGCCAGCGAGGTGCAGAAGCTGCTCGCAGGCGAGGCCGATGCGCCGCGGCCGTACGGTCCCGCCGAGATCGCCGTGCTCTACCGTACCAACGCCCAGTCGCGCGCGCTCGAGGAGCAGTTCGGGCGCTACGCGATCGGTTACCAGGTGATCGGCGGGCCCAAGTTCTACGAGCGCGCCGAGATCAAGGATGTGCTCGCCTACCTCACGGTGATGGTCAACCCCGACGACGCGCAGCGGCTGCTGCGCGTCGTCAACGTGCCCAAGCGCGGGCTCGGCCCGACCAGCCTCGCCCGCCTGCAGAGTCACGCCGACGCGATCGGCGAGACTCTGTTCGCGGCGATCCGCACCGCCGACGAGGCGCCGGGGCTCACGCCGGGCGCCGTCGAGGGGTTTCTTGGCTTCGCTCGGCTCGTCGAGCAGTTGCACGCCGGCGTCGAGGATAGGCCGGTCGCCGACGTCGTGCGCGCTGTGATCGAGGGCAGCGGCTACGGCGAGGCGCTCGAGGCGCAGCGCACGCTCGAGTCCGAGGGCCGGCTCGAGAACCTCGAGGAGTTCGTCGGCGTTGCCGCCGACTACGACAAGCACGCCGCCGAGCCGAGTCTCGAGGGCTTCCTCGGCGAGATCTCTCTGTTTGCCGACATCGACGCCGCTGTCGACACCGGCGAACTGATCACGCTGATGACGCTGCACAACGCCAAGGGGCTCGAGTTCCCGGTGGTGTTCGTCACCGGCATGGAAGAGGGCATCTTCCCGCATTCGCGCTCGCTCGACGACCAGAACGTCGAGGAAGAACGGCGCCTGGCCTACGTCGGCATCACGCGCGCGAAGGACCGCCTGTACCTCGTCCATGCGCGCGCCCGCAACCTCTGGGGCAGCACGCTCTACAATATGCCCTCGCGCTTCATCGGCGAGATCCCCGCGGCGCTGCTCGAGAAGCGCGTCGTCGGCGGTCGCGGCGGGGGTCGCGGCGGCGACTGGGGCGGGCAGGCTGGCGGCTGGGGCGGTCGTCGCGGCCGCGGCGGCGACGGGGACGAGGGCGCGGCGCCCGCCTTCGACGGCGGCAGCGGGCGCCGCATCACCGGCCTCGAGAAGCAGCTCGACGAGCAGGTCGTCGAGCAGTATTTCGCGCCTGGCGAACGCGTGCTGCACGCGACGCTCGGCGAGGGCACCGTGCTCGCCGTCGAGAGCGGCGGCATCGTCCTCGTGCGCTTCGAGAACGACGGCTCCGAGCGCCGCCTCATGGCGAGCGTCGCGCCGCTGCGCAAGCTNNAAGACCATCCGCGAGCTGCTCGCCGCCGTCGAAGACCTGTCCCGCGACGGCAGCGTGCGGGCTGTGGTGTTGACCGGCGCCGGCGACAAGGCGTTCGTGGCCGGCGCCGACGTCGCCGAGATGAGCGGCTTCACACCCGAGCGGGCGCGCGAGTTCGCGCTGCTCGGGCACCAGGTGTGCACGGCGATCGAGGCGGCGCCGCAGCCGTGGATCGCCGCCGTCAACGGCTTCGCCCTCGGCGGCGGCTGCGAGCTGGCTCTGGCCTGCGACATCCGCTTTGCCGCCGAGCAGGCAAAGTTCGGCCAGCCCGAGGTCGGCCTCGGCATCACCCCCGGTTTCGGCGGCACGCAGCGCCTGCCACGCGTGGTCGGTCCCGGCTGGGCCAAGTACCTCGTGCTCAGCGGCCGGCCGATCCGTGCCGACGAGGCGCTGCGCATCGGCCTCGTTCAGGCCGTCTTCCCGCGGGAAGAGCTGATGGCGCAGGCGATGAAGCTGGCCACCGAACTGGCCGCCAAGAGCTCGCTGGCGATGTGCGTCAACAAGACGGCCGTGCAAAGCGCGCTCGACGTCGACCTCGCCACCGGTCTCGACATGGAGAGTGAGCTCTTCGCCGACTGCTTTGCCAGCGAAGACCAGAAGGAGGGCATGGACGCCTTCCTCGAGAAGCGCCCGCCCAAGTTCACGGGGCGCTGAGCGGGCGCCGCGCGACAGGACGCCCACGTCGATCCGCCGGCGCTCCCGTACGAGCTGCTGAGGGCGAAACGGTGCGCTTGCGGTGTGCCGGTCGGCGGCCGACCGTCGGGACCCTGACGACCTAACGGATGGCGGCGACGAGCCGGGTGAGCACCGCATAGACGCCCGGAGTCGCGGCGACGCGCACGTCGCTCTCATCGACGACTTTCTGCGGCGTCTCGTCGGTGATCGCGGCGATCGCGCACGAGAGGCGGGCGGGAGCCGCAGGCGCACCGCCCGCCGGAGACGCCAGCGCGTCGCCCGCCTTCGCCCACTCGCGCAACGCCGCGAACCCCGTGCAGTCGGTGAGGTCGTCGCCGAGGAAGAGCGCCGTGCGATAGTCGCCACCGGCGAGCAACGCCAGCGTCGCCGTGCCTTTGGTGGCCACCACCGGCGGACGCACCTCGACGAGGAAATGACCGGTGGAGATGAGCAGACCGAGTTCGCGGGCCGGCGTGACGATCTCTGACTCGAGGACGGTGCGCGTCGCCTGCTCGTCCGGCGCGAGCCGGTAGTGCACGGCGAGCACGGTGCGCTTGTTCTCGAGCACGAGACCCAGTCTCTTCGCGTCGAGGGCCTCGGCGCGGCACACCATCGCCTGCACATCGTCAACGTAGGGTTCGGCGGCGGGATCGGCGTGCGCGGCGCCGTTGGGCGTCAGCGTCTCGAGCCCGTGCGTACCGACGTACGTGGCGCCGGGCACGCGGACCAAGTCGCGGCCCTGGCAAACGTCACGGCCGGTGACGAAGGCGAGCAGGCCGAGGCGCGGCGCGAGTTTCACGAGCGCCGCGCGGAACTCATCCGGCACGACGGCGGCATACGGGTCGGCGACGATCGGCGAGATCGTCCCGTCGATGTCGCAAAAGAGCGCGGTCGTGGCGGCGTCACGGGCGACCGCGCTCAGACACCTTTCGAGCGCATCCTCTCCATGCAGGATCAGGCGGGTCACTGTCCTCCCTACGGTCGGTCACGTGTCCCACAGCGTATCGGAAAGTCCCTCGCCGGTGCCATCGATGGATCTGTACGATAAAGCTACCACCGGAGGATGCCGAAGAAGACCCCGTGGCAACGAGAGCCAAGCAGACGACGCGGAATCAGCCGGGCGGGCGGCCCCGTGACCAGGGTGTCGACCCGCTGCTCAAGTCGATGCTCCTCGGGTTGATCGAGGACAGCTACGTTCACACCGGCACGTTCACCCAGTTCGCCGCCGAGGTCCTCAAGGTGCTTGCCTACGCCGTCACCGTGCCGGTCGCGTTCACCGAGGGCTTCCTGCGGGCCTATTTGTCGATCGACCGTGTCGAGGAGACGCTCGAGGGTCGCATCAAGATCATCCCCAAGACCGGCGCTTCAGTGGAGGACATGATCCGCGACGTCGACGAGATCATCGCCCAAGTCGATCCCGGTGCCGTGTTCAACCCGATCGTCCGCTCCAAGCTCACCGCCGTGCACGAGACCTCGAGCAAGGCGATGAAGTACGACATCAACCACCTCGCCGACATGAACGACGAACAGTTGATGGGAGTGCTCAAGGAGATGCAGGTCGAGTCGGAACGGATCAAGGACGAGGAGCCCGCCGACGATCCGGCGACCGACTATCTGCGCGCCAAGCTGGCGACGATCCGCAAGAATGTGCGCCAGTTTCAGGCGCAGCAGCATGCCGGCCCGGCCGTCGTCGGCGGCGCGAAGGATGCCGAGACGATCGGCGAGATGCTCACCGAGCAGTCGGGTGAGTCGCCGAGCACCGTCGAGCAGTCGCCGCCGACGTCCGCAACGCCGCCGTTCGAAACGATCTAAGCGCGGCGGGCTCCCGCCCGCCGTTTCCCTCCACCCAGCTGTCGGTTGACGTTCGTCCGGTGTGCAGGATTGTGCGCGGCGCCGGTCAATTGGTCAGGCGACAGTGGAACACTTCTCCGACAGACTCGCCGAGGCGGTGATCGCCAAGCGCAGCGTCGTCTGCGTCGGCATCGACCCCGACCTTGCGCGCATGCCGCCGGAGCTCGTGCGCGCGCACCGCGAGCGCGCGAGCGCCGAAGGCGACGAGCGCGCGGTCGCTGCCTGCTTCGAGGAGTTCTCGCGCGGCGTGATCGCGGCAGTTGCCGACGTCGCTGTCGCGATCAAGCCGCAGGCGGCGTTCTTCGAACAGTATGGCGCGCCGGGCTGGGCGGCGCTGCGCGCCGTCGTGGACTGCGCTCACGAGCACGACCTGGCGGTGATCCTTGACGTCAAGCGCGGCGACATCGCGGCAACGGGCGCCGCCTATGCGCGCGCCATCTTCGGCGGCGCGGCTGGTTTTGCCGGCGCCGCTCCCGGCCTCGGCGCCGACGCCGCCACAGTGAGTCCGTATCTGGGCGACGATTCGCTGACGCCGTTCACCGACCGCTGCACCGACGGCAAGGGCGTGTTCGTGTTGACGCGCACGAGCAATCCCGGCGCGGCGCTGCTTCAGGAGCGCGAGAGCAACGGCCGCGCGCTGTACCTGCATGTGGCCGATCTCGTCGCGCGGCTCGGCGCCACGCATGTCGGCGCGCACGGGTACAGCGATGTCGGCGCGGTCGCTGGGGCGACTGCGCCGGAAGCGCTGCGCGCCGTGCGTGCGGTGCTGCCCAACGCCTGGCTGCTGGTGCCCGGCTACGGCGTCCAGGGCGCCGGGCCGGCGGCGCTCGCCGGCATCTCCGCCGGCGACGCGGAAGGCTACGTCGTCAACGCGTCGCGTTCGATCATTTTCGCATGGCAGCAGAATGGGGAAGAATACCGAGTAGCGGCTGCGCGCGCCGCCGGCGAGATGCGTGATGAGCTGAGGGGAGCCTCGTGAGCGACGATTTCGACGATCTGGGCGCGTTCGAGTTGCCGCCCGACGATGCATCGCCGCCACGCGAGCCCGCGGTCCCGCCGCCCGACCCGACCAAGCTGCAGCCGAGCGAGCCGGGGCTCGACCCGACCGTGGTGGCCGGCGATCCCGACGACCTCGCGACACGCTCGCTGGAGGCGCTCGACGACTTGACGCACGCGCCGCGCCGGCGGCGACGCGCGGAACCCGAATCGGCGCCGCCCGAGAAGTCGCGGCGCGCCGCGGCGCCGCGCACGCGCAAAGCGAGAGCGGCCGGGCCGACGGCGTCGCCGGCCGCACCGCCGGTGCCCTTCGCGGCGATCGAGCGCCACTCGGCGCGCGGCGCCACGCACCGCGGTCGCACGCCGGTCCCGCGGATCGCCGCCCCGGTCGTGTTCCTGATCGCCGTGATCGTCCTCATCGGGCTGTTGGTGAGTTCCGCCGGGCAGAAGAAGACGATCCCGACGAACCCGTCCGGCGGCAAGAAGACCGCGACGGCCAAACCGACGGCGACGGCGACGTCGACCGGCAAGCAGACGGTCGCCAAGACCTATATCGTGAAGGCCGGCGACACCATCTCCGGCATCGCGGTCAAGTTCCACACCACCCAGACCGCCATCCAGGCTCTAAACCCGAATATCGACCCGAACACGCTGAGCGTTGGCGAGAAGCTCAAGCTGCCGCCCCCAGGCCAGTAGGTCGCTAGCCTGTGGTGCGGCGGGGTGCTGAGGCCAGCCCCGCCGCCGCTTCCCGACTCCCTCCAAACTCCATAGTTCTCCCCACCGCCCGCTCTGACAGCTTGCACGAGAGCCTCGCAGGCTCGTGCCGCGCTCGCCTGCCGACCGCGCGAAAAGAGAAATGAAGGGATGTGGGGAAAGATTCTGAAAAGGTGTTGCTTTGTGGGGAATGGTGGGGTAAAGTGGCCCACATGCAACGGTCGTTGGTGGGGGAATTCGAATTCACGCTCGACGCGAAGGGTCGCGTTGCCATCCCGGCGCGCTTGCGTCCGGAGTTCTCCGAAGGGATCTTCGTCACCCGCGGATTCGACCGCTGTCTGAGCGGCTACGCCCCCGACGAGTGGGAGCGCTTCGTCGCCGAGCAGACCGACGACACATCGGCGATGAGCAGCAAGGGTCGTCAGCTCCGCCGCTTCATCTCGGCCAGCGCGAACTGGGAGCAGCTGGACGGGCAGGGACGCATCAAGGTCCCAGCCGCACTGCTGCAGTTCGCGAGCATCGCCAAAGACGTGACGATCATCGGTGTCCAGGACCACATCGAGATATGGGATCGCGCCGTCTGGGCCGAGTACCGCAAACACATGGAGGAGGAGGCCGATGCTACCGCAGACGAGCTTGCAACTTCGTGAGTACGAGATGGTGCTCGCACACACCCCGGTGCTGCCCGAAGAGCTCATCGACCTCGTGAAGCCTGACGCCGGCGAGGTCGCCTTCGACGCGACCTTCGGAGCCGGCGGCCATGCCGAACTGGTGGCCGCCAAGCTCGGACCCGACGGCAAGCTGGTGGCCTGCGACCGTGACCCGAGCGTCGCCGAGTACTATCGCGATTTCGCACGCAACGCGCCGTGTGCCACCGAGCTCTACCACGGCAATTTCGCCGACGTACTCGCCGCGAGCGATGACGCGTCGTTCGACATCATCTACATGGACCTCGGGGTCTCGTCCATGCAGCTCGACCGGAGGGAGCGGGGCTTCTCTTACGCCTACGACGCCCCGCTCGACATGCGCATGGACCCGACGCTCGAGGTGACGGCCGCCGATCTGGTCAACACGTTCTCCGCCGACGATCTCGCCGACATCTTCCGGCGGTTCGGCGAGGAGCGCTACGCCAAGAACATCGCCAAGGGCATCGTCGCCACGCGCAAGAAGCGGCCGATCACGTCCACGGGCGAGCTGGTGGAGGTCGTCAAGGCGAACATCCCGACACCGGCGCGCTTCGCCGCGGGCAATCCGTCACGGCGCGTCTTTCAGGCGTTGCGCATCGTCGTCAACGACGAGCTCGAGTCGCTGGCACGGGGGCTCGAGGAGTCCTACCGCGTGCTCAAGCCCGGCGGCCGGCTGGCGGCGGTCTCGTTCCACTCGCTCGAAGACCGCATGGTGAAGGAGTTCTTCAAGCGCCACTCTGCCGGTTGCATCTGCCCGCCGGGCTTTCCGCAGTGCGTCTGCGGTCATGAGCCCACGATGAGCGTGCTGACGCGTCGGCCGATCGTGCCTCGGGCGCGCGAGATCGAGATCAACCCGCGCGCCAAGGCAGCCAAGCTTCGCGTCGCCGTCAAATTGTAGGGGAGGAGCGGTGGCCCCAGTGGCAGCCCAGAGAGCGGCGCTCCCGCGTCGTGAGACCTGGGAGGAGGCGCGGCCGGCCGTCAGGCGGGCGCCGCGCCCACGTACCCGCTCGCGCTCTCGCTCGAAGCTCACCAGTCGCGTGATCGTGTTCAGCGTCTGCCTTGCGTTGCTGGCCGTCGGTCGCGTCACGCTCAGCTTCGCCGTCGTACAGAAGAGCCTGAAGACGGGCGACGTCGTGCGTGTCGAGCGGCAACTTGCGGCCGACAACGCCCAGCTCGCTGAGCAGGTCGCGCAACTCGCGGCGAACTCCAGTATCTTGCGCACCGCGACCAAACAGCTCCACCTCGTGCCGATGACGAACGTGCAGTACCTCACGGTGCATCCCAACGTCGCACGCGGGACGGCGAGTCACTGATGGCACCGGCCAGCCGCGGCGGGGGACGGCCACGGCAAGGCGGTCCGACCGGCCGCCGGCCGGTCTCCCGCCGCGGCGGCGCCGGCCGCGAGACCCTCGACCGCCGCATCCGTCTGCTGCGCATGGTCTTCGTGATCGCCTTTGTCGCCGTGGGTGGCAGGGCGATCGCGCTCGCCTCGACGTCGTCCAACTTGACCGCGATTGCCCTGCGCCAGCAGATGAAGCAGGTCGACCTGCCGGCCCATCGCGGCGCAATCGTCGACCGCAGCGGGCAGCAGCTGGCGATTGGCCAGCCGGCGCAAACCGTCTATGCGACGCCGTACCTGCTGAAATCGCCTCGCGCGGCTGCGGACAGGCTTGCGCGCGCGCTGCAGATTCGCGACAAGCGCGCGCGGCACAGCCTTCTCGTCGCGCTGAGCGACCCCAAGAGCGGCTTCGCCTACGTTGCGCGCAAGGTCGATCCGCAGCTCGCCGCCAAAGCGCTCGCTCTCAAGCTGCCCGGCGTCGGTGCGTACGCCGAGGAGAAGCGCGTGTATCCCATGCAGAAGGTCGCGGCGCAGGTGCTCGGTTTCGCCGGCACCGACAACAAGGGCCTGGCCGGCATCGAGCTGCAGTACGACAAGGAGCTTGCCGGCACGCCGGGCAGCGAACTGATCGTGCGCGACCCGAGCGGCAAGCTCGCGCTCAAGACGCTGCAGGCGACACAACCGTCGCCCGGCCAGGACGTGCGTCTCACGATCGACCGGGACATCGAGTATGCCGCCGAGCGTGTGATCGACGAGACGGTCCGCGCCTTCCAGGCGAAGGGGGCCGTGGCGATCGTAATGAACCCGAAGACCGGCGAGATCTACGCAATGACGAACGCGCCGCTGGTTAACAGCAACAACTTCGGGGCAGACCCCGCCGCCGATCGCAACCGGGCGGTCACCGACGCTTTCGAGCCGGGATCGATCTTCAAGACGGTGACGATCGCCGGCGCGCTGAGCGAGAAGTTGGTTGCGCCGACGACGAAGTTCACGTTGCCACCGACGATCAGAGTCGCCGACCGTGTCATTCACGAGTCGCACCCGCGCGGCACGGTGATCTACTCGGTACACGATATCCTCGTGTACTCGAGCAACATCGGCGCCGTGACGATCGGTGAGAAGCTCGGCAAGGACAGGCTGCTGAAGTGGATCAACGCCTTCGGCTTCGGCGCAAAGACCGGTATCACGTTCCCCGGTGAGGTCACCGGCTCGGTGCCCCAGGCGTGGTCGGGCTCGACGATCGGCAATGTGCCCATGGGCCAAGGGATCTCCGTGACGCCGCTCCAGATGGCGCAGGCCTACGCCACCGTCGCCAACGGCGGCGTCATGGTGCAGCCGCAGCTGGTCGCCCAGGTCGGCACGCACGTCATGGGACCTTCGCCGCAGCACCGGGTGATCTCGGCGAAGGTCGCCCGACAGCTGATGGCGATGCTCGAAGATGTGGTCAGGGAGGGCACCGGCATAGGCGCCCAGATCCCCGGGTACGAGGTCGCCGGCAAGACGGGCACGGCGAACAAGCCGTTGGCCAACGGACCCGGCTACTCGAAGACCGCGTACATGGCCTCGTTCTGCGGGATCGTGCCGGCAAAGGATCCGCAGCTGGTGGTGCTCGTTGTCGTCGACGAACCGCGCACCGCCATTTGGGGTGCGGCGTCCGCCGCCCCGGCCGTCAAGGCGATCGCGACCTTCGCGCTGCAGCATCTCGAGATCGCCCCGTAGGCCGGTGACGCCAAGCGATCCGGCGATCACCGGCGGAGGGGGGAGGCGGGTCTGATAGAATCCGCCCACATGGAGGCAGCAGCACTCGTCACCGGCATCGCGGACAGCACGATAGTCGGCGACCCGACCCTCGATGTCGTCCGCCTTGCTTGCCACACCGGCGACGTGGGGCCGGGCACGCTGTTCTTCTGCATTCCCGGCACCAAGACCGACGGCCATCAGTTCGCGGCCGCGGCGGT
Source organism: Actinomycetota bacterium (assembly GCA_003132585.1). GTDB lineage: Bacteria > Actinomycetota > Thermoleophilia > UBA2241 > UBA2241 > PALSA-647. Next base: position 11,712 of record PKYG01000142.1, read on the forward strand.
CGAGAAGGGCGCCGTGGCGCTCGTCTGCGAACGCCGCCTCTCTCTCGCTGTGACGCAGGTCGTCGTGCCGGACGCGCGACGCGCGATGGCGCAGATCGCGTCGCGCTTCTTCGGTGAGCCGTCCAAGCAGCTCACGATCGCCGCCGTGACCGGCACAAACGGCAAGACGACGACCGCTCACCTGCTCGCCGAGATCCTTGCCGCCGCGGGTCTGCGGCCGGCGCTCCTCGGCACCGTGATCAATCGCATCGGCGGCGTCGAGATTCCGGTGGTGTTGACCACGGCCGAGTCGCTCGACCTGCAGTCGACGTTCCGTCGCATGGTCGACGCCGGCGATCTGAGCTGCGCGATGGAGGTGTCCTCGCACGCATTGGCGTTGCAGCGCACCGCGGCGACCGACTTCGACGCGGTGATCTTCACCAACCTCACGCGCGATCACCTCGACTTCCACAAGGACCTCGATGACTACTACTTGGCCAAGCGCCGGCTTTTCCTGCCCGACGATGCCCGGCAAGGGCACGCGATCGCCGCCGTGAACGTCGGCGACGATCACGGCCGGCGACTCGTTGCCGAGTGCCGGCCGGTCTACGGCGACGACCTGTGGACGTTCGCCGTCGCCGACGAAGACTCGGCGCCGGTTGCCGACGCCAGCGCGCGCGAGCTTGTGCTCGGCGCCGAGGGTTCGAGCTTCACGCTCGCAGTGCCGCGGCTAGCCGTTGTGCAGCGCGTCGACCTGCGGCTCGCCGGGCGTTTCAACGTGGAGAACGCACTTGCTGCGGCGACGGCGACCCTGGCGCTCGGTCTGCCGTTCGACGTGGTGCTCAGCAGTCTCGAAAGAACGACCGGTGTGACCGGCCGTTTCGAGGCGGTGCGCGCCGGTCAGCCGTTCACCGTCTTGGTCGACTACTCGCACACACCAGACTCGCTCGAAAACGCGTTGACCGCGGCCCGCGGCATCGCCGCGGGCCGCGTGATCGTCGTCTTCGGCTGCGGCGGTGACCGCGACGCCGGCAAACGGCCGCTCATGGGCGCGATCGGGGCGGGCCTCGCCGACCGCGCCTACATCACCTCCGACAATCC
>PKYG01000142.1:12858-38142 GCA_003132585.1 Actinomycetota bacterium
TTCGACGACCGGGCGATCGCCGAGGAGTTCCTGCACGGCTGGCGCGGGGCGGTGAAGTGATGCTGCCGCTGACGCTGGCGGAGGTCGCGATCGCCTGCGGTGGTCGCCTCGAACTCGGCGATGAAGGCCGCATAGTTCAGTCCGTCACGATCGACAGCCGCATGGTCCAGCATGGCGACCTCTTCGTCGGGGTGCGCGGCGAGCATTTCAATGGCGACGACTTTGCCGTCGACGCGCTGCGCGCCGGCGCCGCCGCGGTCGTCGTGCACGAGGTCGCGGGACGGCATCTGCCGGCGGGCGCGTCGCGGATCGTCGTCGACGACGATCGCGATGCGCTCGCTGCTCTGGCCAATGCCGTGCGCAGACGTGCCGGTGTGGCCGTGGCGGCGATCACCGGCAGCGTCGGCAAGACCTCGACCAAAGATATCCTCGCGGCTTTGCTGCGGCCGATCGCGAAAGTCGTAGCGACTCCCGGCAACTTCAACAACGAGGTTGGCCTGCCGCTGACGCTGCTCTCCATCGACCGGTCGACGGAGGTCGTCGTCGCTGAGCTGGCGATGCGCGGCCAGGGCCAGATCCGCGAGCTCGCGCGCATCGCCCAGCCCGACGTCGGCGTGATCACCAATATCGCGCCCGTGCACCTCGAGCTGGTGGGTTCGGTCGAAGCGGTCGCGCGGGCCAAATCGGAGCTCATCGAGGAACTCGGCGAGCGCTCCATCGTCGTACCGGACGGCGAGCCTCTGCTGGAGCCGTATCTGCGCATCCATCGTGGCCGCGTCGTCACGTTTGGACGACCGGGCAGTAGCATCTGCGCGATCGCCGTCGAGATGCGCGGCGGTGGCACGCACGCGCTGATCGACGCGTTCGGCCGTCGCGCCCGCTTCGACTTCAACTTCACCGGCGGCCATCTGCTCGACGACGCCTTGGCGGCGATCGGCGCCTTCATCGAGCTCGGCTTCACTCTCGAGCAAGCCAAGCTCGGCGCCGGGCAAGTCGAGTTCTCCGGACTGCGTGGTGAGGTCACGCTGCTCACCGGTGGCGGCGTGTTGCTCAACGACTCGTACAACGCCAACCCCATCTCGATGCGAGCGGCGCTCGACCATCTCGCGAGCATCGCCGGCGGGCGGCCGATGGTCGCGATCCTCGGCGATATGCACGAGCTCGGCCCCGGTGCTGCAGGCTTCCACCGCGCCGTCGGCGAGTACGCGGCGGCGCTGGGAGTGCGCGTGATCGCCATCGGCGAGCTCGGGCGAGATTACCTGGTCGGAGCGCCCGGCGAGAGCTGGTGTGCGACGGTCGAGGAGTGCATCGAGGCGCTGCCCAAAGTGATCGCGCCCGGCACCGCGACCCTTGTCAAGGCCTCACGCGCAGTCCGTCTCGAACGCGTCGCCAACGTCCTGCTCGGCAAGCCCGGCGGCGCGCCGGCCGCCGACGCGGAGGCCGACCGTGTTTAGGGCGATGGCGGCGAGCATCACGGCGATGGTGCTGATGCTCGTCATCGGACCTGCATTCATGGCCTGGCTGCGGCGCAACAGGTTCGGCCAGAACATCCGCGAAGAAGGTCCCGAGGGGCACAAGACCAAGGAGGGCACGCCGACGATGGGCGGCCTGCTCATCTGGTTCGCCGTCCTCGTGCCGTTTGTCATCTTCAGCCACCTTTCGGTGGCCGCCTTCGCGGTGCTCGTCTGCACGCTCGGCAGCGCCTTCATCGGCTACCTCGACGATTGGACGAAGATCGTGCGCCGGCGCTCTCTCGGTTTCCGAGCGCGCTACAAACTCCTGCTGCAGCTCCTCCTGACGCTGGTCGTCGGCTTCATCGCGCTGCGCTTCGCCGGCCTCGACACGCGGATCGAATGGCCGGCGCCGCGCGTGCTGATCGACCTCGGGCCGATCGGCTTCTACGCGCTGATCTTCTTCGTGATCGCCGGCTTCTCGAACGCCGTCAACCTGACCGACGGGCTCGACGGCCTCGCGGCGGGCACGTCGGCGATCGTGCTCGTAGCGATGGCCGGCATCGCCTTCATCATCGCCCGCCACGAACACGATCCCGGCATGTACGACCTCGTGATCCTCGCCGGCTGCATCGCCGGCGCCTGTCTCGGCTTCCTCTGGTTCAATGCGTTCCCGGCCGAGATCTTCATGGGCGACACGGGTTCGCTCGGCCTTGGCGGCGCGATCGCCGGCATGGCCATCCTCACGCGCACGGAGATCCTACTCGTCGTAATCGCCGGAATATTCGTCGTCGAGACGCTGTCGGTGATCGCTCAGGTGGTCTCGTTCAGGCTCTTTCACCGGCGCGTCCTGCTGATGGCCCCGCTGCACCATCACTTCGAGCTGCGCGCCTGGTCTGAGACCAAGATCATCGTGCGCTTCTGGATCATTGCCGCGATCTTCGCCGGCGCCGGTTTCGCGATCTACTACGCGAATTTCTAGGAGCGTGTGATGCCCGACCTGCGCGACCTGCGCGCGATCGTCGTCCTCGGTCTGGGGCGCAGCGGCTCGGCGGCGGCACTGCTTGCCCGCCGGCGCCTGCCCGATGTCGCGGTGACGGCGATCGACGAGGGCGAGCTCGACATCGCCGGGCCGTCGTACGCGGAGCTGTACGAGGCCGGCGTAGAGTTCGCCCTTGGCCATGCCGCCGCCCTGCCGGAGCGCATCGACGTGCTCGTCAAGAGTCCCGGCGTGCCGAACGAAAGCCCGGCCGTACAGGCGGCGCTCGCCCGCGGCGTGCCGATCTGGAGCGAGGTCGAGTTCGCAACCCGGTTCCTGCCGAACCGCCTGGTCGCGATCACGGGCACCAACGGCAAGACGACGACGACCGAACTCACCGGGGCGATCCTGCGTGACGCCGGCGTGCCGGTGGCGGTGGCGGGCAACGTCGGCTACGCGCTTGCCCGCCTGCCGCTCGAGATCGACGACGACGCGGTGATCGTCGCCGAGCTGTCGAGCTTCCAACTGGAGCACATCGAGCGCTTCCGCCCTGCGGTCGCCGTGCTTCTGAACCTGACGGAAGACCACCTCGACCGCCACGGCGCCTACCGCGGGTACGTCGACGCCAAGCTGCGCGTGTTCGAGAACCAGGACGCCGGCTGTGTCGCCCTGCTCAACGGCGACGACGCGGGCGTCGCTGCCGAGCTCGCCACCGGCCGCGTGCCGGGGGCGGGCGAAAGGGGCTTCTTCGGCCCCCGCCCGACCGCTGGACCGTGGCTCGCCGGCGTCGTCGACGGCGTCGCCTGGGTAAGCGTGGACGGCGACCGCCGCGAGCTGTGTGCGGTCGCCGATCTGGCGCTGCGCGGCGAGCACAACCTCTCCAACTCGCTCGCCGCCGCCGCCGCGGCGGCGGCCGTCGGCGTGTCACCGGCGGCGATCGCGCAGACGCTGCGCAGCTTTCCCGGCGTCGTGCATCGACTGCAGGTGGTGGCGACCATCGCCGGCGTGACCTACGTCAACGATTCCAAGGCGACCAACATCGACGCGACCTTGAAGGCGCTCACCGCCTACTCTGGGCCGGTCCACCTGATCCTCGGCGGCCACGCCAAGGGTTCGCCGTTCGACGAGCTCGCGGCCGCGACCGAGGGTCTGGTCAAGCAGGCTGTGCTGATCGGCGAGGCGGCGGGCACCCTCGAAGTGGCGTTCGCTCGCCGCCGCGCCACCGATCCTCTCGGCGCCACGCCATACGTGTTGCTGTCCGACCTTGCCGCCGCCGTCGCGCACTGCGCGGCGACCGCCGACGACGGCGATGTCGTGCTCCTCAGTCCAGCCTGCGCCAGCTTCGACCAATATAGGAACTTCGAAGAGCGGGGCGAACATTTCATTGAGCTGGTGAACGAGCTGGGCAGGGAGACATGACGCGCAAGCGCGACGCGGAGATCCCCGACTGGATACAGCCCTCGGCGGAGCGGCGCGCTGCGGATCGCCGCTCCCAGGAGCGGCGATCCGCAGCGCGCAACGCGGCGCTGGCTCACCGCGACTCCGCGCGCGACACCCTTGAGCGGCGCACCTCCGCCAACCGGCGCGCCGCCCCGCGGCGGCAGTCGCGCTCCGCGCCCGGCGTGCCCGAGAGCCGAACGCTCATCTTCGCGACGATCGCCTTGCTCCTGTATGGGCTGGTGATGTCGTACAGCGCCTCGACGGCGCAAGCGTACTTCGCCCACAAGTCGAGCTTCTTCTTCCTCGAGCGGCAGGCCGTGTACGCCGTGATCGGCGTGATCGCGATGTTGACGCTGGCGCGCATCGACTACATCGTCTGGCGCCGTTTGGCGATGCCGATCGGCGCCGTCGTTCTGGGCGCACTGCTGGTCGTTCTCGTGCCCGGCATCGGCACCCAGCTCAACGGCGCGCGGCGCTGGATCTTCATCGCCGGGCAGTCGCTGACCCCGAGCGAGTTCGCCAAGCTGGCGGCGGTGATGGTTGTCGCGGCGCTGATCGTGCGCCACCCGCGCGACGTGCTCACAGCCAGGGGACTGGCGCGCCTCGCGCTCGTCGGCATCGCCCCCGCGGGCCTGCTGATCATGCTCGAGCCGGACCTCGGCACGACGATCATCCTGGTCCTCGGCGTGGTCGCGGTCCTGATCGTCGCCGGCGCACGCCGGCGCCATCTGCTGTCGCTCGCCGGGGTGGGGTTCGCGCTGGTCGGTCTTCTCGTGCTCGTCGAGCCATATCGCGTGGCGCGTTTCACAGCCTTCCTGCATCCATGGAAAGACCCGCAAGGCACCGGCTTCCAGGCGACCCAGTCGCTGATCTCGATCGCCTCCGGACACATCTTCGGTGTCGGGCTCGGCAACTCCGTGCAGAAGTTCGGCTTTCTGCCGGAGCAGGGGACGGACATGATCACCGGCATCATCGGCGAAGAGCTCGGCCTGATCGGGTTGCTCGTCCTGATCGGCTTCTACGCGTTTCTTGGCTGGGCCTGCTTCCGCATCGCCCTTGCCTGTCGCGAGCCGTATGGCAAACTGCTCGCGACCGGCATCACCACCGTGCTGGTCGGCCAGGCGTGCATCAACATCGGCGCGGCGCTCGGAGTGCTGCCGCTCACCGGGGTGCCGCTGCCGCTCGTCTCACTCGGCGGCACCAGCATGGTCGTGGTCCTGGCCGGCATGGGCATCCTGCTCAACATCGCGACCAACCGAAGGAGTCACATCGTTGTCAGTCCTGAAGGGAGCAGCCGTCCTGCTCGCCGCGGGGGGGACCGGCGGGCACCTCACGCCGGCGCTCGCGGTCGCCGAGGAACTACGCGCTAGAGGCGCCGACGTCGGCTTCGTCACGACGCCATCGCAGATCGAGCGCCTGACGGCCGACTACCGTGTCTTTCCACTTCAGATGCGCGGCTTCGAACGGCACCTGCTGGCGCACCAGAACGTCACGGCGGCGCGCCTCATGCTGGCCGCCGCGCCGCGCGCTTGGCGGGCGCTCAGCGAACTGCGTCCGGTGGCGGTCGTCGGTTGCGGCGGCTTCGTCACCGGGCCCGTCGTGCTGCTCGCCGGGCTGCGCCGCATCCCCGCGCTGGTGCTCGAGAACGACGCCCATCTGGGCGTCACCAACAGCCTGCTTCGCCCCTTCGTGCGGCGCATCTGCTTGAGTTTCCCAATCGCCGGACTGAAGCCGCCGAGGTACATCGTCACCGGGCGCCCACTGGCCGCCACGCACCTCGCGGCGACGCGGCAGGCCGGTCTGCAGGCCTTCGGTCTGCGCGCCGAGCTGCCCTGCGTGCTCGTCTTCGGCGGCAGTCAGGGCGCCCAAAGCATCAACCGCGCCTGCCTCGATGCGTTCGCCTCGCCAGCGCTCGAGTTCCAGCTCGTGCACGTCTGCGGGCAGCGCAACTACGATGAGATCAGGGCCGAGCTGTTGCGCCGCCAGGCACCGGTTGAGCGCTACCGGTTGCTCGCCTACACTGACCAGTTGGAGCTGGCGATGGCCGCCGCCGATCTCATCGTCGGCCGTTCCGGAGGCTCGGTCGCGGAGATCGCCGCTCTCGGCCGGCCGGCCGTGCTCGTGCCCTACCCGTTCGCCAGCGCCGACCACCAGCGCAAGAACGCGGAGTGGATGGCGGCCGGCGGCGCCGCGGTGGTGATCGCCGACGCCGATCTGCGCGGCGAGCGCCTCGGCGCCGTCGTGCGCGAGCTGCTCGGCGAACCTCAGCGTCTGGCGGCGATGGCGGCGGCGAGCGCGGCGCTGGGACGGCCGCAAGCGACAGCCCGTGTCGTCGACGAGATCGAGCGCCTGGCGAGAAGGGACGTGTGAGTTGACCGAACGGCGACCAGAGAGACTGCCCGGGCCCGTGCACCTCATCGGTATCGGCGGTGCCGGGATGAGTGGCATCGCGATGGTCCTCGCCGCCCTCGGCACCAAGGTGACCGGCTCGGACCTCAAGGTCTCGCGCTACACGCGCCACCTTGCCGAGGCAGGCATCGCTGTGACCATCGGCCACCGGGAGGAGAACGTCGGCGACGCCGCTCAGGTCGTGATCTCATCCGCCATCCCGAACCACAATGTCGAGCTCGCCGAGGCGCGTCGCCGCGGCCTGCCGGTATTGCAGCGCGCCGAGATGCTCGCTCGTCTGATGGCGCTTCGCCGCGGCATCGCCGTCGCCGGCACGCACGGCAAGACGACGACGTCCTCGATGATCTCCCACGTGCTCCACAATCTTGGCATGGACCCGACCTTCCTGGTCGGCGGCGAACTCAACGACATCGGCTCCAACGCCGGCATGGGCCAGGGCGAGTGGCTCGTCGCCGAAGCGGACGAGAGCGACGGTAGCTTACTGTTCCTTCGCCCCGAAGTGGCGGTCGTCACCAACGTGGAGCTCGACCACCACTCTCACTATGGTTGTCTGGACGAAGTCCGCGACGTGTTCGCCAGGTTCGCGGCGCTGCTGCCGGCGGAGGGCCGGCTCGTGCTCGTCGAGGGCAGCGGTGGCGAGTACCTACGGGCGGCGACCACGGCGCGCGTCGTCATGGTCGGCATCGGTGCCGGCGAGCTGAGCGCCGACGTCGCGCGCGCCGATGACCGCGGCAGCGAATTTGCCGTGCACGACGCCGGCGTCGAGGTCGCCCGGGTCGCGCTGCGCGTGCCCGGCGAGCACAACGTGCTCAACGCGCTGACGGCGATGGCGGCGCTGACGCACGCCGGTGTGTCGCCCGCCGCCGCGGCGCCGCATCTGGCGACGTTCAGCGGCGCCGCCCGCCGGTTCCAGGAGATCGGACGCCACGACGGCGTGGTCGTCATCGACGATTACGCTCACCACCCCACGGAGATCGCGGCCACGCTCAAGTCGGCGAAGGCGGGCACGTACGACCGTGTGATCGCCATCTTCCAGCCGCATCTCTATTCGCGCACACGCTACCTGCAGCGCGAATTCGGGCGCTCGCTGGCGATCGCCGACGAGGCGATCGTCACTGACATCTTCGCGGCACGGGAGGAGCCCGAGCCGGGCGTCACCGGCAAGCTCATCGTCGATGCGTTCCTGGCGGAGCGGCCGGGTGGCCCCATCTGGTACCTGCCGCGGCTGGGCGACGTGGTCAAACACCTCGCCCGTCACGTGCGCCCCGGCGATCTCGTGCTCACGCTCGGCGCCGGCGATGTTTCGCGTGCCGGCGAACAGCTTCTGGCGACGCTCGGCGGTCACGGCGACACCACCGCCAGCGAGTAGAGGAGCGTGTTGACCGAGGGCGCCGGAAGGAGATCGGGCGATGGCCACCACGGGTAGGTCCGGCCGGCGATCCCGCCTGCTTCCGGCGGTGCTCCTGAGCGGGCTGATCGTCTTGCTGCCGCTGCTCATCTTCACCGTCGGTCGTCATACCAAGGCGTTCACGGTGCGCCACGTCGTCGTGACCGGCGCCGTCCAGCTGCCGAAGAGCACGGTCACGGCGCTGCTTGAGCATGCGTACCTGGGCCACAACCTGTTCACGGTCGACGCCGCGGCCGTGCGCAGGACGCTGGCCGCGTACACCTATCTGGCCGACGTGACGATCGAGCGCGACTTTCCCGACACGCTCCACGTGAGCTTGTTCGAATACCAGCCCGCGGCCTACCTCTTGTCCGGTCAGGACTGGTACGTGATCTCGCGCGAGGGTCGGGTGCTGACGAGACTGAAGCGAGCCAAGCCGACACCGGCGGCGACGCGCTCGCCGACGGCGAAGGCGTCGCCCTCAGCCGGTGCCGCGTCGCCGACGCCGGGCGCCAGCTCGTCGGTCGATGCCGGCACCAAGACCTTGCCGCGGCCCACGTCGGGCGCCAAGCTCCGTGCCGGTCCGCCGAACCCGGAGATGCAACTGCCGGTGATGCGTACGGCATCCGCGGTGACTGTCGGCACCACGGTCGGCGACAGCAACGTGTTCGATGGCCTCAGCGTGCTCGCGGCGCTACCGGCTGCGTTGCGCCGCGACGCGATGCTGGTCACGACGACCGGCGGGACGATCGTGATCGAGGAGCGCGCGGGGCTGAAGATGGCCTTCGGGGACACGAGCCGGCTCGACGCGAAGATGCTCGCGCTGCACGCCGTTCTGGCGCGCTACGCGAGCCTGTATGTGACGCCGACCTTCGTCGACGTGTCCGTACCCGACCGACCAGTCGCCAGCCCCATGCTCTGAGGCCGACCGTCGGTCGCTCATCGGCAAGTCCGATTGACTCTGTTTTGGGCCGTCTATATGCTAGCCGCACGACCTCGGCTCAAGCCCCTCGTGAGGGTTTGCTTGAGCAAAATGTGCAGCAAATCGCGCATTTCGGACGCTCGTTCCGCGAAGTGAGGCACAAGCCTAAGGCAGCACTTGAAGGTAACACGGCCGGTTATGACGGCGAGTCTCAACTGAAGCAGGAGGGTGGGCAGATGATCGACTCTTCGACGAACTACCTCGCCGTTATCAAGGTCGTGGGCGTCGGTGGCGGAGGTACCAACGCAGTCAATCGCATGGTCGACGCCGGCCTTCGTGGAGTCGAGTTCGTGGCCGTCAACACCGACGCCCAGGCGCTGCAGATGTGCGACGCCGACGTCAAGATCCACATCGGCAGCAAGATCACGCGCGGTCTCGGCGCCGGCGCTAACCCGACGATCGGGCACCAGGCGGCGATCGAGAGCAAGGACGAACTGCGCGACGCGATCAAGGGCGCCGACATGGTGTTCGTGACCGCCGGCAAGGGTGGCGGCACGGGCACCGGCGCGGCGCCGGTCATCGCGGAGCTCGCCAAGGAGCTCGGGGCGCTCACGGTAGGCGTGGTCACGCGACCGTTCGCGTTCGAGGGCAAGCGCCGCGCCAATCAGGCTGAGGGCGGCATCCAGTTGCTACGCGACAAGGTCGACACGCTGATCATCATCCCCAACGACCGGCTGCTGCAGGTGGTCGAGCGGCGCACGTCGATCATCGACGCGTTCAAAGTCGCCGACGACGTGCTGCGCCAGGGCGTGCAAGGCATCACCGACCTGATCACCGTGCCCGGCCTCATCAACCTCGATTTCGCCGACGTACGCACGATCATGAAGGACGCCGGCTCGGCGCTCATGGGCATCGGCGTATCCGGCGGCGAGAACCGCGCCGTCGAGGCCGCCAAGGCGGCGATCTCATCGCCGCTGCTCGAGGCGAGCGTCGAAGGGGCACGCGGCATCCTGCTCAACATCACCGGCGGCGCCGACCTCGGTCTGTTCGAGATCAACGAGGCGGCGGAGATCATCTCCAGCGCCGCCGACTCCGACTGCAACATCATCTTCGGCGCCGTCATCGATCAGACGCTCGGCGACGAGGTGCGGGTCACGGTCATCGCCACCGGCTTCGACCATCCCAGCGCCTCCGAGCGGCCGCTCGATCGTGCATTCGCCGACAAGAGCACACCGCGATCGGCGATGTTCGGCGACGAGAAACCGGCCTTCGACGTCTCCGACGACGTGCTCGACATCCCGAGCTTCCTGAAGGACCACTAGTCTCGGCGACATCGGCGCTGTGCTATCGTCAGTGGGCAGTCTCCGCAACGAGGTGACTTCCCGGTGAACGAACGCAGGATCGAGATTCACCCCATCCTTGGCCTGCGGCCTGAGCGTCGCCACGTGACGATCCATTTCGGCGATCGGCCGCTGCCCGCGTACGAAGGCGAGCCGATCGCCGCCGCCCTGCTCGCCGCCGGCGTCAGGGTCTTCCGCAAGACGAGCAAGCGTGGCGAGCCGCGCCAGCTCTTCTGCGGCATCGGCCGCTGCACCGACTGCGTGATGATCGTCGACGATCTGCCGGGGGTGCGCACCTGCGTCACGCCGGTGCGCGACGGCATGCGCGTCGAAGAGCAGGACGGGCGCGGGCGGTGGGAGCGCGAGCGCGGCGGAGGCGAGCCGTGAAGCAGGCCGAGATCGTCGTCGTCGGCGCCGGCCCGGCAGGCCTTTCGGCCGCCGCCGCCGCAGCCCAGGCCGGCGCTCAGGTGCTCGTGATCGACGAGAACGCCGAGCCCGGCGGCCAGCTGTTCAAGCAGATCCACAAGTTCTTCGGCGCCAGCGAGCACCGTGCCGGTCAGCGCGGCGTCGACATCGGTCACGAGCTGCTCGAAGAGGTCGAGGGGCTGGGCGTCGACGTCGTGCTCGATGCATCCGTGTGGGGCATCTACGACGGCAGCACGGTCGCCGTCGCGAGCCAGGAGTACTCGTGGCGCGTCAAAGCGGACAGGATCGTCCTCGCGACGGGCGCCACGGAGAACGGTCTCTCGTTCCGCGGCTGGACGCTGCCCGGAGTGATGGGCGCGGGCTGTGCGCAGACGATGATGAACGTACATCGCGTGCTTCCCGGGCAGCGCGTCGTGATGGTCGGCTCGGGCAACGTGGGGCTGATCGTCGCTTACCAGCTGCTTCAGGCCGGCGCGGAAGTGGTCGCCGTGGTCGACGCGCTGCCGCGCGTCGGCGGGTACCCCGTGCACGCCGCCAAGATCGCCCGCGCCGGAGTACCGATCTACACGAGCTACTCCGTCAAGGAGGCTGACGGCGACGAGTGTGTCGAGAAGGTCACGATCTGGCGGGTCGACGATCGCTGGCAGGGGGTGCCCGGCAGCGAGATCGAGCTCGACGCCGACACCGTCACGCTCGCCGTTGGCCTTTCACCAATGGCCGAGCTCGCCTGGGTCGCCGGTTGTCGCTTCCTCCACATCCCCGAGCTCGGCGGGCACGTGCCCGTGCACAGCGCGTACATGGAGACGACCGTTCCGGGCATCTACGTCGCCGGCGACGTCTCCGGGGTGGAGGAGGCTTCCTGCGCGATGGAGGAGGGCCGTCTCGCCGGCCTGTGGGCGGCAAGCGCCGCCGGCCGGCTCAGCGTCGCCGCGGCGGTCGCAGCGGCGGCTCCGCACGAGGCCTCGCTGGCGCGGCTGCGCAGCGGGCCGTTCGGCGCCGCCGCGCGCGGCGGCAAGCTGGCGATGGACGGTCGCCGCGACGAAGCCTGGGGTCAGACGCTGACACGGGGAGGTGCGTGAAGTGAGCATTCTCGAAGACGGCTACTTCACGCTCGAGGAGGTGCTGGCGCTGCCCGGTTGCCCGTCGCCGGAGGCGATGCGCGGTCGCCGCGTCGCCGTCGTCGAGTGCGGCCACGAGCTGCCCTGCAATCCGTGCGAGACCGCCTGCAAGGCGGGCGCGCTCACGGTTGGAACGCCGATCACGAACGTCCCGAAGATTGATGCCGCTTGCTGCGACGGCTGCGGTATCTGCATGGTCGACTGCCCGGGCCTGGCGATCTTCATCCTCGACCTCACTCGCGACGACGGCCGCGCCGAGCTATGGCTGCCGCACGAGTTCCTGCCCCTGCCGGAGATGGGCGAGGCTGTGCTGCTGTGCGACCGCGCCGGCAGCGTGGTCGGTGAAGGCCAGGTCACCAAGGTGCGACAGGCGAAGCGCTTCGACCGTACGGCAGTCGTACAGGTGCTGGTGCCCGAAGAGCTGGCGATGACGGCGCGCGCGATCGCGCTGCGCCGATGAGTGCGCACGGAGAAGTCAAGCTGGGTGGTACGGCCGGTATCGACCGCGCCGCGCCCGATCGCGACCTGCTCATCTGCCGCTGCGAGGAGATTGCCCTGGGCGAGATCATCGACGCGATCGACGCAGGGATCACGACGCCTGATGGCCTCAAGCGGCGCTTGAGGATCGGCATGGGGTTGTGCCAGGGGCGCACCTGCCGGCGACTGCTTCAGCAGGTGCTCGCCGAGCACGCCGGAGTCTCACCGGCCGACGTGCGGCCGGCGACGTTCAGGCCACCGGTGCGACCGGTGAAGATCAGCGTGCTTCTCGACGAGCGTCAGAGGCCGGCGTCGCGGGAATAGACCGGGCGAGGACTAGCCGGCCATGGCGCCGGCGCTGCCTGTCGAGAGAGGAGACCCATGGACGTGCTCGTCACCGGTGGCACCGGCTACGTCGGCCACCACGTCGTCGCTCGCCTGCTCGAGGATGGCGATCGCGTCATCGGGCTGGCGCGCCATCCGGAGCGCGTGCGTGACATGGCCTGCGACCTCATCGCCGGCGACGTCGCCGATCCCTCGAGCTTGAGGGGGACGATCCCGGCGGGAGCCGCCATCGTCCACCTGGTGGCGATCATGCGGCCGCGCGGCGCGCAGACCTTCGACCGCGTCATCGCCGAGGGCACGCGCGCCGTCGTCGCGGCGGCGCGCGCCGCCGACGCTGCGCGGATCGTCTACGTGAGCGCCGTCGGCGCTCGCGCCAACGGCTCCACGCCGTACTTCCGCGCGAAGTGGGCCGCCGAGGAGGCCGTCCGCGGTTCCGGGCTGCCGTACGTGATTCTGCGGCCGTCGTTTGTGTTCGGGCCCGACGACGAAGTCTTCAACACGTTCGTGCGCATGCTGCGTTGGGCGCCGGTGCTGCCGGTGATGGGCGACGGCAGGTACGAGATCCAGCCGGTCGCCATCTGGGATCTCGCTGCGGTCGTCGCCAAAGCCGTGCGGCCGGGCCCGTGGGACGGGCGCGAGTACGATCTGGTCGGGCCGCAGGCGATGAGTTTCGACGTGGCGATGAAGGCGCTGATGACGGCGAGCGGGCGGCGGCGGCCACTGCTGCACCTGCCGCTCGCCGCTGCCCGCCTGCAGGCGTCGCTCCTGCCGAAGATCACCGCCAGGGCGCCGATCACGCGCGACCAACTCACGATGCTGCTCGAGGGCAGCACGGGCGACCCCGGTCCTCTTGTGCGCGACTTTGGCATCGTGCCGACCGGCTTCGCCGAGGGGCTTGCCCGTTACCTGGGCTAAGTTGCACAGTCCGGTCTCGCGAGGACGGCGCGCGCCGCTTCGTCGGCGTGCCGTCAGATTGCTTTTCGAGGGTCTCTTCCGTATCCTCTAACGCTTAGTAGCTCCTCGTCGTCTCTGATCGGTCCGATTCGATGACCCAGAAGCAGAAACACATCGTCATCTTGCTCGTCGTGGCCGCCCTCGTGGCGGTCTCCGTGTTTCTCATCGTGCCTCCCGGCAAGAAGACCCACCTCGGCCTCGACCTGCAGGGCGGCCTCGAGGTCGTGTACGACGCGCGCACGCCGTCCGGCGGCACGCCGACATCCGCGCAGCTCAACCAGACGGTCAGCATCATGCAGAAGCGCGTCAACGGCATGGGAACCAGCGAAGCCCAGGTGCAGCAGCAGGGCACGGACCAGATCGCCGTGTCGCTGCCGGGCGAGACCAACTTCGAGCACGCTCTGGCGACGATCGGCCAAACGGCCCAGCTCGAGTTCTTCGTCGACTACACGCAGCGCGTCGCCGGCCCGGTTGCGCAGGGCGCCGCCGATCCGAACTCGAGTACGGCCGTCGACGCCGCTATCAACGCGGCCGTTGCCGAACTGCGGAAGAAGTCACGGAGTGGCACGCCGCCGGTCGCCGGCGGCACCGTGTCGGTGCCGCCGAGCCAGTACACGGAGCTCGGCCAACTGAGTGCGACCAACAAGGTGACCCAGCACTTCGAGCTGGTCAACGCGCCCCCGGACACCTACGGCAACCCCTCCACCGACTGGTACATCTACCAGCTGCCGCCGGCGATGAACGGCAGCGCGATCGCCAAGGCGAGTCAGGGCTGGAGCAACAACAAGCCCGTCGCGCAGATCGACTTCACGAGCCAGGGCGGCAAGGACTTCGCGCGGATCACGCTCGACCTGGCGAACCACGGACTCGTCACGCGTCAGAGCCAGAGCTTCGCGATCGTCCTCGACGGCGTCATCCAGTCCGACCCGGTCGTGAACTACAACGACAACCCTCAGGGCATCTCCGGTGGCTCGGCGATCATCGAGGGCGGCAACATGACCGTCGCCGACGCCAAAGACCTCGCCCTCGTGCTCAACTACGGCGCTCTGCCGGTCAAGTTGAGCGTCGCCGAGAAGCAACAGGTCTCGGCGACGCTCGGCAAGGACTCGCTCAACCAGGCTCTCATCGCCGGCTTGGTCGGCTTCCTCGTGGTGCTCATCTACATGCTCGCCTACTACCGCTTCCTCGGGCTGGTCGCCGACTTCGCCCTGCTCATCTACGGCGTGCTCCTTTGGGGAGTCTTCAACGCGATCCCGGTCACGCTCACGTTGCCCGGCATCGCCGGCATGATCCTGACGATCGGCGTCGCCGCCGACGCCAACGTCGTGATCTTCGAGCGCATCCGGGAAGAGGTCCGCCACGGGCGCACGGTGCGCTCGGCGATCAGCGCCGGCTACAGCCGCGGTTTCAAGACGATCCTCGACGCCAACGTGCTCACGCTGCTCACGGCGCTCGTGCTCTTCGAGTTCGCCACGGCGCAGCCGCGCGGATTCGCCATAACGCTGATGATCGGTGTGCTCGTGAGCATGTTCACGGCGATTCTCGCCACGCGCGCGATGCTCGGCCTGCTGAGCGACCTCACGTTCTTCGCCAAGGCATCGTTCATTGGTGCGCGCGTCTCCGACGTCGCGCTCGCTGCCGAGGCCGAAGTCGATCCCGAGCCGGTCGTCGCGGCTCGCGGCCCGCGAGCGGCGCGGACGACCGGCGCCATGCCTTCCGCGCCGCTGACGGGCGCCAAGTCCGGCGGTGGCCGCAGCACGGCGTCGCGCAAGAAGAAGAAGAAGCGGAGATAGCGATGAAGTCCCTGCGCGGCATTTACACGTTCGACTACATGGGGCACAAGAAGTGGTGGTTCTCGCTCTCCGGCGTGATCATCATCATCGGCCTCGCCAGCCTCTTCGTTCGCGGCGGCGGCGATCCGCTCCACGGCGTCAAGGTCGGCCTCGAGTTCAAGACGGGCACGCGCATCACCGTCGCCTTCAGCAAGCCGGCGACGGTCACCGGCCTGCGGGGGATCGCCAGTGCTCAGGGCTTTCCCGACGCTCAGGTCCAGGCGGCCACCAACGTCTCGGGCAGTGGGCTGAACGGCTTTCAGATCCAGACGGCGACGCTCTCTACCGCACAGGAACAAGCGCTCGAAAAGGCGCTCGGCGATGCCTTCACGATCGCCAACGGCAAGAACGGCCCGATCCTTTCGTCGTCGACCGTAGGCCCGACCTTCGGGCGCCAGGTCGTCACCTCATCGTGGAAGGCCGGCATCCTGGCGCTCATCCTGATCCTCGGCTACGTCTCCTTCCGCTTCGAATGGAAGTTCGCCCTCGGCGCCATCCTCGCCGAGTTCCACGACCTCTTCGTCGTCGTCGGCATCTACTCGCTGACGGGGCGCGAGGTGACCACCGCCACGGTCGCCGCCGTGCTGACCATCCTCGGCTACTCGCTCTACGACACGGTTATCGTCTTCGACCGCATCCGCGAGAACGCGCCGAAGATCGGCAGCAGGACGACGTACGGCGCGATGGTCAACCGCTCGATCTGGGAGACGCTGACGCGTTCGATCAACACCACACTGATGACGCTNNNNAAGGAGCGCGAGCCCCAGTACCGCAGGCTGGCGGCCCGCGCCGGCGACGCCAAGAGTTGACGCTCCGTCGCTGGCGCGCGACCCTCGACCTCCGCGGAGCATTCTCAACTGCAGGTTGAGGTCACGTAAGGCTTGCGTAGAGGGTGACGCGAATCTGCCCCAAAACTGCCTGCCCGCCTCTTTACAGCGCGCGATCGATGACCTAGCCTGCCGCTCACCTCTACCAAGACCTGTTTCATCTCGCATCAGCCGAGCACGTGTCACTTCTTCGGGGGGAGGCATCGTGACGTCTCAGCGACATCGTTCCGCCGTCATCTGGTCGGCGCCGGTCGGACTGCGCCTCGGCCACGTCGGCCACGAGGCGCCGATCCCCGTCGTCTTCCTTGAGGGGGAGTACGACATGGAGACCGTGCCCGAGATCGACCGGTTCCTGCGGCAGACGTACGGGCCGTTCTATCACCGTCGCCATCAGGTCTTCGACCTGCGCGGCGTGACCTTCATCGACTCGAGCTTCGTCAGCTTCATTGTCGCGCTGACGCGCCGCCTGCGCGCCGAGCGCCGCGAGCTGATCCTGACGCGGCCGACGGGCGCCGTACGCCGCGTTCTGACGCTTGTGGGGGTCCCGAACCTGGTGCCGGTCTACGACTCGCTCGACGACGCGGTCAGCGCCGTCGCCTACGACCGGCTGCCGGCGATACCGCCGGCTCTGGAGCCGCTGCAGCCCGCCGCGCCGTGAGGCGCTGAGGCGGGCGCTCGGCGTCGCTCCGGTCGCGCCCGGTGCGGGCGCGGTCAGCTGGCGCGGCGCGCGCTCTGCAACGAGGAATCGGTCTGCTCGCGCCGCGACATCATCACCCGCGCCTGGAACGCCTTCATGCGACAGGCATCGCTGCAGTACTTCTTGGCCGGGTTCGACGTCACGAACTCGCGGCCGCACGGCTCATAGGCGCACAAGCGGGTGATCTCTTCGCGTTGCGTGGCCTTGCGGGTGGTGCGCCGGAACTCGTCCTTCCAGCCGCCGCCATGCAGGGCGCACACGGCCGACGGGTTGTATGCCGAGAGCCGGGTGCCGCACCCGTCGACCTTGCAGATCCGTCCTGCTCCGTATGTCTTCGTCCGTAACATGTCCTCGGCCACACTGTGGAGGCTGCGGCCGCGTAGCGCCTTTGAGCTGCGAAACTCCATCTCCTACGCTCCCCTGCCGGTAACCGATCCGATCGTCCTCAGCCGGGGCCGCCCTGCCTTGACGGCAGTATCGCGGTCGCCTGCGGATCGACTACGGAGTTGCCGCCTTCAATGCCTCCGCACGTGTGGGGTAGATGCCAAAGATGCGATCGAGACCTGTGATCTCGAATATCCGCGTGATGTTCTCGTCCTTGCACACGATGTCCAGTGTGCCTTTCTCGGGCCGGACGCGTTTCGCGCCGCTCACGAGCACGCCCAAAGCGGTGGAGTCGATGAACGTGACCTTCGACAAATCGACGACGATGCTGTGCGCGCCGCCATCGATGCCTCGCAAGAGGACTTCCTTGAAGCGCGGCGCGGAGTAGATGTCGATCTCGCCCTCGAGCACAACCACGACAGCATCGTCGCGGGGCTTCTCGAGCTCGACGCGGAACTGCGGCTTGTCGTCCACTCACGCCTCCTCACGAGATGCGCCGCTGCGCACATCAAGATTCGGCGCAGCTGCCTGCCGTCGTCATGGTCGGTTATTCTCCGACAGAGGCGTGAGCTAAACCCGGCGCGGCCCGCTCGCACGGCGGCAGCGCACTGTCACCGTTCAGTGCCTGCGGGTCAGGGGCGCGGCGCCGTGGGCAGCGGGTCCTCCTGCTGGACGGCGCCGCGCACGGCATAGGCGACGATCATGCGGTCGGTGATCCACTCGACCGGGGCGCGGTCGTCGGTCCAGGGCCGCGTCGCGGGGGCGGCGACGGCGTAGTCGGCGGCGAACAGCCGCGTGAGCGGTAGCAGTGCCCGCGGCCCGGCCAGCAAGCGCGCCCGCAATACAGCCGGCGTCGCGGGCGCGTCGAGGCCGACGACGAACTGGTTGAAGCGCAGCGCCTGCCAGGTAACGACCTGTGGGAACACGCTGGCCAACGTGCCGGCGATGTCCCCCGCCAGGCGGTGGTCGTCGGGCACCGTCGAAATGTTCAGGGCGACGAGACCGCCCGGCCGCAGGCGCTGGCGGCACAGCTCGAAGAACTCCCGCGTCGCGAGGTAGAACGGCACGTACGGCTGGCGGTAGGCGTCGATGAGGATGAGGTCATACCGCTCGTCGGTGCCGCGGAGGAAGGGACGTGCGTCGGCAGTGTGGACCGTCACTTGAGGGTTGTCGCCGAGGCCGAAGTAGGCGTCGCCGGCGGCAGTGACCGCAGGGTCGATCTCGACGGCGTCGATCGTCGCGGTCGGGTAGTACACACCGAACGCTCTCGCCGTCGTGCCGCCTGCGTTGCCGAGGATCGCGACCCGCTCGACGGGGTGGCCGAGCAGGGGCGGCGCGGTGAGGAACATGTCCCACTCGCCGCCGGTGAGCACGGAGTCGGCGTGCCACTCGGAATGCACGGCGTAGCCCTCGTTGAGATACAGGTAGTGGCTCCCGGCGTCGCCGACGACCTGGATGAACTGGTATCGCGATTCGCGCTCAAACACGAGGTCGGCGCGCGGCTTGATCAGGCCCGGCGGCGCTGCGAGCAGCGCCGCCGGGAGAAGCGCGACGAGCAGCCAGCGGCGGCCGACGAGCGGCGCGGCTGCGAGCGCGATCAGTGCCGCCGCGCCGAGCAGCGTCCGCTGCGTGCCGATCAGTGGGATCGTCAGGAGCGCGGGCACGAAAGTCCCGAGCAGGCTGCCGACGGTGGACAGTGCGAAGACACGACCGGCGACGCGACCGGCAACGGCAACGTCTGTGACGGCGAGACGGATCGCGAACGGGGTGACCATACCGAGCAACGTGACCGGCGGCGCGAAGAGGATCAGCGCGGCAAAGAAGGAGCCTACCATCGCGCCGGTGGAGAGCGCATCGAGGGCGCGCACCGACAGGTCGAGGAAGGGTCTCGCGGCGAATGGCACGGCGGCGACGAGCAGGGCGCCGGCGAGGACCACGGCGCCGAGCACAGGAGAGCTGGGGCGGCGGTCGGCCAGCCGTCCGCCGAGCACGTAGCCGAGCGAAAGCGAGGCGAGGATCAAGCCGATGATGTTGGCCCAGACGATCGTCGAGGAGCCGAAGTACGGCGCCAAGAGCCGGGAAGCGCCGATCTCGGTCGCCATCGAACCGGTGCCGGCGACGAACACGAGCAGCATCAGCATCCGGCGGCCGTGCGCGGACAGCGTGGACGGAAGAGAAGTGGTGGAGGTAACCGGGCTCGAACCGGTGACCTTTTGGCTGCCAGCCAAACGCTCTCCCAACTGAGCTATACCCCCACCGTGGGGGCCGGCGGACCCGCCGGCAGGCACGGATTATACCATGCAACGAGGGCAACGGAACCGTGTGGACGGCGGGACGGAAGGAGGGCGGCGGGACGGGAGGCGAGGCTGCGGGAGGGCGGCCTCACCTCCCGTCCCGCCGCCTCGGCGGCTCACCGGCAGTGCGCGCGCCCGGTATAATAGGCAGCCGTTGCCGGGAGCGCGGAGCCGGCGCTGGCCGGCAGGGCAGGCACAGAAGGAGCGGCATGGATCGACGGTACGACCCGCACGAGATCGAGGCGCGCTGGCAAGCCGACTGGCGCGCCCGCGATGCGTATCGCACCGCCGACACGTCCGACAAGCCCAAGTTCTACTGCCTCGACTTCTTCCCGTATCCCTCCGGCGACGGCCTCTCCGTCGGTCACTGCCGCAACTACGTGCCCACCGACGCGATCTCGCGCTTCTATCGCATGCGTGGCTACAACGTCCTGCACCCGATGGGCTGGGACGCGTTCGGGCTGCCAGCGGAGAACTACGCGATCAAGATGGGCGTGCATCCGCGCATCGCTACGGAGGCCAATATCACCACCTACCGCCGACAGATGGACCTGATCGGCCTCTCCTTCGACTGGTCACGCGAGATCAGCTCGATCGACCCCGACTACTACCGCTGGACCCAATGGTTCTTCCTACTCATGTACGAGCGCGGGTTGGCGTATCGCGGCACCGGCGCGCAGTGGTGGTGCCCGGTCGACAAGACGATTCTCGCCAACGAGCAGGTCGAACAGGGCAAGTGCTGGCGCTGCGGCAGCGACGTGAGCAAGGTCGACCTCGAGCAGTGGTACTTCGGCATCACGGAGTACGCCCAGCGCCTGCTCGACGACCTGGCGACGATCAACTGGCCCGAGAAGATCAAGCTGATGCAGACCAACTGGATCGGCCGCAGCGAGGGCGCCGAGGTCGACTTTCCGCTGGTCGGCCGCGCCGACGCTCTGACGGTGTTCACGACTCGTCCGGACACGCTTTTCGGCGCCACGTACATGGTACTGGCGCCGGAGCATCCTTTGGTCGACGGACTGACGAACGACAAGCAGCGCGCCGCCGTCAATGCCTACCAGGCCATCGCACGGCGCGAGAGTGAGATCGAGCGACTCTCCACCGAGAAGGAGAAGACCGGCGTGTTCATCGGCGCCTATGCGGTCAATCCGGTCAACAGCGAGGAGATCCCGATCTGGATCAGCGACTACGTGCTGATGGGCTACGGGACCGGCGCGATCATGGCGGTGCCGGCGCACGACGAGCGCGACTTCCAGTTCGCGATGCTGTTCGAGCTGCCGATCATCGAGGTCATCGCGCCGCCCGACGGCGCCCAGGGCACGCTTGCCGAGGCCTACACCGGCGACGGTTTCATGGTCAACTCGGGCCGATTCGACGGCATGGCGGCGCCGGGCGCGGCCTTCGATGCGATCGTGGACTGGCTCGGCGAGCGCGGCCTCGCCGGTAAGAAGATCAACTTCAAGCTGCGCGACTGGCTCATCTCGCGCCAGCGGTACTGGGGCGTGCCGATCCCGATCGTCTACTGCGACGCCTGCGGCATCGTGCCGGTGCCGGCCGACCAGTTGCCCGTGCTGCTCCCCGAGGTCGAGGACTATCAGCCGACCGGTGACGCGAAGTCGCCGTTGGCACGGAGCGAGGCGTTCGTCACGACCACGTGTCCGACGTGCGGCGGTCACGCGCGGCGCGAGACCGACACGATGGACACGTTCCTGTGCTCGTCGTGGTACCACCTGCGCTACCCGTCCCCGCGCTACGCCACGGCAGCCTTCGACCGCGCCGCCGTCGACTACTGGCTGCCGGTCGACATGTACGTCGGCGGCGCCGAGCACGCCGTCATGCACCTGCTCTACGCACGCTTCTTCACCAAGGTGCTCTACGACGCCGGCCATGTCGGATTCGACGAGCCGTACACCACGCTGCGCAACCAGGGCATGATCCTCGCCGAAGACGGCCAGAAGATGAGCAAATCGAAGGGCAACGTGGTCACTCCGGACAGCGTCGTCGAGCGCTACGGCGCCGACAGTCTGCGGGTCTACGAATTGTTCATCGCGCCATTCGAGCAAGCGGTCGCCTGGAACGATCGCGGCGTTCAGGGGTGCTCTCGCTTCCTCGGGCGCTATTGGAACTTCGCCTGCGAGGTGATCGCGGCCAGCGGCTCAGGCGTTCCCGGTGACGAGGACGATGAGGAGCGCGGGCGGCAGGTCCTGCGCACGCTGCACAAGACGGTGCGCAAGGTCACGAACGACATGCAGGCGTTCCGCTTCAACACCGTCGTGTCGACGATGATGGAGGCGCAGAACGAGATCGTCGACACGTGGACCGGAGCGCGCGGTGCGCTCACTCTGGCACAGTGGCGGGAAGTGCTGAGTAGCTTCAGCCTGTTGCTGGCGCCGGCGGCGCCGCATATCGCCGAGGAGGTCTGGCACATGCTGGGCGCCGGCGGCTCGGTGCTCGACGTGAGCTGGCCGACGTGGGACGAGGAGCTGGCCGCCGACGCGGTCGTCACCGTGGTCGTGCAGGTCAACGGCAAGCTTCGTGACCGGCTCGTGGTGTCGGTCGAGGCGGAGAAGGACGATGTGCTGGCAGAGGCGCGCGGCGCCGCCAACACGCACCGGTTCCTCGAGAGTAAGCAGATCGTCAAGGAGATCTACGTGCCCGGCAAGCTGGTCAACTTCGTCGTCAGCTAGGCCGCAGTATCACTTGTGAACCCTCCGTACCGGCCGTCAGGGCCGATGACACTGTGAAGGCGCGTCTCTAGAGTCGTTGGTCAACGGACACGTCGTGTCCGACTGACCGGCGAGCGGAGGCGCGCATGAACATTCCTCGCAAGCAGCTTTACGCGTACGCGGCGATCGCCGTTGTCGTCGCCGCCGTCGGCGTGCGTGCGATGGCCGGCAGCAGGGCGGGCGCGGCGACGGGCCCGGTGCAGCTGGTCGCCGCGCCATCTCCGGTGACGTCGGCGGCAGCCTCCACCGGCCCAACGGCGCCGCCGCCGGTCGTCGTCTATGTGTGCGGCGCCGTGCACAAGCCCGGTGTTTACACTCTCGACCAGGGGGCGCGGATCGCAGATGCGATCGCCGCCGCGGGCGGCGCCGGTGCGCACGCCGAATTGGGCGCCGTGAACCTGGCCGCCAGGGTCACGGACGGGCAGCAGGTGATCGTGCCCGAACGAGGGGCGGCGGTCACGCCGAGCGTGGATGCGACGGGCGCCGCCGCCGCGGGCGCTCCTTCGGCCGTGGTCAACCTCAACACAGCGAGCGCCGAAGAGCTCGACACCCTGCAGGGAGTCGGCCCCTCCACGGCGCAGAAGATCATCGACTATCGCACCGCCAACGGCGGGTTCAAGTCGATCGACGAGCTGAAGAACATCCCCGGTATCGGCGATGTCCGCTTCGCCGCGCTCAAAGATCACGTCAGCGTCTGACCCGTAGGGACACCGTGCGCCGACTCACCGTCGTCCATGTGCTGCTCGGCGGCTACTGCCTGGGTCTGTGCCTGTCGCTCGGCGTGCACTGCTCGCTGCATGCGCTGATCTCGGCGATCCTCGTGCTCCTCGTCGCCGCCGGCGTCGCGGGGCAGCGCGGAGAAGAAGCATCCGCTGAGGCAGTCCGCCGTTCACGGCAGGTGGTCGCCGCCATATTGGTGGCGACGCTCTTCATCTGCGCCGGCCTCGCTGTCGGTCAAATGCGCTTGCAGCATCTCTCACGGAGTGCTTTGGCGGCGTCGTTGGGTCGCACGGCGGCGATCGACGCCACGCTTACCGATCTGCCGCGCATGAGCGGCACCAAGCTCAGCCTGCCGGTGAGGGTCACGGCGATCGACGGCCGGCCGATAGCCGAGGCGGCGCATATCTCGCTCAGCCTCGGCGGGCAGGCGCCGCCGACGATCGACCCGTGCGGCGCGCTCGTCGAGGGCACGACCATCCACTTGCCGGCGGTGTTGGTCGAGCCGCTGCCCGTTCCGGTCCGTGGAGCCTTCGACTACGCGCAGTATCTCGAGCGGCGCGGCGAACACGTGGCGCTCGCCGCGCCGCTCAGCATGCTCGAGGTCACCGGTCGCCGCGGAGGCCTCGCCGGCTTCACCGATCGGCTGCGCATCGCCGCTCGCGCCCATCTTCGCCGGGGCCTGCGTCCGCCGGTGCGCGAGGTGCTCGAGGGCATGGTGCTCGGCGACGCCGAAGGTGTCGACGACGGCGCGATCTCCGACTTTCGTCGCAGCGGCCTGCTGCACATCATGGCCGTCTCGGGAGAGAACGTCGTGCTGCTCTGCAGCACGTGGTCGTTCGCACTGCTTGCGCTAGGTGTGCCGCGCACGGCGCGTACGCTGGCGTTGGCGCCGATCGTCGCCGCGTACGTGGTCGTCACCGGCGCATCGCCGTCGATCGTGCGTGCCGGCGTGGCGGGGCTGCTCGGGTTGGTGGCGATCCTTGCCTCGCGCCCGTCGGACGGCTGGCTGCTGTGGCTGGCGCCGGGCGCGTGGCTGCTCACCGTCAACCCGAATACGCTCTATGACGTCAGCTTCCAGCTCTCGTTTGCGGCCGTCGCCGGACTGCTGATCATCGCGCGGCCGCTGACCGAGCTGGCCGGGTTCCTGCCGCAAAGCATCGCCGAGCAGGTCGGCGTTACGACGGCGGCCAGTCTCGCCACAGCGCCGGTCTCGATGCTCGTCTTCGGCACCGCATCTGCCGTCTCGGTGCCCGCCAACGTCGTCGGCGGTTTCGTGCTCGGCCCGATCATGTTCTTTGGCATGCTCTCCGTGCTCGTCGGCTTTGCCGCGCCGGTGCTCTGCGTGCCGCTCAACATCCTCGGGGGCCTCTTCATCGGCTTCCTGATGACCGTCGCGCACTGGTTCGGCAACCTCTCGTTTGCGGTCGTCGAGTGGCATGGGTTGACGCTCGGCATGGCGTTGATAGGCGCTCTGCTCATCGAGGCGTTCGTGGTGTGGCGGGCGGCGGTGCGCGCGGGCGTGGGCTTGCAAGCCCACGCCCGCGCGCACCTCGCTGCGCTCGTGCCCGCCACGGCGCTGATCGTCGCCGCAGTGCTCGCGCTCACACCGCTGCCGGCCAAGGCGCCGAGCGGCCCGACCGTCACCTTCCTCGATGTCGGTGAGGGCGCCGCCACGCTCGTTCAGGTCCCCGATGGGCCGACGATCCTCATCGACGCGGGCCCGATGCCCCTGGGCGCGACCCTTCGCGCGCACGGCGTGAAGGCGATCGACCTGCTCGTGCTCTCGCACGGCCACGCCGACCATGTCGCCGGGCTGAGCGACGTGATCGGCCACGTGCCGATCGGTGCGGCACTGCTGCCGCGGCCACCGACGCCGTCGGCCGCGCTCGACGGCCTCAGCGCGCAGCTTGCCGCCGCCGGTTGTCATGTCACTCGCTGCACGGTGCCGCTGATCATGGCGGGCTCGGGCTACTCGATCAGAGTGCTTCCTACGCACGCTGGTAGTGAGGGTGGTAACCAGGGCGAGAATGACTGTGCGCTCGTTGTTCTCGTCGAACTCGGCGGCGTCCGAGCGCTCGTGACGGGTGACACAGAGGGTCCCGTGCTCGCCGACCTAAATCTGCCGGCGGTGTCGGTCGTGGAGCTGCCGCACCACGGCAGCGCCGGTGGCCTCGACCTGCCGCTGCTGCAGGCGCTGCACCCGTCACTGGCGGTGATCTCCGTGGGGCAGGGCAACCGCTTCGGCCACCCGACCGCGGAGATGCTCGATCTCGTCGCCACCGACGGCGTGCCGTGCCTGCGCACGGACTTATGCGGCGAAGTCGTCGTGACCGCCGCCGGCGGTGGATTCAGTGTGGGTGAAGAGATCAGCGGTCGTTGACAGCGCGGCGATACCGATCGCCGAGGCTACAGCTCGCGCGAGCGAAAGCGCCACACGGCGCCGGCGAGAAACACCGCACCGAGCACGATCGTCGTCGCCAACGGCCAGGCAAGCGCCGCCGACTCGTGCTTGAGCAGCCGTGACGATGCCGTCAAGAGGCCGGTCGGCGAGTGGTC
>PKYG01000142.1:38199-42791 GCA_003132585.1 Actinomycetota bacterium
ATGCAGATCGCCGTGCCGAGCACGGTTGCCGCGGCAAGCAGCGCCAGCTCAGACAAGCCCTTGGCGATTACGAAGCCGGTTCGCGACACCGGCTTCGTCAGCACGAGGGCGATCGTTCCTGAACGGCGCTCGCCGGCGATCAACGCGGCGCCGGTGATCACCAGGGCGATGAGCACCATCTGCTCGAGGTTACCGACGAATTGCAGGTACGAGTCGCGGGCGATCGCCGGTGGGAACTTGATCACGACGCCGGGCGTCGACTTGGCGGTCGCCCTGAGCAGCGCCGGCGTCGCCGCCGTGAGAATGGGTGTCGTCAGCCCGACGAAGACGAGGATGCCCGGCACGACCCAAAGACGCCACGTGTGGCGTATCTCGCGCATCTCTTTCTTTAAGAAGGCGGCGAAGCCGTTCACTCGCCGCCGCCTTCGACGAGGTCGACGAAGACCTCTTCGAGGCTGACTTCGTCGACCTCCATCCGCTGCAGGCAGAGACCTGCGGCGGCGACCGCGGCGGGGATCGCCCGCTGCGCCGCGGCGAGATCGGTCACCGAGATGCGCAGGCTGCCGTCGGCAAGGGGCTCTACCAGAGTGGCCCACGTCGCCGACATGACGGCCTCTCGCAGCGCGCGCGGATCGTCGACCGCGACGATCACCCGATGACCGCCTTCGTGTCCGGCTCTGAGTTCGTCAATGCCTGCCTGACGCACGACGCGACCGCGATTGAGGATCGCGATCGTGTCGCACACGCGCTCCACGTCGGAGAGGATATGCGTCGAGAAGAACACGGTCGTGCGGCCGGCAAGCGAGGCGATCATGTCGAGCACCTCCTTGCGGCCGATGGGATCGAGCGCGCTCGTGGGCTCGTCGAGCAGGAGAAGTCGCGGGGCGTTGATGAGCGCCTGAGCGACGCCGAGGCGCTGCTTCATGCCCCGCGAATACCCGCCGATGCGAGTCGTCACATCGCCCAGACCGGCGAGTTCGAGGAGCACGGCGACCCGCTCCTTGAGCACTGCTCCGTCGATGGCGAACAGGCTGCCCGCGAACGTCAGGAACTCGCTCGCGGTCATCCATTTGTAGAAGCCGGGAACGTCGGGCAGATAGCCGATCAGCGCGCGCACTTCGTTGGTGGCGGTGACGACGTCGTGGCCGAGGATCTTGGCGCGACCGGCGGTGGGATGCGTGAGACCGGCGAGGATGCGCAGCGTCGTTGTCTTGCCCGCCCCGTTGGGGCCGAGGAATCCGAAGACCGACCCCTCGGGCACGGTCAGGTCGACGCGGTCGAGAGCGAGGTTGGCGCCGTACGCCTTGGTGAGGCCGCTGATTGCGACGGCCGGCTCTGCGGTCATCCTTTGCGGACCTCGTCCGACGAAGCGTTCGCGCTTTCTTCGCGAGCGCCATAGAGTACGTCGGCGGCTGCCGTGGCACGATCGGCGGCGGGCGCGCTGCGCTCGCCGGCCGCCTCCTCTGCGGCAGCCGCCTCCTGGCGCCCGATCGCGAAGTAGACCACGGGGCCGATGACGCCGAACAGCACGATCACGAGCACCCAGAGCCACTTGCGATCGAAGGTCACGGCGGGTCTGCGGTCGAGGTCGACGATGGCGAGGACGATCAACGTGAGTTCAACTATCGCGACGACGATGAGGATGGGGATCGCCGTCTTCATGTCGGTCGCCGCGCAGGGCATTGACGTGATCAGGAGAGTCATACTCGCCAATCGTATCGATGCGACGGGCCGNNCCGAAGGTGCGGCGCGCCGCCATGCGTCTGCGGCAGCGCGTCGTCGCCGAGTCGGGCAGCGATCTCAATGTGGCCGTCTTCGACGGCCGCAGCCAGCGGGTCGCCGAGGTGCTCACGGCCGCCGACACCGCCGCTTTCGCCTTCGGTACGCGGCTCCTGTTGGTCAACGGTGCGGACAAGTGGCCGGCGGCCGATCGCGAGCGGCTGCTCGAGTACCTCAAGGATCCGGCGCCGGCAACGTGCATCGCGCTCGTCGGCGACACGTTCGCCAAGACGGAGCGGCTCACCAAAGCGCTCGAGAAGCAGCAGCAGGTGCTGCGCTACGACGTGCCCAAGCGGGCCGAGCTGATCGATTGGGTGCGCGTGCGCGCGAAGGCGCGCAGGATGGAGATGCCGACGAGCGCGATCCGGCACTTCGTCGCGCTCGTCGGCGAAGATCCCGACCGTGCCGAGACTGAGCTCGACAAGTTGGCGGCCTACACGCGCGGTGGCAGCGTCACGCCGGACGACATCGACGCGGTCTGCACGGCGACCAGCGAGGCGCGCATCTTCGAGCTCACCGATGCCGTCGGGCGGCGCGACGTGCGCGCCGCCTTCCGCTGCCTCGAGACGCTCTACGCCGGCGGCGCGACCGCCTTGGAGGTGTTCTACGCGCTGCTCCGGCACACGCGGCAGCTGGTGGCCGCCGCGGAGGTGCCGCCGGCGATGCCTGCGGCGGAGGTGGCTAAGACGATCGGCGTACACCCATTCACTGCGAAGAAGCTCCTCGAGCAGCGCGCGAACTTCGACCGCAGGTCGCTGGGTCGCGCGCTCATTACATTGGCCGACGCCGAGGCGGGGATGAAGGGCAAGGCTCAGGTGGAGCCGGAGCTCGTGCTCGAGATGGCACTGGCGCAGCTCATCGGCGGTCGGTAGGCGCAGCCGAATGGTGGCCGTCGCAGCGACCGTCGACTGCGTGGAGAGGGTTCGCCGCGGCGCTAGGAGAGGCGGGCGAGGGTGCGCGCGACGCGGCTCTTCTTGCGGGCCGCGTTGTTCTTGTGGATGACGCCCGCGGCGGCGGCCTTGTCGATGCTCTTGGTGAGCTCGGTGGCGAGCGTCAGTGCGCTGTCGCGGTCGTTGCTGCCGACGTCGGCGTCGAGCTTCTTGAAGAGCGTCTTGATCGTCGACTTGACCTGGCGGTTACGCAGGCGTTGCCGGGTGGCGAGGCGCATGCGCTTCTCTTGCTGCTTGATGTTGGGCACGAGGTTCCTTCGCTCGAAGAGACGGACTCACGTCGTCCAGGCGCCGTATGCTAGCACAGGCCGCGAGACGCGGGCAAGTTCGCGGCCCCATGGCGTCGCCGCGTGCGGCTTGCCAGCCGTGTCCGGCACTGGGACACTGCACATATGAACCGACAGACCCAGCGATGACCGATCTCGCCCACATCCGCAACTTCTCCATCATCGCCCACATCGACCACGGCAAGTCGACCTTGGCCGACCGCATCCTCGAGATCACCGGCACCATCGACCCGCGCGACATGAAGGAACAGATCCTCGACAAGATGGATCTCGAGCGCGAGCGCGGGATCACGATCAAGGCGCAGGCGGTGCGCATCGCCTACACGGCGCGCGACGGGCAGCAGTACCAGCTCAACCTGATCGACACGCCCGGCCACGTCGACTTTACGTACGAGGTCTCGCGCAGCCTGGCCGCTTGCGAGAGTGCCGTGCTCGTCGTCGATGCCGCCCAGGGCGTGGAGGCACAGACGGTGGCCAATGCATTCCTCGCGATCGACAACGACCTGGAGATCATCCCGGTGCTCAACAAGATCGACCTGCCGGCCGTGAACGTGCCCGAGGCGGAGCTTGAAGTGCACGAACTCACCGGGGCCACGCCGGAGGAGATCCTGCGGATCAGCGCCAAGACGGGCGAGGGCGTCGTCGACGTGCTCGAAGCGATCGTGCAGCGTACGCCGGCGCCCGCGGGCGACCCGGAGGGGGCGCCGCGGGCGCTCATCTTCGACTCCGTCTACGACCAGTACCGCGGCGTGATCGCATACGTACGCGTGGTCGACGGCGCCTTCAACGTGCGCGAGCAAGTGGACATGTTGGGCACGGGGCAGACGGCCGAGATCGAGGAGCTCGGGCACTTCGGCCCCGAAATGGTGGCCGACAAGCGTCTCGCCATCGGTGAGGTCGGCTATATCATCACCGGCGTCAAGGACGTGGCCCAGGTGCGCGTCGGCGACACGATCGTGACGCACAAGCGTCGGGCTGCCGAACGGCTGCCCGGCTATCGCGTCGTACAGCCGATGGTCTTCTGCGGGTTGTTCCCGACCGAGGGCGACAAGTACGACGAGCTGCGCGACGCGCTCGAGAAGCTGGCGCTCAATGACGCGTCGCTCGCCTACGAGCCCGAGAGCTCAAGGGCGCTCGGGTTCGGGTTCCGCTGCGGGTTCCTGGGGCTGCTGCACATGGACATCATCCGCGAGCGCCTCGAGCGCGAGTACGACCTCGAGCTGCTCGCGACGACGCCCAACGTCGAGTACCACGCGATTGTCACGAGCGGCGAGGCGGTGATCGTGCGCAATCCGGCGGAGATGCCCGACGAGGGCGTCATCGATCATGTCGAGGAGCCATATGTGCGTGCCAGCGTGCTCGTGCCGACGGAGTTCGTCGGCACGATCATGGACCTCTGCCAGGGGCGCCGCGCCGATTTTGTCGACATGCAGTACCTCTCGCCCGAACGCGTGCAGATGCACTACCAAGTGCCGCTCTCGGAGATCGTGCTCGACTTCTTCGACCAGTTGAAGTCGCGCACCAAAGGGTACGCCTCGCTCGACTACGAGCTCTCGGGCTATCGCCAGAGCGATCT